>JBEAXP010000082.1:0-52023 GCA_041159745.1 Actinomycetota bacterium | reverse complement strand
GGGACGGGGACGAACGCCGGACGCTTCAGAACTCGGGCCAGCGTCTTGGTGAACTCGGCCTGTGTGACGGGTTGGGGGGCGGTGAGGTTCACGGCTCCGGTCACCGACGACGACAGAAGGTGATCGATCGCCAGCACTTCGTCATCGATGGAGATCCAGCTCTGCCATTGACGGCCCGAGCCCATGCGGCCGCCGGCTCCGAGTTTGAAGAGAGGCAGCAACTTCTTGAGGGCGCCGCCGCGCGGGCTGAGCACGATTCCGGTTCGCAGGTGAGCGACACGGATGCCGGCCTTCTCGGCGACTTCGGTTGCCGCTTCCCACTGCACGCACACGTCGGCGAGAAATCCGATGCCGGCCGCCGATTGCTCGGTGAACGATGCGGTCTCGGATTCGCCGTAGTAACCGATGGCCGAACCCGACAACAGAACCTTGGGGCCATCGCTCAGACCGGCCAGGGTCGACGCGAGAAGCGATGTGCTCTTGGTGCGGCTCTCGAGAATCTCGCGCTTGTACGAGTCGGTCCACCGCTTGTCGCCGATGCCGGCGCCGGCCAGGTGAACGACGGCGTCCACTCCGCGGAGTCGCTCGGCGTCGATGGTGCCGGAAGCCGGGTTCCATGCGATGGAATCGTTGTTCGACGAACCCGAGCGGGTGAATCGAACGACGCGATCACCGCGTCGGGTCAGGTGGTCGGCGAGAGCAGTGCCGATGAGGCCACTGGCGCCGGTGATGGCAATGGTGCGGGGGGACACGGGGTCAGGCTACGACCGAGTGCGAAGGCCTGCCTGATCAGGAGCGCAGATCCCACGACTCATTCGTAGGCTGAACGTCACATGAAGACCCGAACATTGCTCCTGTTGTCGGCGGGTTGCGCGTTGCTCATCCTGCTGGCCGGTGTGGTGTTCGCGTTCCAACTCGCGGGAGACCGTCAGGAGGTCCGGTTCCTCTCCGTCGGCCAGTCGTCACGGCTGGGCGACATGACCGTGTCCGTCGATCGCGTGACCATCGGACCCGAGGGAACCGATGCCGTGGTGACGATGACCGGTGTACCGGGTGAGAGCGTTCTGAAGGGTTGGCGACTCTTCGGGGACGGTGACATCACCGAACCCAGTGGAGCCGTGGCATCGGGCGCCTGTGACGCTCGGACGGTCGTGCCATCCGAGGGCTCGATCACGTGCACCGTCCGATTCGTGGCCGTGGAGGTTTTGCAGGCGGTGGCTTACACGCGGGCCGGCGAGCAGAGTCAGTGGAAACCCTGACCGTCTCGTGTGCGACGGCCCGGTGACCAGCGGGTAACCGGTTCGACAAAGGCGTCGCCGGGGCATGACAGGGGTCATCAGGTCCTTCGGAAGCACGTCGCACCCGCTACCTTTATCCCCTGCACAGCGCCTCGGGCGCATGGTTCGCGGAGGTGGTCTGTACGGCCGAGCAATTTGATCTCGTCGTGATCGGTGGAGGTCCGGGCGGATACGGCGCCGCGCTGTACGCGGCGTCGGCTGGCGTCAACGTGGCCCTGGTCGAACGCGATGCGCTCGGCGGCACCTGCCTCAACCGAGGCTGCATCCCGGCCAAGGCTTTCCTCGAGACGGCATCGGTGTACCGGCACGTGGCCCATGCCGCCGAGTTCGGCATCAACTCGTCGGCGCCGTCGGTCGACTTCGCCGTCACCCAGGCGCGCAAGCGCAAGATCGTCGACGGTCTGGTGAAGGGCATCGGCGGGCTCTGCAAGTCGCGCAAGGTCACCGTGTTCAACGGCACCGGATCGCTCGGAGCCAACCGGACCGTGAACGTGTCGATGAGCGACGGATCGTCCGCCGTCATCCAGGGCGCCAACGTGATCCTCGCCGCCGGCTCGGTGCCGCGCACGATTCCCGGTTTCGATCGCGGCGGACCGATCATGACGAGCGACGAGGTGCTCGATCTCGATCACGTGCCGGCGCGGGTCGCCGTCATCGGCGGTGGCGCGATCGGTTGCGAATTCGCCTCCACCTTCGCCGACCTCGGTTCGAAGGTCACGATTCTCGAAGGTCTGCCCAAGATCCTTCCCGGTCTCGACACCGACGTCGCCAACGTGGTCGTGAAGTCGTTCAAGAAGAAGAACATCGACATCCGCACCGGCGTGATGGTGAAGGGCCACACGCCCAACTCATCGGGTGGCACCGTCGTGTCGTTCGGCGAGGGCGAACAACTCGAGGTCGATGCCGTGGTGGTGTCGGTCGGTCGTCGCCCCTTCGCCGATCTGCTCGGCTTGCAGGGAACCGCGGTGCGGGTCACCGAACGCGGATTCGTGGAGGTCGACCCGTGGTGTCGTACCGGTGAGCCCGGCGTCTACGCCGTCGGCGACCTCATCAACACTCCGCAACTGGCGCACGTCGGTTACGCCGAAGCGATCCTCGCGGTGAAGCACATGTTGGGCGAAGGCCCGGCACCCATCGCCTACGACCGCGTGCCGTGGGCCATCTATTGCCACCCCGAAGTGGCCTGGGCCGGACCCGGTGAGGACGCGGCCAAGGAACAAGGCCTCGACGTGGTGGTGGCCAAGCATCAGTTCCGCGCCAACAGTCGCGCCCAGATCCTCGGTGAAGTCGATGGTCTCGTGAAGATCGTCGCCAAGCGCAACGCCGATGGCTCGGCCGGGCAAGTGCTCGGCGTGCACATGGTCGGTCCGTGGGTCACCGAGCAGTTGTCGGGCGGCTATCTCGCCGTGAACTGGGAAGCCACCGTCGACGAAATCGCCGAGTTCGTGCAACCGCACCCGAGTCTGTCCGAGTTGTTCGGCGAGACCGTGTTGTCGCTCACCGGACGAAGCCTGAACGCCTGAGAATCGAGAGGAATCACGATGGCAGAGGTCACGCTCCCGCAATTGGGTGAGACGGTCACCGAAGGAACCATCACGCGCTGGTTCAAGAAGGTCGGCGACACCGTGGCGGCCGACGAGCCGTTGTTCGAAGTCTCCACCGACAAGGTCGACACCGAAGTGCCGTCACCGGTCGCCGGTGTGCTGACCGAGATTCGTGTGCCGGAAGGCGAAACGGTTCCCGTCGGTGCGGTCATCGCGGTGGTGGGGGCCGCCGGCTCGGCTCCCGCACCGGCTCCGGCACCTGCTCCGGCGCCCGCCGCTCCCAAACCCACGGTGCGCGTCGGAGATCGCGACGAAGTCATCTCGCTGTCGAAGATTCGCAAGGCCACCGGCTCGCACATGGTCATGTCGAAGAACGTCAGTCCGCACGCGTTCAGCGTGGTCGAGGTCGACTACGCCAACGTCGACTCCACGCGCAATCGCGTGAAGGCCGAGTTCAAGGCTCAAGAGGGCTTCAGCCTCACGTACCTGCCCTTCATCGCTCGGGCGGTCGTCGATGCGTTGGCCGACTTCCCGCACATGAACGCGAGCATCAACGGCGACGATCTCGTGGTGCACCGCTACGTCGACCTCGGCATCGCCGTCGACCTCGACTATCAGGGTCTGCTCGTTCCGGTCGTGCGCAGTGCCGAGGGCAAGCGTCTGCGAGCGATCGCTCGCGAGATCAACGATCTGGCCACCCGCGCCCGCAGCCGCAAGCTGTCGCCCGACGAGATCTCGGGTGGAACCTTCACGATTTCCAACAATGGTTCGGCTGGATCCGTGCTCACCATGCCGATCATCAACCAGCCGCAGGTGGCGATCCTGTCCACCGACGCGATCGTGCGCCGTCCGGTCGTCGTCACCTTGCCGTCGGGAGGCGAGAGCATCGCCATTCATCCCACCGGCAACCTGGCCATGAGCTGGGACCATCGCGCGTTCGACGGCGCCTACGCCGCCGGCTTCCTGGTTCGCGTGAAGGACATCCTCGAAACCCGCGACTGGCTACCCGAGATCTGATCGATGCTTCGAGCGCGTTGGCTGGGCCGGGTTCCCTACTCGGAGGCTCTGGCGCTCCAGACCGCACTGTTCGAGCACGGCCACGACGACCATCTGCTGCTGCTCGAGCACCCGCACGTGTTCACCTACGGTCCGCGGGCCGAACTCGAGAAGAATCTGAAGTGCGTTCCGGCCGAGGTCGGTGCCGACTTCGTGTCGGTGAAGCGTGGCGGCGACATCACGTATCACGGTCCCGGCCAGCTGGTGGGCTATCCGATCATCTCGCTCGACAACCGCATCGGCGCCTCGCAACACGTGTGCGCCGTCGAACAGATCGTGATCGATACGCTCACCGAACTCGGTGTGCGCGATGCCGGGAGGTTGCCCGACTTTCCCGGCGTGTGGGTCGACGTTCACGGTCCGAATCCGCGCAAGATCTGCGCGATCGGTGTTCGCCTCGCCAACGGCCGCACGATGCACGGCTTCGCGTTGAACGTTTCCACCGACCTCACCTACATGCGCGAGCACATCGTCCCGTGCGGCATCGGCGACCGTCCGGTCACGTCGTTGCGCGAGGAGGGCATCGATGTCGAGATGCGAGCCGTCGTCGACATCGTCGTTCGCCTGGCCGCCGAGCGGTGGGCGAACGGCTCGGTCGAGCGGCAGGACGTCGCCTGGCTGCATCGGCCCGAAGATCTGTCTCGATTCTCGCGCGGCGAGGGTCCGGGTGAGCCGGTTCGCGTCGGCACCCGCTCGAACGCGCGCCTCAACGACGCCGGAGTCTCGACCGGTCTCGAACTGTCCGATCGCAAACCCGAGTGGCTACGACCCAAGGTGTCGATCGGTCCCGAAGTGCTGGCCGTGAAATCGACGCTGCGCGACCTCGGACTCGTGACCGTGTGCGAAGAGGCCGGGTGCCCGAATCTGTCGGAATGCTGGCGCGACGGCACGGCCACCTTCATGGTGCTGGGCGAGCGGTGCACTCGCGCGTGCGGGTTCTGTCTGGTCGACACGCGCAAGCCCGAGTCCCCCGACACCGACGAGCCGCAGCGAGTGGCCGAGGCGGTCGTGCGCATGAATCTCTCCCACGCCGTGCTCACCATGGTCGCGCGCGACGATCTCGACGATGGCGGCATGACTCACGTGGCGGCCTGTGTCGAAGCCATTCGCGAGCGCAGTCCGCATACCCGTGTCGAGACGCTGGTGTCCGACGCCAAAGGCGACGCGGCCTCGTTCGCGCCTCTCTTCGCCGTGCGTCCCGATGTGTTCAATCACAACATCGAGACGGTGGCTCGTCTGCAGCGAGCCGTGCGACCTTCGGCGGGTTACGCACGCAGTCTCGGCGTTCTGTCGGCGGCTCGGACGGCTGGTCTCACCACGAAGTCCGGTCTCGTGCTCGGTATGGGCGAAACGGTCGAGGAAGTCGACGGCTGTCTCGCCGATCTGGCGTCCGTCGGCGTGAGCATCGTGACCATGGGCCAGTACTTGCGACCCACGTCGCACCATCTGCCGGTCGCGCGGTGGATCCACCCCGACGAGTTCGCGCGCTGGAAGCGGATCGGCGAAGGTTTCGGAATCGCCCATGTGGAAGCCAGTCCGCTCACTCGGTCGAGTTATCACGCCCGTCAGTCGGCCGATGCCGCCGAGGTACCGGTCACGCTGACCGTGAAAGCCTGATCACGGGAAGATCATGACCACGAACCGTCCCATCGCCGGAACCATTCAGGCCGTGCGTCAGACCGAAGGGGGCGGGTTCGTCGTGCGGAGACCGTTCCCCACGGCTCGCGTCGACAACCTCGATCCTTTCTTGCTGCTCGACGAGATGGGTCCGGTCGACTACGCGCCGGGCCGGGCCATCGGTGCACCCGATCATCCCCATCGAGGCTTCGAAACGGTCACGTACATGATGCACGGCGAGATGGAGCATCGCGACTCCAACGGAGGACACGGAATCATCACACCGGGTGCAGTGCAGTGGATGACCGCCGGTGCCGGCATCGTGCACAGCGAGATGCCGAGCGATCGCCTCATGCGCGAAGGTGGTCGCATGCACGGCTTCCAACTGTGGGTCAATCTGCCGGCGGCCAAGAAGATGATTCCTCCGCGTTATCAGGGCTACGAGGCGCACGAGATTCCGTCTCGGGTCCTGCCCGGTGGCGGGGTCGTTCGGGTGATCGCCGGGGAGGTCGAAGGAGTGCGCGGGATCGTCGAGACCACCAGTCCGATGGCGTACGCCCACGCGACGCTCGGGCCGGCCGAATCGATCGTGTTCGACGTGCCCGACGGGCACACCGCGCTCGTCCACGTGTTCGTCGGTTCGGCCGCCGTGAACGGTGTCGACGGCGATGAAGGAGTCATGGTCGTGGGCGATCGGTCGTCCGGAGCGATGTCGATCACGGCCGGCCCGAACGGTTGCGACGTGCTCTTGTTGTCGGGGGAGCCCTTGCTCGAACCCATCGCCCGGTACGGCCCGTTCGTGATGAACACCCGCGAAGAGATCATTCAGGCGTTCGACGACTACGAAGCGGGGCGACTCGGTCGGATCGTCGCCACCGGCTCGGGTGTTTCGCGCTGAGCCCGGTCGGCTCCCGGGAGCCGAAGGCAATTAGTGTTCGAAGAGTGAGCGGGCATTCGATCGTGTCGCAGGGCATCACGTCCACCGAGGTGTTCGCGCAGCGGATGGTGCGCACGCGTCGAGCCATGGCCGAGCGCGGAATCGACGTGCTGCTTCTGTCGGTGGGCCTCGATCTTCCGTGGCTGGTCGGGTACCACGCCATGCCCCTCGAACGACTCACCATGTTGGTGGTGCCGCGTGAAGCGCCGGCCACCCTCGTGATCCCGCGACTCGAAGCCCCGCGCGTTGTCGAGCGACCCGAGATCTTCTCGATGTTGCCCTGGAACGAGACCGACGACCCGATCGCCCTCACCGCGCGGCTGGTGACGAGTGTGGGTGCACGCACGGTCGCGGTGGGTGACCAGATGTGGGCTCGATTCCTCGTCGATCTGTTGGCCCACCTGCCCTCCGTGTCGTGGTTCCGCTCGGTCGAGGTTCTCGGACCGCTGCGCATGCGCAAGGACGATGCCGAGATCGCCGCTTTGCGCGCGGCCGGCGCGGCCGTCGATCGCATCGCCGCACAGTTGCAAGCCGGAGAGATTCCGTTGGTCGGTCGCACCGAGGCCCAAGTGTCGGCCGATCTGTCGGCGCGCATCCTCGCCGAGGGCCACGACGTGGTGAACTTCGCCATCGTGGCCGCCGGCGAGAACGCCGCCTCGCCGCATCACCATCCCGGATCGCGCGTGATTCGCGCCGGTGAGATCGTGTTGTGCGATTTCGGCGGCACGATGAACGGATATTGCAGCGACATCACGCGTTGTGTCCACATCGGCACACCCCCGGCCGATATGGCCGCGGCGTATGCCGTTCTGCTCGAGGCCCAGCAAACTTCGGTCGCTTCCGCGGTCGTGGGCACTCCGTGCGAGGAAGTCGATGCGGCGGCCCGTGACGTGATCGCGGCGGCCGGATGGGGCGACTACTTCGTGCACCGAACCGGACACGGCATCGGCATGGACGCGCACGAAGATCCTTACATCGTGAGCGGAAACGCACTTCCGCTCGCCGCCGGACACGCCTTCAGCATCGAGCCGGGTATCTACGTGCCGGGGAAGTGGGGAATGCGCCTCGAGGACATCGTGGTGGCGTCCGACGCCGGTCCCGATCCGATGAACCGGGTCAACCACGAACTCGTGATCGTCTGACGCTCGACGGATTTCTTCGACTCGCGAGTCGTCAGCCGTCCACCGAAGCCGCCGCGAGAAGTCCGCCGGACCGCCCCGAGAGTCTGTTGCGGAGCCGCTGAGCCGCCAGAACCAACAGCAAACTCGCGCCCCACAGTGGGTAGATGAGACTCAGGATCAGCTGAAAGACTCCGACCGACCGCTGGGTCCGCTCATCGACTGGCTTGCGAGGCGCGCCGAGAGTGCCGCTGCGTCGACGTCGGCTCCACATCACGACGGCTGTCACCACGTTCCATACCACCAACACGCAGATCGATGTGAGAAGTATCCGATTGATGAGGCCGAATTGGGTTCCCATGTGGGTCTGCACACCGAACTCGGTGATGCGTTGTATTCCACCCCACGTCGAGGAGTCGCTCGTTCCGAGCGTCTTGGCGGTGAACTGATCGAGGTAGAGAGCCCCTTGTTCTCCCAGAGAACTTGGCCAGGGGTTGATGACGACGTACGCACCGTAGGCCGTCGAGCCGTCGTCGACGACGGTATCGACAGGAGGAGTGATGGAAAAGCCGGGCTTCATTCCTTCTGCTTGGGCGGCCCTGTAAGCAGCCTCCAGGCCGACGGTCTCAGCGGGTGCTGGTCGAGGCGCAGCCGTCTCGGAGCCGTCGTCGGACGAGTGGTGGTGGCCGCCGTGGCCGTCATCGTCCGACGTGGGAATGGAGTCGTTCGCAGTGGCCCACGGAACGGTGACACCGAAGCGGGTCAGGTCGCCGACCTTCGGAATGTTCGAGGCGGGACCGGAGTACTCCCAGAAGTTCTCGGTGTTCGGCGTGATCTTGGACGCGAGAGTCGAGAATTCGTTGCCCCAGAAGGTTGCCCACGGAAGTCCGGTGACGACGAAGAAGACGAGGCCGACACTGAGGACGGTGCCTCCCGACGCATGGAGGTCGCGCCACATCGGACGACCGCCCTCCTTGAACCGTGGAATGAACAGTCTCTTTCGAGTTCCCTGGCGTGGCCACCAGAGATAGATGCCCGTGATGGCCAGGACCAGTCCCCAGCCGGCGACGATCTCCACGATCACTTCGCCCACTTCGACATCGATGAATGCGGGACCATCGCCGATCATTCCCGTCAACGAGGGAATGGGCATCGTGTACTGCCGGGGCAGGAACGATCCGTGGGTTCGGTTCGCGAATGCGACGAGGCCGGTGTCGGAAGTGATGACGCCCGTGATCGATCCGGTGTATTGGTCGACGTAGACGACGCGGTTCACCCCCTGGTCGTCGGTCATCGTGAACGCGTTCGCTCGATCGGGGCGACGGCCCGGAGTGACCGATGCGAGTTCCCAGTCCGGATTCTCGTCTTGGATCGTCGCCAACTGCGCATCGAGGGGCACTTCTTCGTCACCGACACGCACTGTCATCACGTCGCCATTCAGTGCTTCATCAACTGGATCGGTGTACAAGATGATCAGACCCGTGAAGGCGAACCACAGCAAAGCGGGCGCGATGACGAGACCGGCAAAGAAGTGCGTGCGCCAGAGCGCCCTCCACAGCTTGCTCACGCTGATTCACGCTTCCTTTCCACGACGGAGGGGGTCCAACCGAGACTGCGATTCGTACGTCTCGACCTGGTGTACTGAGGTTGGGCGAGCAGCCAGATCATCGCGACGCTGATGATCTCGGGAATGTGCCGTGCTTCGGTGACAAGGGGAATGTTGCCGTTGATCATGTCGAAGACTGCGGTGATCACCAGGCTGAGCGCGAGTACACCTGCTACCGGCATCATCAGGCGAGCACGGGTCGGACGCAGGACGACACTGAGAAGAACGACACCAAAGGCGACACTGAATGACCCGAGGTGTCGACTCGCGTGCGTTCCGCCGAACAGGTCGAGCATCGAGAAGATGATCACCTCCACCGCACAGACCGCGAGCACGCCCCGCGCGATGCTCCATTTGCCCTTCAGGGCTCCGACCCTGAACTGCTTCAGAACGAGCGGAGCGATGTCCTTCATCAGAGGAGCTTCACGGATACCCGCGCGCTTCAGTGAGGTGGAGAACTCTAGAAAGCTGCGGCAATCCGGGCACTGGCTCAGGTGTTCCTCGATCGGCGCCGGGTCGCTGCCGGTTTCCTCGTTGTCGAGCCGTGCACTGATCGACTCACGAACGAGTGAACACTCGCCGGTTTTCGGATGTCTCAGGAATCCGGTTCGAGTTTCGTCATCGTCTGCGCTCATCGAGTTCAACAGTCGTTCGATCCGTTCGGAAAGTTCCCGAAAGTCGAACCGCCGTGCCAAACTTTCCGCGTGCGGAAGGACGAACGACTCCTGCAGTGCCTCCTGGCTGGGAAGGAGGGGGACGACGTGCTTCTCGCCGAGCTCATCCGAACACTTCAGCCTCGGGTGTGGAGTCTTTGCTCGGCCCTGGGTGCGCCGGGCGATCCCGCGGACCTCACCCAGGAGACTTTCCTTCGGATGATGGGGGCTCTCCGTACGTTTCGTGGCGAATCGAGCGTGGAGACCTGGGTGCTCGCCATTGCCCGGAGAGTGTGCGCCGACCACATCCGAAATCTGAGACGGAAGAGGCGTCTCGTGGAGCGGTTGAAGTCGATGGCGGACACGCCGATTTCGCTTCCCGTCGAACGCGGCATCGTGGAGGATTTGCTCATGGGCACCAGTGCCGAGCGTCGCGAGGCGTTCGTTCTGACCCAACTCGTTGGTCTTTCCTATGAGGATGCGGCCCAGATCGTCGGTTGTCCGCTCGGAACCATTCGCTCGCGGGTCGCTCGTGCCCGAGAGGACCTTCTCGAGATCCATCTCCGCAACGAAGCCGTCTAGTCAGTGTCGGCTGGTGAGGTCGACGCTTGAAGACCGTTGCTGATCTCTACGAGTGAATCGAACCCGAGGTGTTCCTGAGACTCGTCGCGCCATGACCGGTTCGACGGGCGATGATCTCGGCGCAGATGGCCACCGCGGTTTCCTCGGGAGTACGGCCGCCCAGGTCGAGACCGATCGGTGACATCAGGCGCTCGAGGTCGTGGGCGCTGTTCACGCCGACTTCGGCCAGGCGTTCGAGGCGCTTGTCGTGCGTCTTGCGGCTTCCCATGACACCGATGTAGCCGACGGTGGTCGCCAACGCGCCCTGGATCGCCGGGACGTCGAACTTCGGATCGTGCGTGAGAATGCAGACCGCATCGCGCGGGCCGAGAGTGTGTCCGCGGCGTTCGAACATGGGCGCCGGCCACGACACGACCACTTCGTCGGCCATCGGAAAGCGGCGCTTGGTCGCGAAGATCTCGCGCGCGTCGCACACCGTCACGCGATAACCGAGAACCTTGGCCACGCGACCGAGTGCGGCGGTGAAGTCGACCGCTCCGAAGATCCACATCTGCGGCGGGGGAGCGAAACTCTCGATGAACACCGACACCGTGGGAGTGTCGACCAGGTCTTCCGGGGTGGCCTGGCCCTCGGGGCCGTAGTGGCGGACACCGGTGCGACCGGCTTCGAGTTCGCCGGCGACGTCGCGAGCCGCCACGCGGTCGAGGTCGGCGTTGCCGAGCGAACCTTCGACGATCTCGGTGTCGCCTTCGCGAACGACCATCAACTTCGCGCCCACGTGGGGGCCGTCGATGACGGTGGCCAGCGCCACGGGAGTCTCCGTGCGCACCAGATCGCGGAATCGTTCGTAGAGCGACATCGAACTCACGTCACCAAGCGAGGGGTTCGATGAACAGTCGGATCGTGCCACCGCACGTGAGGCCCACCGCGAAGGCTTCGTCGTCGCTGTATCCGAACGACACCATGCGTCCGGGCGACCGTTCGGACAATATGGCCAGCGCTTCGGACACCACCGCACCTTCGACGCAGCCGCCGCTCACCGAGCCGGCGACTTCGCCGTCCTCGTTGACCGCCATCGCGGCACCGGGATCGCGTGGTCCGGACCCTTCGATCTTGACGACACGAGCCACGGCGACCTTCTTGCCGTTGGCCCGCCAGCGGTCGATGTCGTCGAGGATCTCGCGCATGGTCACAGTCTGCCGTTGCCGGACCGGATCGCCTCGCCGCCGTGTCGGAGACTCACGGCTGGCCGATGACTCGAGCCAGTTCTTCCATCGCGGCCAACGAATGTCCCTCCACGAAGGCGTCGACGTGGGGGAGGGCGGCCGCCATTCCACGAGCCAGAGGTGCGTAACCCGGTGTGACCTTCAGCGGATTGACCCAGACCAACTTGTGGCTCACCCGGTGCAGACGCGACATCTGCTCGGACAGATGATCGGGGTCACCGCGATCCCAGCCATCGGACAACACGACGACGATGGCGCCGCGGGCCATGCCGCGGACTCCCCACTCGTCGTTGAACTGGTGCAGGCAATCGCCCAAGCGGGTGCCGCCGCTCCAGTCCTGCACTCGATCGGATGCGCGCTTCAGAGCACGGTCGGGATCGCGATTCGACAGTTCGCGAGTGACTCGGGTGAGGCGAGTCCCGATGGCGAACGCTTCCACCTTCTGGCGACCGGCCACCGCGGCCTGCACGAAGCGGACGAGCGCCCGTGAATACGGTTCCATCGAGCCCGACACGTCGAGGAGCAGAACGAGTCGACGCAGACGCTGATCGGGATCGAGATGATGACGGCGAATCGGCTCGCCGCCCGTTTGCAGACTCGAGCGAACCGTGCGACGCAGATCGAGTCGCGCATCGCGTCCCCGCACGTGGCGGAATGATGTGCGCGGGGATCCGGCCAGCCGGAGCCGACTCATCATGAGTTGGGCTTCGGCCAATTCGGTCGGCGTGTAGTCGGCGAAGTCCTTGTGCTTGAGCGTCTCGATCGCCGAGAAGCGCAACGTGATCGTCTCGTCGTCGGACGACGATTCGGCCGAGTCGCGTTCGTCGCTGCCGTCGTCATCGGCGTCGAGTTGCAGTGTGAGCCGCATCGTCTCGGTGATCTGCGTGGAGCCCTCGCCTGTTCGACCCAGCCAGAAGGCTTCGAAGGCTCGATTGAACAGACCGAGATCCTCGGGACGCCGCACGAGCGTGGTGCGGGCGGCCCAATAGACCGCCTCGCGCGAGTCGATGCCGGTCTTGCCGAGGGCCTCGACGAACAGCAGAACGCTGCCGACGGGAGTGGTGAGGCCGGCCCCGCGAAGAATGCGGCTGAAGGCCACGGCCAGACGCTCGGCCGGTGAATCGACCGCGACCGTGGTGTTGCCGACCATGTCAGGCGACGAGGCTGCGCTGCAGGGCCTGCTTGATGACCTGATCGAGACCGTTGTTGGTGACTCGTTCCTGGTCTTCGCGGTACTTCAGCACGGTTCCCAGAGTCGCGCGAACGAGCGACTCGTCGATCGTCGACGCACCGAGTCGGGCCAGAGCGGTGGCCCAGTCGATGGTCTCGGCGATTCCGGGGGGCTTGTAGAGATGAAGGCCGCGCATCGTCTCGGTGAGCGCCGCCACCTGACGCGCCAACTGGTCGGACACTCCGGTCACACGCCGGCGCACGATCTCGACTTCGCGTTCGAACGACGGATGCTCGACCCAGTGGTACAGGCAACGGCGCTTCAGCGCGTCGTGCACGTCGCGGGTACGGTTGGACGTGAGCACCACGATGGGTGGAACGGCGGCGCGGACGGTTCCGATTTCGGGAATGGTCACCTGATAGTCGGAGAGCACCTCGAGCAGATAGGCCTCGAACTCGTCGTCGGCGCGGTCGATCTCGTCGATCAGGAGAACTGGACGGGCGGCGGCTGGCTCGAGTGCGCGCAGCACCGCGCGCTTCACCAGGAACCGCTCGGCGTAGAGCTCGTTCTCGAGAACTTCAGCGCCCGAGTTGCGGGCCTCGCCGCTGGCTTCGGCGGCGCGCAGATGCAGCAACTGACGCGAGTAGTCCCAGTCGTACACGGCCTGATTGGCGTCGATTCCCTCGTAGCACTGCAGGCGAATCAACTCTCCGCCGGTCCAACGGGCCAGCACCTTGGCCAACTCGGTCTTGCCGACTCCGGCTTCACCTTCGAGGAGGAGTGGCCGCTCGAGACTCAGCGACAGGAACACCGCGGTGGCCAGACCGGTGTCGCACAGGTACCCCTGCTGTTCGAGGGCGGCCGCGACCGTGCCGGGGGACAAGGTGGTGTCGGGCATCGATCAGAGCGTAGAGGTGTCGGGGCGTCGACGCACCGTTCAGGGCGTGTCGCGGGCGAGGAGAGTGCGAAGAATCGGCAGGGTGGCGGCGATGTCGGGTGGTCCATCGGGAAGTCGGTCGCATGCGAACCACCGCGCACCCTCGACGGGGGACAACGGTGCGTCCATGTCGGCTGTCATCAACCAGCCCACGTTCCAGTGTCGATGATCACGCGGGTTGTTGGTGTCGGTGGTGTGCACGACGGCCGGACCGTTGCCGATGAGTCGAGTATCGAACCGAGTGAGTCCGGTCTCCTCCTCGAGTTCGCGACGGGCCGCATCGTGTGTGTTCTCTCCGATCTCCACGTGTCCGCCCGGAGTGCTCCAACCCAAGGTCTTGTGGCGAACGAAGATCGCGTGTTCGCCGTCGGGCGACAGGACCCACGCGGTGGCGCAGATGTGCGCGGGCATGACGTCGTCGGGACGCGGCGACGGCCGATCGCGCGTCGCGAGAAGTCGGCGAAGGTCGCGCGATCGCTCGTCGGGGGCCTGGAGACGGTCGAGTTCGGCGAGAACGGCCGGCCAATCGCCGGGGACATCGAGGGTCGGATGCGGAAAGCCCACGAGACGACGAGTCAGTTGCCGAGGACCGCGTACGAACCGGTGGCGGTGGCGACGAGTCGACCTTGTTCGTCGACGGCGCGTGACTCGAGGTGCACGATGCGCCGACCGGGCTTCACCACCGTGGTTTCCACCACCAGGCGGCCGGGGCCGGCTGCGCGCAGGTAGCGAACCTGGATCTCGATGGTCGAGCAGAAGAGGCCGTCGTCGAGGATGCTCATGGTGGCCGCACCCATGGAGGTGTCGGCCAAGGTGAACACGACCGACCCGTGGGCGACGCCGTTCGGGTTGAGGTGTCGTTCGTCGATCGTCACTTCGGCCCGAGCGGTTCCGACGCCGGTCTTCTCCACGGTCATGCCGAGGAACACCGCGATCGGGAACTGCGAGGGCGAAACGGGAACTTCCGACATCGAACGGAACGCTACAACCGGGAGTCCGCCGCGGGTCCTGGGTTACGGTCGGCCCATGGACTTCGCCATTCCCGCCGACATTCAGCGCACGCTCGATCAACTCGACGAGTTCATCGAGCGGGAGATCAAGCCGCTGCAGGCCCAGGACGACAACGAGCGGTTCTTCGATCACCGTCGCGAGTGGGCCCGCACCGACTTCGAGAACGGCGGAGTCCCGCGCGCCGAATGGGAGGACCTGCTTCGCGAAATGCGCCGTCGAGCCGATGCCGCCGGCTGGTTGCGCTTGGCTCTTCCGAAGGAGTTCGGAGGCCGGAGTGCGAGCAATCTCGAGATGGCGATCATCCGCGAACATCTCGCGACCAAGGGACTCGGACTCCACAACGACCTGCAGAACGAGTCGTCGATCGTCGGCAACTTCCCGACCGTGCTGATGATGCGCGACTTCGGTACCGAAGCGCAGAAGAAGGAGTGGATGCCCGGATTCCTCGACGGGACGAAGCGCCTCGCCTTCGGTCTCACCGAACCGAATCACGGAAGCGACGCGACGCACCTCGAGACCACGGCGGTGCGTGACGGTGACGAGTGGGTCATCAATGGAATGAAGCGCTGGAACAGCGGGCTGCACCACGCGACCCACGACATCATCTTCGCGCGAACCTCCGGCGAGCCGGGGAGCCCCATCGGCATCTCGGCCTTCCTGGTGCCCACCGACTCGCCCGGTTTCAACGTCGACTTCTTCTGGTGGACGTTCAACATGCCGACCGATCACGCCGAAGTGAGCATGAAAGACGTCCGCGTGCCGAGCTCGGCCTTGTTCGGCCGACTCGACCACGGTCTCGATCTCGCGCAGCACTTCGTGCACGAGAATCGAATTCGGCAGGCGGCATCGTCGCTCGGAGCCGCTCAGTACTGCATCAACGAAGCCGTGGCCTACGCGAACTCGCGTATCACGTGGGGCAAGAAGCTCTCGAGCAATCAGGGCATCCAGTTCCCACTCGTCGAGATGCACACGGAGGCCGCGATGCTCCGCCAGTTGATCCGCTCCACGGCGTGGCTCATGGACAACTCGGTGAAGGACGATCGACCCGACGTCGAAGGGTTCATGGAGTTCACCCACCTGGTCGCGATGTGCAACTACCGCGCGAATCGCTTGGCCTGCGACGCCGCCGACCGTGCGATGCAGACCTGTGGTGGCGTGGGCTACAGCCGGCACATGCCGTTCGAGCACATCTACCGACATCACCGCCGCTACCGGATCACCGAGGGCAGCGAGGAGATCCAGATGCGCAAGGTCGGCCAGCACCTGTTCGGGTTCGGTCGCAAGAAGTAGCCGCCCGGCCGAACCGGGCCGGGTTGACGTCAAATGTTAGGTGCGCCTAACATTCGGGGTGATGGGTGCGTCGTTCCTGATCACACTGCGCGAGGGTCTGGAGATCTCCCTCGTCCTGGCCATCCTCGTGGCCTACCTGGTGAAGACCGGCCGGCGTGCCGAAGTCGGCGCGGTGTGGCGCGGAACCGGCCTGGCGGTTGGTCTGTGCGTGGTGGCCGGCGCGATCATCTTCGCCGCCGTCGGTGAACTGCACGGAACCGCCGAACAGATCACCGAAGGTGTGATCGCCGTCGCCGCGGCGTCGGTTCTGACGTGGATGATCTTCTGGATGCGCGCCAACGCCCGTTCGCTGGGTGCCGAACTGCGTCACAAGGTCGACACTGCGACGGGCACGACCGCCCTCGTGGTGATCGCCTTCGTGGCCACGATTCGCGAAGGTCTGGAGACCGTTCTGTTCCTTCTCGGTGCCGAGACCGGCTCGGCGTCGGGTTCGGAGGTCGTCATCGGCGGCCTTCTGGGCCTCGTCGTGGCGGCGGCGCTCGGAGTGATCGTCTACCGCAGTGGAAACCGATTGAACCTGCGTCGTTTCTTCCAGATCACGGGTGTTCTCCTGATCTTGTTCGCGGCCGGTCTGGTCGGCAAGGCGGTCCACGAGTTCCGCGAAGCGATGGGTCTCGAGACCGGCCTGCTCATCGATCCGATCTGGACCATCACGTCGGGTGCGTGGGCCTCCGGGTCGTTCTACGACTCTATGAAGGGGTTCTTCGGTTGGCACGCCGAGACCGAGCGCATCCGCTTCGTCGCGTACCTCGCCTACTTGCTGCCGGTGCTCTTCGTGTTCTTGAAGTCGCCGAATCAGTCGAATGCGGTTCGAACGGGGCGAGCACCCGCGCAGTCGCCGACCCGCTAGGCCAGCGGCGCCTGATGCCTCGGCCGGTCCCACGGCTACCGTGGAACGTATGGCTCCCGCAGACGGAACTCCGGTCGATGTCAAACCCCGCAGCCGCGATGTCACCGACGGCATCCAGAAAGCTGCCTCTCGCGCCATGTTGCGCGCCGTCGGCCTGACCGACGACGACTGGAACAAACCGCAGGTCGGTGTGGCCTCGTCGTGGAACGAGATCACGCCGTGCAACATGTCGTTGCGTCGTCTCACCGAGGCGGCCAAGGAAGGGGTTCGTGCGGCCGGGGGTGTGCCCATGGAGTTCGGCACCATCACGGTCAGCGACGGCATCTCGATGGGTCACGAAGGAATGCGCGCGTCACTCGTGAGCCGTGAAGTGATCTGCGACTCGGTCGAAGCCGTGATGCACGCCGAACGGTTCGACGGTTTGGTGGCCACCGGAGGCTGCGACAAGAGCATGCCCGGCATGATGATGGCCATCGCCCGCCTCGACCTGCCGGCGGTGTTCGTGTACAACGGCTCCACCTTGCCTGGTCAGCACAACGGCAAGAACATCGACATCACGACGGTGTTCGAGGCCATCGGCGCCTGTGCCGCCGGCACGATGTCACTCGATGAACTGACCGCCATCGAAAAGGCGGCCTGCCCGGGTGAGGGCGCGTGCGGCGGCATGTTCACCGCCAACACCATGTCGTCGATCGGCGAAGCCCTCGGCCTCTCGCTTCCGGGTTCGGCCTCGGCCCCGGCCGTCGATCGCAGTCGTGAGGACGACGCGCGCCGCGCGGGCGAAGCCGTCGTCAACATGCTGCGCCTCGGCATCCGACCGCGTGACATCCTCACCAAGAAGGCTTTCGAGAACGCGATCGCTCTCACCAACGCGCTGGGTGGAAGCACCAACGCGGTGCTTCACCTCCTGGCCATCGCCAACGAAGCCGGCGTCGATCTGACTCTCGAGGAGTTCAACACCATCGCCGCGCGCGTGCCGCACTTCGCCGACATGAAGCCGGGCGGCCAGTTCCACATGACCGATCTGCACCGCGTGGGCGGAGTTCCGGTGGTTCTCAAGCACCTCCTCGACGCCGGGTTGCTGCACGGTGACGTGCTCACGTGCACGGGCCGCACCATGGCCGAGAACCTGGCGGAAATCGATCCCCCGGCACCCGATGGAGTCGTGGTGCACCCGATCGATGCGCCCATCAGCCCCGAGGGCGGAATCGTGGTGCTCAGTGGAACTCTCGCTCCCAAGGGTTCGGTGGTGAAGGTGGCCGGCCTCACTCCCGAGCAGCGCAAGTTCGAAGGCTCGGCCCGGGTCTTCGACGGCGAAGACGGCGCGATGGCGGCCATCATGGCCGGCGAGATCCAGCCGAACACCGTTCTCGTCATTCGCTACGAAGGACCCAAGGGCGGCCCGGGTATGCGCGAGATGCTGGCCATCACCGGTGCACTGAAGGGCGCGGGCCGCGGTGCCGACTGTGCGCTCATCACCGACGGTCGATTCAGCGGAGGCACCTGGGGCTTCTGCATCGGCCACGTCGCACCCGAAGCGGTCGACGGCGGCCCCATCGCCTTCGTGCGCGACGGCGACCGCATTCGTATCGACGTGTCGTCGCTGGCACTCGACCTGTTGGTCGACGAGGCCGAGATGTCGCGGCGTCGTCAGGGCTGGACGCCCAATGCACCGCGGTACACGAGCGGCGTGCTGGGGAAGTACGCGCGTCTCGCCCAGGGCGCCGAGCGCGGCGCCATCACCAACTTGCTCTAGTGCGAGGGTTTGGTGGTGGCGGCCACCACGCCGAGGGCGACGAACACCGTCCCGGCCACGTAGCGCTGCACGAACGGAAGGGTGCGTCCGCGCAGCAGCACCGTACGCAGAGCACTCGCGGTGAGGGCGTACATGCCGTCGGTGACGCATCCGATGGCCACGAAGATGGATCCGAGAACGAGGGCCTGTGACCAGGCCGCGCCGTTGTCGGTGTCGATGAACTGCGGGAGATACGACAAGAAGAAGAGCGCAACTTTCGGATTCAAGGTGTTGACGATGACACCTTGTCCGAACGAGCGGCGCCGGCTCACCGAAGCCGAGTCGCCCGACACCACCCGTGGTTTGGTGGCGAGGGTTCGCAGGCCCACGAACACGAGGTAGGCGGCGCCGAGCCACTTCACCGCGTTGAATGCCGTGGCGGAGGTGGCGAGAACCGCCGATAATCCGGCGGTGGCGGCCAGCACGTGGACGAAGTTGCCGAGCTCGAGCCCGGCCACCGCCGCCAATCCGACCTCGCGCCCATCGGACACCGAACGATTGAGGACGTAGATGACGGCCGGGCCGGGAATGAGAAGAAGAGCGACCGAGGCGACGGCGAACGTGACGATCGAACTCAGGTCGGGCACGCGACGATCCTAGGGCTCGACGTCGAATGGGGAGGAAGGGATTCCCGTTCGAACGATCTGATCGACGAGATCGGGGAGCGCGCGCGGCACCCACCAGATGTCGTCTCGGGTGCGCATCTCGTCGATGCCCCACCACCGCAGTTCGAACATGTACTCCTCGTTGAGCGTCGACCACGGCAGGGCCGGAGCCGGCTCGAATTCCTCGTCGACGGTCACGACATGAATGTGTTCGCGTTGCCCGTCCCAGAGTCCGTTGATGAACTTCACATGGTGTTCGCGAGTCCAGATGTGCGGACCGATGGCGGAATCGACGAGTCCGACCTCTTCGCGCAACTCGCGACGAAGTGCGGTCACGTGATCCTCGCCGGGTTCGAGGCCGCCACCGGGCAGGGCCCATCGCGACCCGGCCGGAAACTCGAAACGAACCAGCAGCACCCGAGCGGCCGGGGTGATGACGAGGGCCCGAGCCGCCGGTCGGATGCGCAGGGGGGTCGACACGATGATTCGGCCCGTGCTCACTCGCCCGGGGTGTCGTTCAGTCCGTCGTTGAACGACTTGTACATCTCGTAGATGTTCTTGCACTCCTCGCACAGGGGCAACGACTTCGGGTCGCGTGACGGGACCCACACGTGGCCGCACAACGCCTCGAGGGGAGTGCCCATCACGCGGGCCTCCAAGACCTTCGCGGTCGCGGTTTCGCCCGGGCCAACCTTCACGATGTGAGCGCAATCGGGCTTGCCGGTCTGGGGGACGTTCTCGGTCCGGATGTCGGTCTCGGTGATCGCGGCCATGACGACCAGTCAACCAGAGACCTACACTGTGATCGATGCCGCTCTACGAGTTCCGCTGCCGAACCTGCGAATCGACCTTCGAGGTCCGTCGTCCGATGTCCGAGGCCAGTGACCCCGCCACGTGTCCTTCGGGTCATCCGGGTGCGGTGCGCCTTCTCTCGGTCTTCGCGTCGGTCGGAGGCGGGTCGGCCCCGGCCGCGTCGCCGGCGCCGTCGTCGGGTGGCGGCTGCGGCTCGGGTTGCGGCTGCGCGCACTGACTCCCGACAGCGCCCGCGCTCGGTGGGCGAGTACGGTGTGAACATGGCTTCCTGGATCGTGAACCTCGTCGTGGTGGGCACGGCCGTCGGTGCCGCGGTCGGCATCGGTGCCACCGGGATTCGCGTCGAGACACCCAAGCCCGTTCCGGTTCGCGTGCGCAAGAACCGCCGCCGCTGACGCTCTACGTCGATCCGGCGGCGTGGTGGTTTCGCGACCGCCGCTGGTGTCATCTGATCAGCGATCTTCATCTCGACGAACTCCACGGCTTCGCGTCGAATCTCGGCATGTCGCGTCGGGCGTTCCATCTCGATCACTACGACTTGCCCGACGAGTATCGGGCGATGGCGGTCGACCTCGGCGCGCAGGAAGTGACGAGCCGCCAGATCGTGTCGATTCTTCGCACGAGTGGCCTACGCGTGGCGCCCCGTCTCAGGCGGGGCGACGTTCAGGCGGCGACCGCGACGCTGACCACGAACGACACCACTGCGACGGCGATCGGCATCGCGTAGGTGCTCCAACCCGGGGTTCGTCTCCACGTCGGGGCCAGCATCACCGCACCGCACGCCGCACCGGCCGCGGCGCCACCGAGGTGGCCTCCGATCGAAATGCCGGGGATCGTGAAAGTGAGCAGCAGGTTGATCACGAGCGTCGCGCCGATACCCGTCTGGAACACGTTGACCCCGCGCCGCTGCAGGCCCACCGCCGCCGCGGCCATCAAGCCGAACACGGCTCCGGAGGCTCCGCCGTGCAAGCCGCCGGCATTGCCCTGGATCACGAGCGCTCCGAGCGAGCCGCCGAGCAGTGATGCGAAATAGAGGAGCCCGAACCGCACGCGGCCGAGGGCCGGTTCGAGCATCTGACCGAGTTGATACAGCAGGATCATGTTCATCGCGAGGTGGAGCAGGCCGAAGTGGAGGAAGCCGGCCGACACCAGGCGATACCAGCCGGCGGCGTCCTGGAGCAGCCACTTGCTGAGTCCGAGATCGATCTCGCGGTCGCTCGGACGATCGGTGAATCCGGCGGCGGAGACGTCACCCATGAGAACCCATGCGAAGACGGCGAGATTGACGGCGATGAGCACCATGGTGACCGCGATGGGCTGACGCGCGTTCCAGTCGCGCACTCGAACCGATGCGGCGGGCCGACTGGCCTTCACGCACTCGGCGCAATGGCTGCCGACCGTCGCGGAGACCAGACAGTCACTGCAGGCCGGGCGACCACAACGAGTGCACGACCGGCCGGTGAGCCGATCGGGGTGACGTGTGCACGCGGGAAGTTGAGGCGGGGGGAACTCGGTCATGTCGTGATTGCAACGCGACAGCAGCGTGACGATCACCGTACCCCGTCTTGCTACGGTCTCCGGGGTCGGGCCGGGCGCGGGGGCGCAGCGGCGCCGAAATTTTCGACACAGTGCGCATCGAGCGCCAGGAGACAGGGGGAACGCCATGGCGTGGGACTTCCAGACCGAGCCCGAATTCGAGGAGAAGCTCGAGTGGATGCGCGGATTCGTGCGTGACGAGATCATCCCGCTCGAAACGCTGGCCGACGTGTGGCGCACGCCGAAGGGTCGCGAGACGTTCGCAACCATCACGGCGCCACTCAAGGAAGAAGTGAAGAAGCGTGGACTCTGGGCCGCTCATCTTCCGCCCGACATGGGTGGCCTCGGCTTCGGCCAGGTGAAGCTCGGCCTGATGCACGAGATCCTCGGACAGTGCGTGTACGCGCCGAGCATCTTCGGGAACAACGCCCCCGACAGCGGCAACGCCGAACTGATCGCGGTGGGCGGCACCGCGCAGCAGCGGGAAACCTGGATGCAGCCATTGCTCGAAGGCAAGTTGCGTTCGTGCTTCAGCATGACCGAACCGACCGCGGGCGCCGATCCGACCTTGCTCAAGACCACGGCCGTGCGTGACGGCGACGAATGGGTGATCAACGGCCACAAGTGGTTCTCGTCCAACGCGTCGATCAGCGATTTCCTGATCGTGATGGCGCGCACCGGCGACGCCGAGACCAGCGCCTACAAGGCTTTCTCGATGATCATCGTTCCCACCCGGACACCCGGCGTCAACATCGTGCGCGACGTTCCGACGATGGGCGAACCCGATCACAAGACCGGAGAGCCGGGCGGTCACGCCGAGATCATCTACGACAACGTCCGCGTGCCGTTCGAGAACATCGTGGGCGGCCAGGACGGACTCGGTCAGGGTTTCGCTCTCGCCCAGAAGCGCCTCGGACCCGGACGAATCCATCACGCGATGCGCTGGTTGGGCCAGAGTCAACGCGCGTTCGACATGCTGTGCGAGCGGGCCCTCACGCGTTACACGCACGGAAGCATCCTCGCCGACAAGCAGATGATCCAGGACTGGGTCGCCGAGAGTTACGCCGAGATGCAGGCCGCTCGTCTCCTCACGCTGCAAGCCGCCTGGAAGATGGATCAGTTGCATGCCGCGGGCAAGCACTACAGCGACGCCCGGGTCGAGATCGGAGTCATCAAGTTCTGGGGTGCCAAGGTGCTCTACAACGTGATCGACCGCGCGATCCAGATCCACGGCAGCCTCGGCTACACGACCGACCTGCCGCTCGAGGCGATGTACCGCGCGGCCCGAGCCGCGCGGATCTACGACGGTCCCGACGAGGTGCACAAGGTGACGGTGGCCCGCCAGATCCTGAAGAACTACCGAGCGAGCGATCCGTCGCGCGAACACCTCCCGACCCGTCGCCAGGCGGCGGTCGAGAAGTTCGCCGACTACCTCGACGCGGTGTCAGTCGCCCACTGACCGCACGCCCGCCCAGAAGTTCTCGGCCCGCGCGGGTCGTCCGATGTGGTGTCCCTGCAGGTAGTCGCAGCCGAGGGTTCGCAAGCGTTCGTGTTGGTTCGCGCTCGTGACGTGTTCGGCCACCACCGAGGCGGCCAGCGCGTGGACGAGTTGGACAACGCTTCTGAACAGTGAATCGTCGCCGAAGCCGACGGTTCCCGTGAGCGAGGCATCCAGTTTCACGTGGTCGGCCGGTCCGTTGCGCAAGGTGGTGAGCGACGAGCCGCCGCGACCGAAGTGGTCGATCGTCAACTGAACACCGATTCGATGTAGCGATTGCAGGGTGCGCAACGTGTCGTCGCGTCCGAGCAGCGTCTCGTCGAATTCGAGTGCGATGTTGGCGGGCGACAGACCGTGGAGACCGCTGATGGTCGCGACCTTCTCGACGAAATGCGGATCGGCCACCTGGCGAGCCGACACGTTCACGTGGACGCGGAACTTCTTGTTGACGCGACCCTCGTCCATCCAGAGAGCGAGGGTTCGGGCCGCGTCGTCGAGCACCCAGTCGCCGATCGGCACGATGAGCCCCGACTGCTCGGCGAGATCGATGAACGATGCGGGAGAGAGCAGCCCTTCGATCGGGTGCTCCCAGCGCAGCAGGGCCTCGCAGGCGACGAGCCGCGAGTCGTGGGCGCGCACGATCGGCTGGAACTCGAGGTGCAGTCGTCGATCGGCCACCGCGCGCTCGAGGTCGACGGCCAGTCGGGCGCGACGAAGTGCTTCGGTGCGCATGGGTTCATCGAAGAGGGCTGAGGCCCCGCCGCCACGCGCCTTGGCGTGGTACATCGCGGTGTCGGCGTTCTGAACGAGTTGCTGGGCGGCGTCGAGTGACGACGTCGATGCGCCGAGGCCGCGGGAGGTCGCCACGCCGACGCTGGCACCGCTGGCGACCTCGATGCCGCGCAGGACGACGGGAGCGGCCACCGCCGCGCAGATTCGCCGAGCGACTTCGAGGGCGGTGTCCTCGTCGTCGGTCCGCTCGCACAACACGACGAACTCGTCGCCGCCGACGCGGCCGACCACGTCACCCGGTCGGGTGTTCACGGCGAGGCGTCGCGCGATCGTGGTGATGAGGACGTCGCCGAAGTCGTGACCCAAAGTGTCGTTCACGTCCTTCAGGCGATCGATGTCGACGTACATCACGGCGAGATCACGACCGTCGCGTCGGCTCCGCTCGATCGCCTCGGCCACACGACGCGAGAACAGTGTCCGATTCGGCAATCCGGTGAGTGCGTCGTGCGTGGCCTGATGCGCGAGGGCCGCCTGAACACGGCTGGCCTCGGTGATGTCGCGACACCAGGCCGACCAGTGGATCGCACCCGAATGAACGATCACTTCGCAGTCGAGCACGACCGGAGTGCCTCGTGAGTCGCGCAACGCCACCTCGCCGCGCCATCGTTCGGGGATCGAACGCGGCATCTGCGTCTGAATCGCGGCCACCAGGTCGGCCAGTCCCACGGCACCCTCGCCGAAACGTCGCGCGGCCGGGTTGGCCTCGACCACCCGACCCTCGCGATCGACCACCACCACCAGGTCGGCCGAGGCGGCGGCGTGATGATTCAGGTCGCCGGGTCGGTCGGGGGAAGCAGGGGAGCTCGTGATCGGGCCATTGTGGCACGGAGTGGTCGAGTGAACGCGGAGCGTGGTCAGCCCGAGACCGTGCCGGTTCCCGAGGCGGTGGCGACGGTCGCGGCGTCGATCGCGGCCAGGAGGTCGGCGGCCGGACTGTCATCGGCCAGTTCGATGAACTGATCGAGGGCGCGCACCTCGAACGAGTACGTGTGTGTCGCCCCGACCGGCGGGCATGGGCCGCCCCACCCGGTGCGGGGTGCCTCGGCGGTGCCGAAGTCGTTCAGGGCCTCGATCGAACCGGCGATCGCGCCGCCGGTGGGAACGGCCGTGATCGACGGCGGAATGTTCGCCACGATCCAGTGCACGAAGGGTCGGCCCTCGGCGGTGGTGGCATCGAGATCGGTCACGACGATGGCCAAGGACGCGGTGTCGACCGGAACGCCCGACCAGACGAGCGGAGGCGAGACGTCCGAACCCGCACACGTGTAGTCGGCCGGAATCGGGCCACCCTCCGACCACGGAAGCGTGAGTGCGAAGGTCGGCGCGGGCGCGATCGAGGCGTCGAATCCGCCCAACTCGGGAACGGGCGGGAGGGTGCTCTCGATGATCGACAGCGATTGATCGGGGCGCGGAGTTCGCATCTCGCGGCCATCGGTCGAGCACGCCGTGAGAACCAGGCCCGCCAGGCCGATCAGGGTGGTGAAGCCCCGGCGAGCAGTGGCGGTGGCGCGTGTCATCGCCTGACACGCTAGGCGCCCGACGGGTCGAGGCGTCGGCGAACTAGCGTTTCGGCCATGCGTCTCGATGCGAACGGAAATCCGCTCTGCGTCCTGACGGTTCACGCACACCCCGATGACGAGGCCTCCAAGGGTGCACCCACGCTCGCGGCGTACGCCGATCTCGGTGTGCGCACGGTCCTGGTCTGTTGCACCGGCGGCGAAGAGGGCGATCTGCAGAACCCGGCGCTGCGCGAGCCGGGCGGACCGTTCCACGGGATCGAGCCGGAGAACGAAAAGGCCGTGCTGGCTCGGCTGCGGCCCATCGAGTTGTCGCGCTCGGCCGAGATCATCGGTTTCCACGAGGTCGTGATGCTCGGTTATCGCGATTCGGGAATGCTCGATTCGCCGGCCAATCAGAACCCGGCCTGTTTCCATCGGGCCGATCTCGACGAGGCCGTGGGCCGACTCGTCGCCGTCATTCGCCGCACTCGCCCGCAGGTGATCATCACGTACAACGACGATCAGCGCGGCTACCCGCACCCCGACCACGTGAAGGTTCACGACGTGTCGGTGGTGGCGTTCGAGCGCGCGGGCGATCCGACCTGGTATCCGTGGGCCGGCCCGGTGTGGCAGCCGTCGAAGATGTACTACACGGTCTGGACGAAGACGCGTATGCGCATGGTGCACGACGCGATGATCGCCAAGTCGGGCAAGTCGCCTTTCGACGAGAAGTGGTTGTCGCGCCCGAGCCACGACGACCGCGTCACGACTCGGTTGCACATCGCGTCGCACATGCACGCGCGTTCGCAGGCCCTGTTGGCTCACGCCACTCAGGTCGACCCGAAGGAAGCGTGGTGGTTCGGCCTCGACGACGACGAGCTGTCGGCGCTCTACCCGTGGGAGGACTGGGTGCTCGCGCGTTCGGCCGTGAGTCCGCCGAGCGACGACTCCGTCGAGATCTGTCTCTTCGACGGCATCGCCGATGTGATGTCGCTGCCCACCGGGGTCGAGCGGCCCCAGCGGCTCGTCGAACTCGAGCGAACGCCCGCGTCATGAGCGGTGCACGACTTCAGTACCGCGTCGCGCGGGGCAAGAACGACGACATCGTGGAAGGCCCCGACGACGCCGAGGTGGTCGTGACCGTGTCGTTGGCCGACGCGACGCTCGATCCGTCGGTCGCGTTCATGCTCGGCAAGTTGAAGAACACCGGTCCGTCGGGTCCGTTGTTCGACGCGCTGTCGTCGGGCGAAGTGGCCGCGGCTTTGGCCCGATTGGTTGCGCAGGCCAGCTGAAAGTTCAGGCCGCGCGCATGGCCGCGCGGAGTTCGCGATAGCCGATCAGCACCGCACCCGAATCTCGGAGAAGAGTGCGCAGAACCGTGTCGTTCACGACGAGGTCGAGATCGTCGATCCATCCATCGGCGACGTCGCCGGCCAATGCCCGCACCTCGGCGGTGTCGATCGCCGGCTGAACGTGTATCTCCGACACGCCGGCCGGCAACGACGAAATGGCGGTGTAGACGCGCTCACGGCTGCCGGCGCGCCAGTCGTGGTCGAAGTGATCGGGGAAGACCACGCCTTCTTCGGCGGCCAGATCGCGGAAAGGAAAGCCGGCGTCCTCGGCACTCACCGTCGACGGGAGGCGTATCGGCAGGTCGAATTCGACGGCCAGATCGAGATACACGTCGAAGAACTCGGGCCGCAGCGTGATGGCGGAGAGGTGAGGAGCGAGGTGGGTCACGTCGAAGCCCCACAGAATCGCCCGCTCGATCTGAGCGCGGCATTCGCGCAGAACTTCGGCCGGGTCGGCGTGCTCCCACAGGTCGTCGATCTCGCGCGGGAAACCGCCGTCACCCGACAGAAGCGACGGCGCGTGCGTGATGGGACCCCAGCGATAGGCCGGATGCTCGGCGTTGAGAGTGAGGTGAACGCCCACGTCTTCGCCGCGGTACATGAGGGCGGCGTGGCGCGACCACGGGGCCGGGATCATGACCGAGGCGCAGGTGGCGACGCCGTCGCGCAACGCCGAATACACGCCCATGTTGGCGGCGTGGCACGAGCCGAGGTCGTCGCACGACAGGATCACCAAGCGAGTGTCGCTGTCGTAGCCGAGGCGTTCGGCGAGTTCGCTCACGCCGTCACGCTACCCGAGAGGGCAAGCCCCCCAGAGTCCGCGCAGAGCGCGCCGGGCTTCGGCTTCGGCGGCCTGCAACTCGGTTGCCAACGACACGTTGGGGCGAATGGGGAGAACTCGCGCCATGCCGTCGGCGAGGAGCTGACGGTTCACGAACACGTCGTCGGCGACTCGATACACGTACGCGAGGATGCGTCCGTAGTCGTCGCGCTCCTCGACGTCGAGAACCACGCGCACCTCGGTGCCTTCGGGCAGGAGTTGCTCGGTTCGAGCGGAAGCCTCGAGGCCGAAGCATTCGACCGGTGTGTCGGGCTTCTTGGTCTCGGGTGTGTCGATTCCGATCAGGCGAACGCGATCGGTGACCGTACGACCATCGACGACGAATTCGACGTCCACCGTGTCGCCGTCGATGACGCGAGCGATCCGTCCGTCGGCATCAGGGGACAGGTTCGGGTCGGCGCCGGAGCACCCGGCGCCGACGAGCAAGAACACGAGAATTCGCGACGAGACGACACGGAGCGGTCGTCGGTGGTACGGCATGGCCGAGTGTGGTGAGCCGCCGGGGCGGCGGGCGATCAGATGCGCTCGATGAGCGTGCCGGTACCGAGACCGCCACCGCAGCACATCGACACCAGGCCGTAGCGGCCGCCGGTGCGCTCGAGTTCGTACAACGCCTTGGTCATGAGGACCGCGCCGGTGCCGCCGAGCGGGTGGCCGAGGGCGATCGCGCCGCCGTTGGGGTTGGTCTTCTCGAGATCGGCGCCCACTTCCTTGGCCCAGGCCAGGACCACCGAAGCGAACGCCTCGTTGATCTCGAAGGTGTCGATCTGGTCGATGGTGAGCTTGTTGCGCTCGAGCAGGCGCTGGGTGGCGTCGATCGGACCGGTGAGCATGAGGACGGGATCGACGCCCACGAGACACGAGTCGACCACGCGGGCGCGCGGCTTGAGGCCGAGTTCCTTGGCCTTCTCCTCGGTCATCATGAGAAGCGCCGCGGCGCCGTCGGAGATCTGCGACGAGTTGCCGGCGGTGTGCACGCCGTTCTCGCGCGCGACCGGCTTGAGAGTGGCCAACTTCTCGAGGCTCGTCTCGCGGATGCCTTCGTCACGAGTGACGCGATGCGTCGTGCCGGTGGGATTGCCCTCGGCATCGAGATCGGGTGCTTCGACTTCGATGAACTGGCCGTCGAAGCGGCCCTCGGCCCAGGCGCGAGCGGCGCGCTGCTGAGACGCGAGTCCGAACGCGTCGGTGTCGGCGCGCGTGATGTTCCACTTGTCGGCGATGCGCTCGGCGCCTTCGAACTGCGAGGTGAACTCGTACTGCTCGAAGTAGCTCTTCGGAACCGGAGTTCCGAGTCCGAGCGACTTGGCCGAGTTCGATCCGATCGGGACACGGCTCATCGATTCGACGCCGCACGCCATGGCGACGTCGACGACGCCCGATGCGACGAGCGAGGCGGCCAGGCCGGTGGCCTGCTGGCTCGAACCGCACTGCGTGTCGACCGTGGTGCATGCGGTGGTGAGCGGCAGTCCGGCCGAGAGCCAGGCGGTGCGCGTGATGTTGAAGCTCTGAGCTCCGACTTGGCTCACGTTTCCGCCGACCACCTGCTCGATGGCGGCCGGATCGATGCCCGTGCGGCGGACGACTTCTTTCTGGACCAGTCCGAGAATCTCGGCGGGGTGCAGGGTGGACAGGCCACCGTTCTTGCGGCCGACCGGTGTGCGGACGGCCTCCACGATCACGACGGAGCGACCAGACGATGAAGAGTTCGACATGAGGGGCATCCTACGGTCACACTCGTGACGTGACCCAGTCCGGAAGCCGACCCTCAGACCACCCCTACGGACCGGGGGTGATCAGCCGGCTCACACGATTCGAACCCGGTCTGACGCCACCCGACTCGATCGCCGGACATCGGTACGTGCACGTGGTCGAGGCGCGAGTCTGGGTCGACGATCGGCCGGCCCATCACGATTGGTCGGTCCACTTCCTCGGAGTGCTCGAGGGCCACGCATGGTGGGGAGTCGACGTCCCGCGCGGCGACGATCCGTCGGAGGGTGCGGCCCTCGATCTGTTCAGTTACTTCGGTCGCGCCTCGGAGGACGAATGGCTCGTGGCCGGTCGTGCGGTGCAGCTCGTCGACTGGGCCCGGACGCATCGCTTCTGCGGTCGGTGCGGCACCGCGACCGAATTGGCCCGCAACGAACGAGCCATGAAGTGCCCGGCTTGCGGCTTGGTGGCGTTTCCGCGACTCGCGCCCGCGATGATCACACTCGTCACGCGAGGCGAGCCTGGACCCGATCAGGAAGCGCTGCTCGCGCGCGGTGTCCAGTTCCGCGCGCCGATGTACTCGTGCCTGGCCGGATTCGTCGAACCGGGTGAGACGCTCGAAGGGGCGGTCGTGCGCGAAGTTCGCGAGGAAGTCGGCGTCGAGGTGGGCAACGTTCGCTATCTCGGAAGCCAGCCCTGGCCGTTCCCGCACAGTCTCATGCTCGGTTTCCGCGCCGAGTGGGTGAGCGGTGACATCGTGTGCGATCCGAACGAGATCATGGACGCGAATTGGTATCGCAAGGATGATCTGCCGCCGATTCCGCCCGGTATCTCGATCGCCCGCAAGTTGATCGATCACTGGCTCCGCGACGACGCGTCATGACCTCGCGGCGAGTTTCTCGGCGAACCAGTCGAGGATGATCTCGAACCGCTGGCGACGATGCACGGGCGAGCCGCTGCGCGAAAGTTCGTGCGTCTCGGCTGGGAATCGGTAGAAGACGACTTCCTTCTTCATCAGTCGCAGGGTGACGAAGAGCTCCTCGGCTTGGCTGATCGGACAGCGCAGGTCGTTCTCGCTGTGCACGATCAGGACGGGCACGTCGATCTCGCGCGCGAGGGCGCTCGGCGACATGCGCGTGTATTCGTCCGGGTCGCTCACCGGATCGGGGCCGTGTTCGACGCGGAACATGGTGCCGATGTCGCTCGACCATTCCTCGGTGAGCAAGTTGTTGACCGATCGCTCGGTGCAGACGGTGCGAAGCCGTCCGGCGTGGCGAGCCGCGAGCAAGGTGGCCATGTATCCGCCGTAACTGCCGCCTTGCATGCCCACTCGACCGCGATCGCAGAAGGAGTAGCGCTCGAGTGCGGTGTCGAGAACGTTCAGGACGTCTTCGAGATCGGCGCCACCCCATCCCGTGCCGGGTCGCTTCGGGTGCTTCGGTCCCATGATCGCCTGACCCCACGCTTCTTCCCGGCCGGACGAACCGCGGGGGTTGCAGGCGACGACCACGAACCCGGCGGCGGCCTGCGCCTGGAACTCGTCGAAGTAGGTCTCGCCGTACTGAGTGTGCGGTCCACCGTGGACATTGAGGATCACCGGATACTTCTTCGTCGAGTCGAAGTCGTGAGGACGCATGATCCACGCATCGATCGTCGGTTCGATTCCCCGTGTCGGGCTCTCGACCGGAACCGCGAATCGCTCCCAGTCGACCGGCTTCACACGCGCCACGACGTCGGCCGAAACGTTCGTGAGAACGGATTCGTTTCCATCGCGCCAGAGGTGGATCTCGGTCGGCCGAGTCGGACTCGACACGGCGGCGGCGGTGATGCCGGAACGGTGGTCGAAGCCCTTCACGCAGCGGGCGCCATCGGTGACGGCGGCTGGCGAATCGGTTCCCCTCGCGTCGATGCGCATCAGGTGACACTGTCCACGATCCTCGGCGGTGGCCAGGATGGTCGCGTCGTCCACCCAGACCGGAGCGACGTTGCCGACCGTCGTCTCGAACGTGCGATCGAATCCGGACGACACCCAGGTGCGCGCCTTCGTGGCGAGATCGAGAACTCCCACGCGAACGTTCTGCGGATAGGTGCCCGAGTCGTCGTAACCGAGGAAGGCGATTCGCCTCCCGTCGGGACTCGCACTGGGCGACGTGTAGATGCCGGTGCGCCCGGTGAGAGCGGTGATCGGGCCATCGAGAGGAACCAAATGGAGATCGGTCGCCAGATCGAGATCCCACTCGGCGTGGCGGGCCGCCGCGACGACGAGTGCACGTGAGTCGATCGTCCAGCAGAACGATCCGTGGTCGTGTTCGCCCGGGGTGAGGTCGCGCGGAACCCCGGTGCCGTCGGCGGCGACCACCCACACATGATTCGGCCGATCGAACACGAAGTTCTCACCGTCGAGGCGCGAGAAGAACGTCGTGATGCGTCGTGGTGATTGCCACGTTTCGTCCTCGGCGGAGTACCGCTCGTCGGGAACGCGCGAGGCGAACGCGATGTGGCGACCGTCCGGGGACCAACTCGGCGCGTCGAGACCGTCCTTGCGTACCGCGATGGTTCGTGTTTCGCCGGGCGAGGCGATCGGGATCACGTGCAGCGTGCGCTCTCCCTTCTTGGCTCCTTGTGCGCCTTCGCGACCGGACACGAACGCCAGGTGTCGCGAGTCGGGAGACCACGCGGGTTGCGACTCGCCGGGATCACCCGATGTGAGCGGATAGGGGGCGAATTCACCCGTGGTGGACGCCAGCCACACCTGCGACTTGTACGCGTTCTTCTCCAGATCGACGCGGGTGGTCACGAACGCGACGTGGCGACCGTCGGGGGACACGACGGGCGATGCCGCCTGCACCATTCCGTCGAGGAGGACGGTGGCGATCGCGTGATGAGGTGATTCGGCCATGAGGTGAAGGTAGTCCCGATCGTGGCCGGGTTCGGAAAGTCGCCTAGTTTCGCCGTATGGCACTGACGAAGAAGTCCCTCGGGAAGCTCGGTCTCTGGACGTTCCAACTCGACGTTCAGCCCATGCGCGAAGCGCAGAAGTTCGCCGCGCAGATCGAAGAGTTGGGTTTTCCCACGGTGTGGGTTCCCGAGGCCGTCGGTCGTGAACCGTTCGCATCGACCGCGCTTCTGCTCTCGGCGACCGAGAAGTTGATCCTCGCCACCGGAATCGCGAGTCTGCACGCTCGTTCTCCGATGACCATGCAGGCCGGTTGGAAGACGATCACCGAAGCGTTCCCCGATCGCTTCCTGCTCGGAATCGGGGTGAGCCATCAGCCGGCGGTGGAGGGGTTCCACGGCGGCAACTACGACAAGCCCTACTCCACGATGGTCAAGTACCTCGACGCGATGGACCGGGGTCTCTACTTCGCGGCTCAACCCTCGGCGCCACCGGCCCGCGCTCTCGCCGCCCTCGGGCCGAAGATGCTGAAGTTGGCCGCCGAGCGGACGATGGGCGCCCATCCCTACTTCGTCCCGGTGGAACACACGCCGATCGCCCGGGCCGCCATGGGCCCCGACGCACTGTTGGCTCCCGAGCAAGCTGTGGTGTTCTCGCGCGACGCGAGCGAGGCGCGGGCCATCGCTCGCGGTTTCATGAAGACGTATCTCGGACTGCCGAACTACACGAACAACTTGAAGCGGCTCGGATGGACCGACGCCGACATCGCCGGTCCGACCGACGCACTGGTGGACGCCATCGTGGCGTGGGGGTCGCTCGATGACATCGGAGCGCGCATCAAGGCCCACCTCGACGGCGGAGCGGATCATGTGTGCGTTCAGGTGCTGTCGTCCGATCCGACCAAGGTGACGATGGACGAGTTCCGCCAGTTGGCGACGCTGATCCCGAGTCTCTAGACGACGACGCTCAGGACTTGCGGACGTCGTTGATCATCCGCGCGGCCACGATGAGAACCAACGTGGCGAACAACGCATTCGACACTGTGTCGTCCATGACGTCGGCGATGATGCCGCCGAGGATGGCCGTCGGAATGCCCGCGACGCCCACGATCGCGGCCACCCGTAGATCGATGTTGCTCGTCTTGCGATTGCGAATCGTTCCCATGATCGAGGTGGGAATGATCACGGCGGCCGACGTTCCCTTGGCGATCACCGGGATCTCGGAGAACAGAACGATCATGGCCGGCACCATCACGACACCTCCGCCGATTCCGAGGAGGCCGGCCAAGACGCCCGTGGCGAAGCCGACGGCGATCATGGCCACGGCGGTGAGGAACCCGATGGCGTCGCGTCCGTCGGCGTCGGTGGGGATGTAGAGGCGGATCGCGGTGATCACGAGGACCGCGGCGAAGAGGTAGCCGAGAGTCTTGCGCGGAAGGATGTGAATGAGTTTCGTTCCGTAGATCGCACCACCGATCGCACCGATCGAGAGCCACAACGCGACGCTCCAGTCGACGTTGTCCTGCGACCAGTGAGTGATCAGGCTGGCGACCGAGATCGGCAGTACGGCACCGAGTGAGGTTCCGCTCGCGCGTCGTTGGTCGAATCCGAGAACCATCACGAGAGCCGGGACCACGAGGATGCCGCCTCCGACGCCGAAGAGGCCCGACAGCAGACCGGCACCGATGCCCACGGTGATGGTGGGGAGCAATGAGGGAGTGGACGTCGATGGTGAAGCGCTCATGAGGACCGTCTCACCCTACGTGGCCGCCGAGCCCGCAAGTAATCTCGTCGAGGTGGGGGAGTCACGAGGTCTGGCGTACGTTCCCGCCCTCGACGGCATTCGCGCCCTGTCGGTGCTGTTGGTCATGGCCTTCCACCTGGAAATCGCCGGTTTCGCCGGAGGTTTCCTGCCGGTGTCGTTGTTCTTCACTCTGTCGGGCTACCTCATCACCCAGTTGATCCTCGACGAGTTCGACACGACCGGTCGCTTCTCGCTGCTCGACTTCTGGTCACGTCGTTTCCGTCGTCTCATGCCCGCCGCGCTGCTCGGAATCGCGCTCGTCGCCGGTCTGGCCCTGGTCGTCGAATCGATCCGTTCTCCGCGCCTGCGCGGCGATCTGGGCGCCGCGCTCGGTTACGTGGCCAACTGGCGCTTCGCGTCGAGTTCGCAGACGTACGCCGATTTGTTCAGCAACGGCGCCTCGCCGATGCAGCACTTCTGGTCACTGGCGATCGAAGAGCAGTTCTATGTGGCGTTCCCGTTGCTCATGGCGGGGTTGCTCGTCCGGGCCCGTCGCTCACTCGGTTTCGTCCTGATCGGGCTCATGGCGGCGAGTGTGGTTGCGGGCCTGCTGGCCGACTCGCGAAACCTCATCTACTACGGCACCCATGTGCGAGCCGCCGAACTCCTGGCCGGAGCGGTGCTGGCCGCGTTCCTGCCGATCGGCCGGGCGATCAGTGCGCGAATCGCGAAAGTCTTCGCTGCCGTCGCCGCGACGGGTCTGGTCGTGCTCGGCATCGCGGTGGCGACGGTCTCGATCGACGACGGAATCGTGTACGCGGGAGGGCTGGCGGCATTCTCGGTCGTGTCGATCGCGGTGATTCTCGGATCCTTGGTTCCTGGTCCGGTCAACTGGTTGATGAGTCGAAGCCCTCTCGTCGCGATCGGTCGCGTGAGTTACGGCTTGTACGTCTTCCACTGGCCGGTGATCATCGTGCTCGACGAGGGCCGGGTCGGATTCGGTGGAGTCGGACTCGTGCTCGTTCGAGTCGCGGTGACGGTGGCGATCACTCTGCTCTCCTACTTCTTGATCGAGAACCCGGTGCGCCGTCGTCGTGTGCTGCTCGGATTTCGGCGGGCCGCCGCGGCGGCCGGTGGTGCGGTGGCCGCGGTCCTCGCGACCATCCTGCTCATCCCGCAATTCACCGTGCCGGTGCTGGCCGGGCTCGACGCGCCCGACGAGGTCGTGTCGTTCGGCGGAACCGAGGATGCCGCGTCGGCGCCCTCGGTGCCGACGGTGCCAACGGTTCGCGTGGCGGTCGTCGGTGGGGACGACGTCGAACTGCCGGTGTCGCTCGCGGACGGAACCGTCGTGGAGATCATTCGCCCCGACCCGCTCGGCTGTCCGTTGCGAGCCGGGTTCGAAGACGCGGATGGATGCGGATCGCTCGCGGACGCGCTGTTCGACGCGTCGCTCGACTCCCCGGCGGCCGCCACGGTGTTGATGTTCGGCCGGGCCGAGCGGGCGTTGCTCGAACGGCTGGTGGGCGAACCCACCGCGCACGATCTTCTCGAACGGCCGTCGTGGCGGGACCGTCAGTTCACCGTGGCCGCCGACTACGTCGCGAGCATCGCCGACGAACTGGACGGACGACGCGCCATCGTCGTCGATCTCGGCCCGTCCGATGCGCTCGGAGGTGAGCTCGCCGAATGGGGAGCACGCTCCGAGAACACCACTTTTCTGACGGTCGCCGCCGCGACCTCGCTCGCCGCGGAGCTCGAGCCACTCCTCGTCGAAACGATCGCCGATGCGCCGGACGATCGGGTCCGCGTCCTGGTGGTCGGTGACAGCACGTCGTTCGGTCTGGCCGAGGCGCTCGACGCGGTGGCCGGTGATCGACTGAACGTTCTGTGGGCGGGGGGACGCAACTGCCCTCTGGCCGCGGTCGAACGCGTGCGCTGGTGGGGTGACGTCACGTTCGACCTGAGCACGTGTCCGCGGGCCGATCGCGAGTGGGCGGCGATCGTCCCCGACTTCGCGCCGACGATCGTGCTGATGGTCTATTCGGTACCGCAGCAGGCCGAACAGCAATACGAGAAGGACGGCGAGTGGTTCGTCCTCGGCGACCCCGAGTTCGACCGGCGCCAACGCGAGGCCCTGGGTCGTCTGCTCGAATCGGGCCGCTCGATCGGCGCCAAGTTCGCGTTCTTCACGAGCCCGCGGGTGTTCGGCGGCGCCCTCGGTGGCGCTCCGTTCTCGGCCGACGAGCGGGTCGACGCGTGGAACGAGGCCATGACCTCGTACACGGAGACCTGGCCGGAAATCTCGATCGTCGACTGGGCTTCGTTCGTCCTGGAAGCCGAAGGTGACGACCCGGGAAGTCTGCGCGGCGACGGAGTTCACCTGGCGGCGTCCGATCTCGCGGCGATCGTCGGGGCCAAGGTCGTGCCGGCACTGCGCGAACTGCTCGCGGCGAATTGACCTCAGGTGTCGAAGCCGAGTCCGAGACGATCGAGAGTGCGCAGCCACATGTTGCGCTTGCCGGTCTTGTCCTCGTGATCGAGACTCCAGCGCGTGGCCTGGATGCCGAGGAACTTGAAGGGTTCGGGCGGGAACGGAACCGGCTTGTCCTTCACGAAATCGGTCTGGGTGGCCACCGAACGCTTCCCGTCGAGGAGGTCGAGCATCACTTCGCCGCCGAATCGCGATGACGCCGTCCCGAGGCCGGTGTAGCCGAGCGCGTACGCCGCGCGACCGCCGAGTGCCCGACCCCAGAAGACGCAGAACCGCGAGCACGTGTCGATCGCCCCGCCCCACGCGTGGGAGAAGCGCACGTCGTCGAGTTGCGGGAACGTCCGGAAGAAGTGGGTGCTGAGACGCGCCCACGACTCGGGTCGGCTCTCCTGCTCGACGCCGACTTTGCCGCGGAAGAAGTACACCGCGTCGTAACCGCCCCACAGGATGCGGTTGTCCTGGGTGAGTCGGTAGTAGTGGAACTGATTCGGAATGTCGGAGAGTCCCTGGCGGTTCTTCCATCCGATGCGGCTCAACTGCTCGTCGGAGAGCGGTTCGGTCACCATGCAGTAGTCGTACACCGGCACGATGTAGTGGCGAAGACGGCGCAGGAGCGGCTTGAACGCGTTGGTGGCCAAGGCCACCTTGCCGGCGCGCACTCGTCCGAGGGGCGTGTGCACCATGATGCCCACTCCGTCGCGCTCGATGCTGGTGGCCTTGGTGTCCTCGTAGATCCGAACTCCGAGCGACTCGGCGGCCGCCTTCAAGCCCCACGCGAGGCGGGCCGGGTCGACGATGGCGGCGCGATCGTGATGCCACAGTCCGCCGGTGTAGGTGGGCGAGTCGACCTGAGCGCGCATCTGGTCGCGATCGAGCCAGGACACCTTCTGGCCCAATGATCGAAGTTGCTGGAAATCGTCGCGCAGCTCGTCGAGGTAACTCGGCGCGTGCGAGTCGTAGGCCACGTCGATCACGCCGGTGCGCTCGTAGTCGCAGTCGATGCCATAGCGCTTGATCGCGGCCTCGATCTGATTGAGATTGTCCAGACCGAGTTCTTCGAGCAGCGGCAGTTCGTCGGGGAAGCGCTCCTGGCCGTTGGCGACCCCGTGGGTCAGCGATGCGTCCATGAAGCCGCCGTTGCGCCCGCTGGCCGCCGATCCGATTTCGTGCGCTTCGATCAGAACGACGTCCCGCGACGGATCGCGTTCCTTGGCGATGATCGCCGTCCAGAGTCCGGTGTAGCCGCCTCCCACGATGCACAGGTCGCACGTCTCGGTGCGCACGAGCATCGGGTTCGTTTCGGGTTCGTCGGCGTCCTCGTACCAGTACGGGTAGGGATCGGCGTCGGCGATCGCATCGAGGTGCCGTGGGTCGAATTCGCCTTCGTCGCCCACGCTGCTCACAGGTTCACCTCTCGGCGGTCAGGTTAGTACGGGCTCCTGTTCGACCTCGGGCATTCGACGTCGCTCCCAACGTCCCCAGAACCAGAACGACCCGGCCACGAGGAGCCAGCCGGCGAGCACGTCGACCACGTAGTGCTCGGCGAAGTACACGAGGCTCAGGGCCATGAGGACGGGGAATGTTGCGGCCGCGAAGCGCATCCATCGTCGGGGCATGCGATGCCAGAAGAACATCACCACGAACAGGGCGAAGGCCGCGTGCAGCGACGGAAATGCGGCGGTGGGGTTGGCCCATTGCCGGCCGCGAATGAGGACGTTCGTCACGGTGTCGAGTCCGAGTTCGGTCCAACCCCGGCCGGTGGTGCGCGAGTACGGATCGGTGATCTGGTACGAGTACTTCTCGCTCGCGGCCATCCACGGGGGAGCGGTCGGCAGAACCACGAACGTGGCGACACCCACGAAGAGGACCGTGGCGAAACGTCGGATGTAGCGGAGCCACTCGTCGCGCCAGCGAATCCAGAGATACACCGATGCCGCGACCGGAAGAAAGAAGTGGGTGAAGTAGACGATGGAGAACACCACGTCGTACCAACGCACGTCCGACCGCAGGAACTGATCCTGCATCCATCGAATCGGATCGTTGCCGAAGAACAGGACGCGGTCGAGGTTGTACGGAGTCTGAACCTGGAGCGGGAACCCGAGCGTGTCGGCGATGCCTCGGCTGTAGTCGTACGAGATCCACATCGCGCCGTACAGCGCGAGGTCGCGCACCATTCGTGTCTGCGACCCCCACGACTTGCCCATGTTGCCGATCACGAAGGCGACGGCGACCCAACCGAGGACGGCCATTCGGGCGATGGGCAGACCGTTGTGGTTGAACGACCAGATGAACGCGCCGACGTACGCCAATAGAAGGACGTTGCGGAGCAGGGGCCAACCTCGCACGTCTGGCGAGGCTAACGGTGAGAAGCGCGACGCCGGGTCAGGCGCTGGCTTGTTCGAGCGCGCGCCGCACGAGCACCTTGGCCAGGTGTGTGCGGTATTCGACGCTCGCGTTGTTGTCGGCGGTCGGCGACGCTTCGGCGACCGCGAGTGCGGCGGCGTCGGCGATCGAGGCGCCGCTCTTGAGTGCGCCGCTCACGCTCGATGCGAGCACGGGTGTCTGGCCCATGTTCACGAGAGCGACTCCCGAATCGCCGTTGCGACGCCAAGCGGCGACACCGACGATGGCCCAGTCCTGAGCACGACGGTTGAACTTCTGGAAACTCCATCCGGCGCCGTTCATCTTCGGGACTCGGATCTCGGTGAGCATCTCGTCGGGAGCGAGAGCCGACTCGAGGAACCCGAGGTAGAAGTCGCTGGCCTTGATTTCGCGCGTTCCCTTGGGGCCTTGGACGACGTACGTCGCACCGAGGGCCAGCGTGGTGGCGGGAAGATCGGATGCCGGGTCGGCGTGAGCGATCGAGCCGCCGATGGTGCCGCGGTGGCGGACCTGCGGGTCGCCCACGTGACCGGCCGCGTGGGCCAGCAGTGGAGCGTGCTGTGCGAGCACCGACGACTTCTCGACGTCCATGTGACGCGTCAGGGCGCCGATCGCGATGTGATCGCCGGCGTCCTTGATGTACGACAGATCCTTCACTCGACCGATGTCGACGAGAACCGACGGTTGCGCGAGGCGCAACTTCATGAGGGGCAGGAGGCTGTGGCCGCCGGCGAGGAACTTGGCATCGGATCCGTGCTGACCGATGAGCGAGATGGCCTCGGCGGCCGATCCGGCGCGGACGTAATCGAAAGCTGCGGGAATCATCGTCGACTCACTTCCCTGCGCAGGCCAACACGGCCTTCACGATGTTGTGGTAGCCGGTGCAGCGGCAGAGGTTGCCCTCGAGGCCGATGCGCACGTCTTCTTCGGTGGGGTTGGGGATTTCCTTGAGGAGCGACGTGGCCGCCATGACCATGCCTGGTGTGCAGTAACCGCACTGCAGACCGTGGTTCTCCATGAACGCCTTCTGCATCGGGTGCAGCGAGCCGTCCTTGCCGGCGAGACCTTCGATGGTGGTGACCTGCGCGCCATCGGCCTGGACGGCGAGAAGAGTGCAACTCTTCACCGCTTCACCGTCGACATGCAGACTGCACGCGCCGCACGAGGACGTGTCGCATCCGATGTTGGTGCCGGTGAGGCCGAGCGCCTCCCGCACGTACTGCACGAGAAGAGTTCTGGGCTCGACGTCGGAAACGTGCTCGACGCCATTCACGGTGACTCGGATCTGCACGGATACCCCCTTTGGCGGCTCGCCGTCTGACTGCGGCGGGCGGACCCCCAGTCTGCCCCATGGCCTGGGGTGCGGCACAACGGACGGGCCGGATCCGGGGAACGCCGGATCTCTGGTTAGTCAGCGAATGCGCCGGATGATCCGGTCGGGCAAGGGTCCGATGCCGTGGAACGCCGCCGCCAGGGCTTCGGCCCCGTCGACCAGTCGGGGTCCGGGCCGAACCATCACCGCATCGGCGTCGATCGCCCACACCGTCGCCGAGGACGGGATGCGGTCGAGCACGGTGAGGGCCTGCTGGGCGGCACCGTCCAGGTCGTATCCGCAGGGTGACACGACCACGTGCTCGGGTGCGGCCGCGGTGATGTCGTCCCACGAGACGGGAACCGATTTCTGACCGGGTCGGGTGAGAACCGGCTCGGCTCCGGCCGCGGCCACCACGTCGGGGACCCAATGGCCGCCGAGGAATGCCGGGTCGACCCATTCGAGAACGAAGACCCGAGGCCGATGGGATCCGGCCACCTGGGCGGCCAGGCGGATGAGCCGCTGATTCAGGCGATCCACGAGATCGCGACCCCGATCCGGAACACCGGCGGCGTCGGCCACGGTGAGAACCGACGCGATCACTTCGTCCAGGGTCTGCGGATCGATCTGGAGCACCTGGGCCCGACAATTCAGGCGCGCGACGGCCTCGTCGACGTCGCCACTCGGAACCGCGCACACCCGACACAGGTCCTGGCTCAAGATGAGGTCGGGGTCGCAGCGGGACAACGCGTCCTCGTCGAGGCTGTACAACTCGTCGCCTCGTGCGAGGCGTTCGCGAACGAGTTCGTCGATCTCGAGCGGGGTGAGATGTTTCGTGTCCATGCCACCCACGACGATCTCGCGACCGGCGCGGGCCTCGGGTGGGAAGTTGCATTCGAACGTGACGCCGAGAAGATCGTCGGCCAATCCGAGTTCGAACACGATCTCGGTGGTGGACGGGAGCAACGACACGATTCGCACGCGCGGAGCGTAGGCCATCTGGCACGATGTGGCATGGCCGGATCGCGTCCGACGTCGTGGCAGCAGTTGAGCGCCGGCATCGACCTCCCTTTCGATCCGGCGCTCTCCGTGCCGGCGCTGCACGAAGTGCGACTCACGATGCCGAATCCCGAGACGGTGGTCGACGTCGAAAGAGCGGTGCACCACGAAGTGGTGAGTCGACTGGCCGCCGATGTGACCCCGGGAATGACCGTCGCCGTGGGCGGTGGCAGTCGAGGTCTCTCGCAGCGCGTCGAGATGTTGCGTGGTGCGGTGAGCGGACTGCGAGCTCTCGGTGCCGAGCCTTTCGTGGTGCCGGCGATGGGAAGTCACGGTGGCGCCACGGCCGAGGGACAGATCGCGATGCTCCACTCGCTCGGAATGACCGAGGAAGCGGTCGGCGCCGAGATTCGGGCGACGATGAACACCGTCGAAGTCGCTCGCACTCCGGACGGAATGCCGATCTATCTCGACGAGTACGCGGCCGCGGCCGATCGCATCCTTCCGGTCAACCGCATGAAGCCGCACACGTGCTTCAAGGGTCCGATCGAGAGCGGTTGCACGAAGATGGCGGTCGTCGGCTTCGGCAAGCAGCCCGGGGCCGCGCAGATCCACTCCTGCGGACCCGAAGAGATGCGCGAGCGCCTCTACGCCGGAATCACCGCGTTGCGGGCGACCGGCCGATTGTTGGGAGGTGTCGCCTCGGTCGAGTCGGCGTCGGGTGATGTGGTGCGCATCGCCGGCCTCACCGCGGCCGATGTGGGCGGTGCCCGCGAAATCGAGTTGGCCGAACTGGCCCGCACGCTCGTTCCCCCGCTGCCGTTCGACGAGATCGACGTACTCATCGTCGAACGCGCGGGCAAGGACATCTCCGGCACCGGGATGGATCCGAACGTGACCGGACGCTTCTGGGTGCACGGTTTGGCCGATCCGGACAAGCCGCGGATCGCGACGATCGTTCTTCTCGACATCACCGATGTGTCGGCCGGCAATCTCCTCGGTATCGGATTGGCCGACTTCATTCCGGTTCCGCTGGCCGAGAAGATCGACTGGCAGAAGACCTACGTCAACTGCTTCACCGCCGGCCCGTCGGGGGTCCGGCGCAGCAGAATGCCCATGGTGCTCGTCGACGAGGAAGCCTGCGTCAAAGCCGCGCTGTCGATGTGCGGACGAGCGGTGACCGAACCCAAACGCGTGGTTCGTATCAAGTCGACCTTGCACCTCACGAAGTGCTGGGTCTCCGACGCGTTGCTCGATGAATTGCCGCCGGGCTCGACCGTCGTCTGACGGTTCGGCCCGACGGTGATTCGTTGGCGTTACTTCTTGGCGGCGTTGATGGCGGCCCAGACTCGCTGAGCGGTGCAGGGCATCTCGATGTGGCGCACACCCAAGTGGGCGACCGCGTCGACCACCGCTGACTGCACGGCCGGTGTGGAACCGATCGTTCCCGACTCGCCGATGCCCTTCGCGCCGATGGCGTTGATCGGCGTCGGAGTCTCCATGTGCACGACCTCCACACTCGGCAACTCGGCGGCCGACGGGAATCCGTAGTCGGCGAGGTTCGAGGTGGTGGGGTTGCCGTCGGCGTCGTACATCACTTCTTCGAACAGCGCCTGCGCGACACCCTGGGCGATACCACCGTGGATCTGGCCGTCGAGAAGCATCGGGTTCAGGACCTTGCCGGCGTCGTCGCAGGCGACCTGACGGAGATGCTTCACCTGACCGGTCTCGGTGTCGACTTCGACGACGGCGACGTGGGCGCCGAACGGGAAGGTCGCACCCGACACTCCGATCACGTCATTGTGGGCGAGTCCGCCATTGCCCTTCTCGGCGGTGGCGAGATCGGCCCACGACTTGGTGACCGACGGAGTTCCGGCGACGTGGAACACGCCGCGGTCCTTGTCGAGAACCACGTCGGCTTCGTTCGCTTCGAGAAGACGGGCCGCGACGGCCTTGGCCTTCTCGGCGAGGGTGCCGGCCACCTGGAACACGGCGTTTCCACCCTGCTGCAGCGAGCGCGAACCCATGGTGCCGGTTCCGATCGGCACGAGGTCGGTGTCGCCCCACACGAGTTCGATCTTGTCGATCGGGATGCCCGTCTGCTCCTGCACGAGCATCGACCATGCGGTGTCGTGACCCTGACCGTGCGGCGAGGTTCCGGTGTAGACGACCGCGCGACCGTCGGGGAGAACTTCGACCTTGGCCGACTCGCCATTGCCGACGCCGCCGGTGATCTCGACGTAGACGCTGACACCGATGCCGAGCTGCTTGACGGCGCCGCTCTGACGACGCTTGGTCTGCTCGGCGCGCAGGGCCTTGTAGTCGGCGGCCTTGAGGGCCTTGTCGAGCGCGGTCTCGTAGTCGCCCACGTCATAGGTCTGGCCGATGGTCGTGGTGTGCGGCTCGAGGAACTTGGGGATCAAGTTCTTGCGACGCACATCGGCCGGATCGAGATTGAGCTCGGCCGCGTAGAGATCCATGGCGCGCTCGATGGCCGCGGTGGCCTCGGGACGGCCGGCGCCGCGATAGGCGACGGTCGGTGTGGTGTTGGTGACGACCGATGTGGTGCGGCACTCGATGTTCGGGATGGCGTACACGCCGCTCGACATCGGACGAGTCATGAACGGTGCGAGGATCGTGCCCATGTCGGCGAAGCCGCCGCAGTCCTGAATGGCCCACAACTGGTAGTGGGTGACGGTGCCGTCCTTCTTGCCGCCGATCGTGACGTACTGCAACTGCGCACGACCGTGACCGAGAGCGACCATGCTCTCGCTGCGGGTCTCGCGCCAGCGCATGGCCCGGCCGTGCTGCTTGGCGAACACACCGAGAAGAAGCTCTTCGGCGTACGTGCCGATCTTGGCGCCGAATCCGCCGCCGACGTCGGGTGTGCGCACGCGCACCTTGTCGGGCTCGACGCCGTTGGCCGCCGCGAGCGGAGCAACCGCACCTTGGGCGTGCTGGGTCGACAGCCACTGGTTGAGACGGCCATCCGACCCCCACGCCGCCGCGGCACCGCGCACTTCGAGTGGGCACGGAGCTACGCGCTGGTTGAGGAAGCGACCCTTCACGACCACTTCGCAGCCGGCGAAGAACGCGTCACCGGTGTTCTCGGGCATACCGAGCACGGTGGTGTCGAACACGACGTTGCTTCCGGCGCCTTCGTAGATGAGAGTCGAGCTGGCCATCGCCTGCTCGAGATCGATGAGCGCTTCGAGCGGCTCGATGTCGACGTACACCGCTTCGGCGGCGTCAGCGGCCTGCTCGCGAGTCTCGGCGACGACCGCGACGACCGGCTCTCCGACGTAGCGCACCTTGTCGCTGGCGAGCAGAGTGCGCCCGACCATCGGGTTGAACTGGGCCGGTACCGGCTGCAGTCCGAGAGATGCGGCGGTGTGGACCGCAATCACGCCGGGCATCGACGCCGCGTCGCTGGTGTCGATGGAGTTGATGCGACCGTGTGCGACCGACGAGCGCACGTACACGACGTGCGCAGCATTGGCGAGCAGCGGCTCGTTCTTCATGTCGTCGACGTACTCGCCGCCGACGGTGAGGAACTTCGGGTCCTCCTTGCGGAGAACGCGATTGCCAAGGATGCTTCCAGCCATGTGAGACCCCCGTTGGATCAGCCGGGACCGACTCCCGACGAGGCGACCTTACTCCTGGTGGCGCGGGTTCTTCATGGTCGGGTCGGCCTGTCGCGTGCCCGTGGCGCGGGCGGGTGTCACGGCTCGGGAATGACGGCTTCGGCCTGGCGGGAGGTCACGATCTGGTCGACCACGTCGTAGGGCCAGCCGCGGGGAAGGTCGAGGGGGGCCTGCGGGGTCCCGACCACGGTCCGGCGGTCTTCTCCCACCATGACGAACCCGAGTTCCTCGCGGGCGGCATCCTCCACCCCGGCCGGGGTGTTCAGGCGGTCGACCTCCTGCTGGAGCCGGTCGGTCGCGGCGCGCAGGGCATCGAGCTCTTCCTGACGGTCTTCGATCTCGGTGCGCTGGCCGAACCACGACTGAACGGGGAGGACCAGGAACGAGTTGGCGAACGAGCCGATCACGACCAGGGCGCCGATCAGCAGGGCGACCCGCCCGATCGTGCGCGGAATGAGGCGCTCGGCTCGGGGAGTGGGGCGGGTCAGATCGGCGGCGCGGCTCGCGCGAGATGTTTTCGCTCGGGATGACTTCGCCCGCGACGACTTCGCACGGGACGTCGTGTTCGCCCCTCGTTTCGGTGTCGTCGTGCGCCGTGCCACCCGAACATTGTGCCGGGTTCGGGTGTTCCGGTGGTGGCAGGTGGTCAGCCGAGCGGTGCGAGAGCCGCGCGACCGCGGAAAGCCGCCGCTTCGCCCAACTGCTCTTCGATGCGCAGAAGTTGGTTGTATTTCGCCACGCGATCGCTGCGTGCCGGTGCACCGGTCTTGATCTGGCCGCAATTGGTCGCCACCGCGAGATCGGCGATGGTCGAGTCCTCGGTTTCACCGCTTCGGTGGCTCATGACGCTGGTGTACTTGTGGCGCGTCGCGAGCTCGACGGTCTCGAGAGTCTCGGTGAGCGAGCCGATCTGGTTGACCTTCACCAGCACGCTGTTCGCGACGTGCCGCTCGATTCCCATCGACAATCGCCGCGAGTTGGTCACGAACAAGTCGTCGCCGACGAGCTGCACCTTGCGGCCGAGTTCGTTGGAGAGCGACGTCCAGCCAGCCCAGTCGTCCTCGTGCATTCCGTCCTCGATCGACACGATGGGGTAGGTGGCGACCAGTCGAGACCAGTAGGCGACGAGTTCGTCGGACGACAGCACCTTGCCCTCGCCGCTCAGGTGATACCGGCCGTCCTTGTACAACTCGCTCATGGCCGGATCGAGTGCGATGCAGATGTCGCTGCCCGGTTCGAAGCCGGCCGCGACGATCGCGTCCATGAGAATCCGGATCGCGTCCTCGTTCTGGGCCAGGTTCGGGGCGAAGCCCCCCTCGTCACCCACCGCCGTGGCCAGGCCCCGGTCGTGAAGAATCTTCTTGAGGTGGTGGTACGTCTCGGTGCCCCAGCGCAACGCCTCGCGGAACGACGGTGCCCCGGTCGGCATGATCATGAACTCTTGAAGGTCGATGGTGTTGTCGGCGTGAGCACCTCCGTTGATGACGTTCATCATCGGAACCGGCAGAACGTGCGCGTTCGGTCCGCCGACGTAACGCCACAGTGGGAGGTCGAGAGCCTCGGCGGCGGCGCGCGCGGTGGCCAGGCTCACTCCGAGCACGGCGTTGGCGCCGATGCGCGACTTGTTCGGAGTGCCGTCGAGATCGAGGAGAGCGGTGTCGATCTCGCGTTGTTCGAGGGCGTCCATGCCGCGCAGAGTCGATGCGATCTCGCCATTGACGAACCCGACCGCGGCCAGGACTCCCTTGCCGTTGAAGCGTCGACCGCCGTCGCGAAGTTCGACCGCTTCGTGCTCGCCCGTGCTCGCACCGGACGGCACGAGAGCGCGACCACGAGCGCCGTTGGCGAGTTCGACCTCGGCCTCGACGGTGGGATTGCCACGCGAGTCGAGGACTTCACGACCCCGAACGACGACGATGTCGGTGGAGGCTTCGGACATGGCGCCAAACTAATCGCCGGCGAGGTCGCGCTCCACGGCGCGGCGGCGGTCGTTCACCAGGGCGCGCAACGCCACTTCGGGATCGATGTCACGACGTCGGCACTCGGCGACCACCGCCAGCAGGTGTTCGGCCACATCCACGATCGTCGAGAAGTCGATCGGTGAGTCGACCGTCACCGGGTGCCCGGCTCGCTCGGCCTTCTTCAGAACCGCACCCGCGTACGAGAGCGAGCCGGAGGCCGAGGGGACCCCGGCGAATGGTCCGGTGGCAACGGATCCGCCGCTCGCTTCGGCTTTGGCGGCACGTTCGGCCTTCTTGATCGCCTCCCACGACGAGGTCAGTTGGTCGATGGTTGCCTCACCATTCGATCGTTCGAAGACATGGGGGTGGCGGCGGATCAGCTTCTCTCGAATACCCGATGCCACGTCGGCCATCGTGAAACGACCCTCTTGTTCGGCGATCGCCGCGTGGAACTCGATCTGATACAGCAAGTCGCCGAGCTCTTCGACGAGCGCTTCGTCGGTGGACGGATCGTCGGGATCGAGGGCCAGGAGAGCGTCGACGACTTCGTACGTCTCCTCGAGGAGATACGTCACCAGCGATCGGTGGGTCTGCTCCCGGTCCCACGGGCACTCGCGGCGCAGGGTTCGAGCCAACTCGTGGAACGACACCAACGCTCGGCCCACCGGTTCGCGCAGACGCGGCACGTAGAGCGACGTGAGGTGATCGGCCTCGATCACCCGGTCGATGTTCGCCCACGTCGTCCGCACGATCCGCTCGTCGGGAAGACCGAGGTGGTGCAGCACGATCGCTTCGACGTCGTCGTTGTCGCCAGCGCCGTTCTCGTCGGCTCCGAGTTTGATGTCGGACAGCACCCAGTTGGCGTGGCAGTGGGCCACGAGCATGGGTCCGCTCACACCAGCCGCGGCCGTCGCGAACTCGTGTCCGTCCACCAATGTCACGTTCGATTCGATCGGATCGATGGCGAGGCGAGCCCAAACGAGGTCGAGGAAGCCGATCGCGGGATGGAGGACGACCTCCACTCGGGAGTCGTCGCGCAGCCGTTGCACGGTTCGCTCGAGCACCAGTGGCGATCCGGGAACCAGGTACAGAACCGTCTCGTCGTCCGCGGCCGCTTCTTCGGCGGCTCGCACGAGTCGATCGGCGATCTCGCGGTAGACGTCATCGAACGTGTCGGCCGTCTGGTACACCGAATCGAACGACGGAGCATCGCCGGCGAGATGCGCACTCGGATGAACGGCTGTCCGCAGAAACCGTCGACCGTGTTCCGAGATCAACCGCCGGGTCTCGTCGGTGACGAACTCGTCACCACCCGGACCGAGTCCGGAGACGTGGATCAGAGGACGCCGACTCAGAACGGAATCACTTCACCCTTGGACGCGTCCCAACGGCCGTATTGCGATCCAACCGACACATCGGCGGTGCGCAACAACTCGTCGCGCAATTCGGCCAAGCCGGGCTGGGTGATCACGTCGCGAACGTCGTCGACCACTTCGTCGAACGGGCGCAGGAGCAGGATGACCCAGCCGACTTCGGGGATCTCGAACGGCACGGTGGGTTCGTCGATGCCGACACCGGCCAGCGCCTCGGCGAATTGCGGGGCGACCTGTCCGAGGAGGGTCTCCTCGTCGAGGCACGCTCCGCCGGTGCGCGGATTCTGGAGGATGCCGCCGTTCACCTTGGTGGGGTCGTTCGAGATCTCGGCGGCCACGGCGGCGAAGTCTTCACCGGCGGCCAATCGAAGAGCCGCTTCGCCGATTCGCGGTTCGTCGGCGGTGAGGATTCCTCGCAAGCAGTACACCTTCGACGAGGACGGGCCATCCTCGTAGAGGTCGCGGATCTCTTCGTCGGTGAGGCCGTACTGCTCTTCGAACGCACTGCGCACCGCCGCGGCGTAGACGTAGAAGTCCTGTGCGACTTCCGACGCCTCGGCGAAGCCGGTCTGACGCGCCAATCCTTCGCGCGCGTCGGCGAGCTGTTGCTCGGTGACCGCGACTCCGTCGGCTTCGAGACGGGTCGCGTAGATCTGCGTGGTGGCCCAGTCGGTGAGGAAACCACGGGCCATCGACGCGTTCACCGCACCGGTTTCGAGGACGGATCCGGGGAAGCCGGCGGCGTAGCCCACGACGATCTCGTCGAAATCGGAGCGGGACAGCGACTCGCCGTTGACGGTGATCGCGTCGTTGCGGACCGACGAGCACGACGACAGCGTGGGCGCGAGGACGGCCAGGGGAGCGACGGCGAGGACGAGGCGGCGAATCGAGATCACGGTGCGAAGTTACTTCGTGGCCTCATCGACCGGCGGAACCAGCTCGTTCAGCAGTCGCAGGACGTACGACACGGGCTCGTCGCGCCGCGAGATGGGGACGATGATCTGCTGCAGCGCTTCTTTCACGATGGCGTCCTTGGCCAGGCGCTTCAGACGCATCGACTCGGACACCTTGAGCGCGAGCGGTGCGATGCGCGCGTCGGAAACGGTGACGACCATCTCCTTGATGCCGAGGCGATGGCATTCGGCGCGCAGGCGGCCCACGTCGAGCAACATGGCAGCCGGCTCGGGAATCGGGCCGTACCGATCGATCCACTCGTCGCGGATGTCGTCGACCTGGGCCGAGGTGGTGACGGTGGAGAGACGGCGATACGCCTCGAGTCGCAACTCTTCCTTCGCGACGTAGTCCTTCGGAAGAAATGCGTTGCTCGGGACGTCGATCTTGATTTCGGACGGCGCCGCGGGTGTCTCGCCCTTCATCTCGCCCACGGCTTCGGTGACCATCTGGCAGTAGAGGTCGTAACCGACCGCGGCGATGTGACCGCTCTGGGCCTCGCCGAGCAGATTGCCGGCACCGCGGATCTCGAGGTCGCGCATCGCGATCTTGAATCCCGAGCCGAGATCGGTGGCCTCTCCGATCGTCCGGAGTCGTTCGTACGCCTCCTCCGACAGCGACTTGTCGCGAGGGTGGAACAGATACGCGTACGCGCGCTGACCGCTACGTCCGACCCGTCCACGCAATTGGTGCATCTGCCCGAGACCCAACAGGTCGGCTCGTTCGACCACCAGAGTGTTGACCGCGGGCATGTCGATACCGCTCTCGATGATGGTGGTGCACACGAGCACGTCGTAGTTGCCGTCCCAGAAGTCGAGAACGACCTGTTCGAGAGTTCCCTCGTCCATCTGTCCGTGGGCCACGGCGATGCGAGCCTCCGGAACCAACTCGCGAAGACGGCTGGCGCATTCGTCGATCGACTGCACTCGGTTGTGCACCCAGAACACCTGGCCTTCGCGGAGAAGCTCACGCCGGATGGCTTCGACCGCCACGCGTTCGTCGTACTGCCCCACGAACGTGAGGATCGGCTGACGGTCGGCTGGTGGCGTCTGCAGCAGGCTCAGATCCCGAATGCCCACCAGGCTCATCTCGAGCGTGCGGGGGATCGGGGTGGCCGACAACGTGAGCACGTCGACATTGGTCTTGAGGTGCTTCATCGCTTCTTTGTGCTGCACGCCGAATCGCTGTTCTTCGTCGACGACGAGGAGGCCGAGATTCTTGAACTTCACTCCGCTGGCGAGCAGCCGATGCGTGCCGATCACGCAATCGACTTCGCCGCTCTCGATGCCGGCGATCACGCGATTCGCCTCGGCCGTGGTGAGGAAGCGCGACAGGACCTCGACCCGGATCGGGTAGCCGGAGAATCGCTCGGCGAACGTGTTGCCGTGCTGTGACGCGAGAAGCGTCGTGGGGACGAGGACGGCGACCTGGCGGCCGTCCTGGATGGCCTTGAACGCCGCGCGTACCGCGACTTCGGTCTTGCCGAATCCGACGTCTCCGCACACCAGTCGGTCCATCGGATAGGTGCGTTCCATGTCGGACTTGATCTCGTCGATGGCCTTCTTCTGGTCGGGGGTCTCGACGTAGGGGAAGGCGTCTTCCATCGCGTGCTGCCATGGGGTGTCGATCGGGAAGGCCGGCCGTTCGGCCGTGACGCGCTTCTGGTAGAGAACCACGAGTTCCTGGGCGATCTCGCGAACCGCACTGCGTACCTTCGACTTCGATCGAGCGAAGTCGGCGCCACCGAGTCGGTGCAGCGTGGGTGTCTCACCGCCCACGTATTGGCGAACCGCGTCGATCTGATCGGAGGGCACGTAGAGCTTGTCGCCACCTTTGTACGCGAGAAGCAGGTAATCGCGCTCGATGCCTCCGATGGTGCGTTTCACCATGCCCTCGTACTTGCCGACACCGTGCACGTAGTGCACCACGTAGTTGCCGGGTTTCAGATCTTCGAAGACGCTCGCCGAAGAACGCGGCCGACGACGGGGTTGTCGATGCGCTCGACGTCGTCCGGTGATGTCGGCCTCGGCGATCACGGCGACCTTGGCCGAAGGAATCGTGAAACTTCGATGGAGTGGAGCGACGACGATCACGCCACCGCGACCCGAAAGATCGAGTGATCCAGCGGTTCCGTCGACGTGCGTCGCCAGTGCGAAGTCGACGCCGTTCTCGGCGAGCACGCTCGCCATCCGCTCGGCCGAACCGATCCCGTCGGCCGCGACGACCACCCGGTAGTCGTTCGACAGGAGTTGCCGAAGTCTCTCGCTGAAGCCTTCGCCGATACCCGCCGTCGCGCCCCAGCCGCTCGCCTCGACGAGCGGCACGTCGGGGCCGTCGGCCACCGGGATGAGGTTCCACGAGCCGCGTCGCTCACCGAGCAAGCGGTCGGGAGTCGTGTGGAGCCGGGGGAATTCCTTGTCGGGGTCGCGGGCCCAGGTGGAGGCCAGTGCCCGCGCCAGATCGTCTTCCTCGGCCAGGAGGTCGTCGGCTCGGTCGCGGAGCCGCCTCGGTTCGACGAGCACGACTTTTGCCGATGAAGCCGACCCGCCCGAGCGACCGTTGGAGTGATCGGCGTCGAGGAGATCGGTGAGGAGTGTGGGGCCATCGACGAGCCAGGGCAGCCAACTCTCCATGCCGTCGAACAACGATCCTTCGGCGAGACGCTCCCAGTGCTCGCGGCCCCACGGTTCGGCGGCGACCAGTCGAGCTGCCCGCTCGCGCAGATCGTCGTCGAGCACGAGTTCGCGGGCCGGAAAGACCAACGCCTCGTCGAGATCGCGATCGCTGCGTTGATCGTGAACCGAGAAAGTGGTCAGTCGATCGACCTCGTCGCCCCAGAGATCGATGCGAATCGGCTGATCGGTGGTCGAC
>JBEAXP010000066.1:0-20001 GCA_041159745.1 Actinomycetota bacterium | reverse complement strand
GCGGCCGCATCATCACGCCGCTGAAGGATCGTTTCGGCAGCCAGATTCGCACTCACTATCCGCTCGACGCCGCCACCGAAGTGGAGATCGTCCGACAGGAGGCGCGTCCTCCGTCGGTGGGCGACATCACGGTCGCGGTGCCGCCGTATCTCGAATCCGTCGTGGCTACCTTCAGCCAGTTGGCGCGCAGCAGCAGCCAGGTCAATCAGCGAAGCGGTGTCAGCGTCCGTCTCAGCGTGAGCAACTACGAGGTCATGGCGGCCAACGCTCTGCGACGGGGTTTGCGTCTGGGCGAAACCTACGTCGTGCCCCGGGTGTGCGATCTCGACGCGTTCGCGGCGTCTTCAGGCGGAAAGATCGAAGTGGAGGCCCTCGAGGATGGCCGCGAGGGTCAGGTTCTCCGCGAGCTGGTGAAGGCCGCCGTACTGACCGTGTATCGCGACGTGGTCCGCCCCGAGTTGGCGCGCGACGTCGTGACGGCGTTCGAAGAAGGTGCGATCGTCACGACGGGCGAGGACGTCCCTTCGGTGACGCAGGCGGCTCTGGCCGAGCAGATTCCGGCGCTCAAGCCGGTTCTCGACGACCTGTTGAACGGCGACACGAGTGCGGCGGCCACGGCCGCGGCCGTCGAGTTCGTTCTGGAGGGTCTGCACTTGTCGAAGCGTCTGAACAAGGACGCGAGTTCGGCTTCCGGCGGCACCTACCGCGCCCGCTGAACTGTCACCTGGGCGTCAGACATGCCAGAAGTGGCATGGTTTCGCGCCCAATGGGGGAAGGTCAGCGGTTGGTGGTGGCGCCGTCCACGGCCAACGTCGCGCCACTCACGAAACTCGCGCGATCACTGCACAACCACACCGCGGCCTCGGCCACCTCGCTCGCCTCACCCAGGAACCCGCGACCCACGCTGCGCCCCAACGTCTGCTCGATCGCCGGATCGCCGTTGATGTACGCCTCGATCGTCGGCGTGCGCGTCGTGCCGGGCAGAACCGCGTTCACACGAACTCCCTTGGCCGCGAACTCCTGAGCCGCGCACTTCGTGAGGCCGAGCACACCGTGCTTCGCCGCCGTGTAATGCGGCAGGCCGGGCGCCCCCACGATGCCGGCGCTCGACGAGGCATTGACGATCACGCCGTACCCCTGCACCGCCATCACCGCGAGTTCGTACTTCATGCACAGGAACACGCTCGTGAGGTTGATCGAGATCATCTGCTGCCACTCGTTCAACGTCAGATCGAGGAACGACCCGAAGCGGCCGCTGATCCCGGCGTTGTTGAACGCGCAATCGACGCGGCCGTACGCGTGCACGGTCGACAGAACCATCGCCTCCACATCGGCCTCGGTCGTGAGGTCGGCATCGAACGCCGTTGCTTCGCCACCGCGCTGGCGGATCTCCTTCACCACCGACTCGGCGGCGCTCACGTCCTTGTCGACCACCATCACGGCCGCACCCTCGGATGCGAACAGGCGAGCGGCTGCCTCGCCGATGCCCTGCGCCGCACCGGTGACGATCACGACCTTGCCTTCCACCAACCCCAAACGCAACGGGAACGCCGCGCGCATCATCTCGCTCGTCTCTTCTCCCACCAACGGAATGCCGAGGGGAGTGGGATCGAGCGGACTCGGGGGATTGGTAGGAGTCTCGGCCACGGATCACACCGTAGTTGTCCGCCGATGACCCGAAGTGCGTTACCCGCCGCCGGAACGCTCCATTACAGTGTTGCAATGGCCGCGCGGATCGTCCTCGGAACGTGTCATCACGACTGCCCCGATTCGTGCGGTTGGCAAGTGACCGTCGAAGACGGCCGCGCGGTGTCGTTGCGCGGCAATCCCGATCACCCGTATTCGCAGGGCGAATTGTGCCCGAAGGTCAATCGCTTCCTCGATCGGGTCTACAGCCCCGACCGCATCCTCACCCCGCTCATTCGCACCGGCGCCAAGGGTGATGCTCAATTCCGTGCGGCTTCGTGGGACGAAGCACTCGCTCTCGTGGCCGATCGCGTGGGCGACATCGTGCGCACATGGGGCGGCGAGGCGGTCGTGCCGTGGGGTGACGCCGGCACGCAAGGCGCGCTCATGATGAATTCGATGGACCGGCGATTCTTCGCCCGACTCGGGTCGTCGGTTCAGGTCGACTACTTGTGCGGTGGCACCGCGTTCAACGGAACCGCGGCCGCCCTCGGGTCGCCTCTGGCCAATGACCCGCTCGACGTGCGTCACTCGAAGTTGATCCTGCTCTGGGGAACCAATACTCGCCTGACCAACCGACATCTCTGGCCGTTCATCGAGGAGGCCCGGGCCAAGGGCGGCCGGGTCGTGGTCATCGACCCGGTGCGCACCATCACCGCCGATGCCGCCGACGAGTTCGTGCAAATCCTGCCGGGCACCGACGTCGCACTGATGTTGGCGATGATGCACGTGCTCGTGCGCGACGGCCTGGTCGACCGCGACTACGTCGATCGACACACGACAGGATTCGACGAACTGGCTCGTCACGTCGCCGATCGGACACCGACGTGGGCCGCGGCGATCACGGGCGTGGACGCGGACGTCATCGAGCGTCTCGGCCGGGAGTACGGCTCGACCCAAGGGGCCTTCATCCGTACCCTCATCGGCGCCGAACACCGAGAGCACGGCGCCCAGTTCTTCCGCACGCTCGTCTGCCTGCCTTCGCTCGTCGGAGCCTGGAAGCACAAGGGTGGCGGCTACGCACAGAGCGTCGGTTTCTTCGCTTCCGACTTCATCGACCTCGATTACTTCAGCGCACCACACCTCGAGGCCGGTCGATCACGGCGTCCGATCAGCATGAATCGTCTCGGATGGGCGCTCACGACCGACCAGCTCGATCCACCGGTCAAGTCGCTGTTCGTCTACAACGGCAATCCGGTCGCGACCACTCCCGATGCCGCTCTGCTCATGCGGGGCCTCCAGCGCGACGACCTGTTCACGGTCGTATCCGAGCAGTTCATGACCGACACCGCGCGTTTCGCCGACGTGATCTTCCCGGCCACCACTCAGATCGAGCACGACGACGTCGTCGGGGCGTGGGGCCACCTCTACGTGGGCTTCAATCACAAAGCGATCGAGCCGGTGGGCGAGTGCGTGCCCAACACCGAGTTGTGGCGGCGGCTGTCGCGCGCGATGGGCTTCACCGAGCCGGAGTTGTTCGAGTCCGACGAATCGCTGCTCGACGCGATCCTCGCCAAGCTCGACGCCGAGACGCTGCGCCGCGATGGAGTGATGCGTCTGCCACTGCCCGATGACATCCAGCCCTTCGTCGACGGTGGTTTCCCGACGCCATCGGGCAAGTTCGAGTTCGCCAACTCGAGCCTCGAGGCGCTGGGTCACGGACGACTGCCCGATTGGCGAGCACCAGTCGAAGGACCAGGAGGTCCGGCCAGCGCGAAGTACCCGTTGGTCCTCATGTCACCCAAGACGCACCAGCGCTTCTTGAATTCGTCGTACTCGCATCTCGCCGATCACGCCGGCCCTGAAGGCGAGATGTATTGCGAACTGACCGAAGCCGACGCCGCCGCCCGTGCGATCAGCGACGGTGACAGGGTGCGAGTGTTCAACGACCGCGGGTCCATCGACGTCCTCGCACGTGTCACCACCACTCCTCGTACACGTGATGGCATGGTGATCGTCCCGTTCGGCTGGACCTGGTCGCGCACCCGCGACAAGAACACCGTCAACGTCCTCACGAGCGACGCGCCGGCCGACTGGGGTGGCGGAGTCGCGTTCTACGACACGCTCGTCCAGGTCGAGCGGACCGTCTGATCACGAACGCTCGTCGCGCAGTGCCGAACGGCGCACCTTGCCGGCGTCGTCACGAACCGGCTCGCGGGTGAACTCGAACGTGCGCGGGATCTTGTAGCGCACCAGGCGGTCGGCCAGGAACGTTCGCATGTCGTCGTCGCTCACGTCGGCCGAAACCTGAACGACGGCATGCAGCCGATTGCCGAGATCCTCGTCGGGGATACCGATCACGGCCGACGACACCACGCTCGGATGCTCGGACAACGCGTTCTCGACCTCGGCCGGATAGATGTTCGCGCCACCGGACAGGATCATGTCCTTGCGACGATCGGTGAGGTAGACGTAACCCTCGGCGTCGATCCAGCCCATGTCGCCGAGACTTTCCCAACCGTCGGCGGTCCGCCGCGCTTCGGCTCCGAGATATTGATAGGTCGTCTTGGTGTTGCGCATGAAGATCTCGCCCTCCGTGCCGGGCGGGAGTTCCTCCAACGTGTCGGGATCGAACACCCTCATCTCGCCGCCGATGCACCGGCCGACCGACCCGCGATGGGCGAGCCACTCGTCGCCGCGAATCACCGTGACGGCTTGCGCCTCGGTGCCGGCGTACAACTCGAAGATCTTCTCGCCGCCGAGCCAGTGGCACCACTCCTCCTTGAGCCAGGCCGGACACGGCGCGGCCATGTGCCAGAGCACCTGCAGCGTGGAGAGGTCGTATCGATTGCGAACATCCTCGGGCAGACGCGAGATGCGCGACATCATCGTCGGCACCATCAGGATCCAGTCGACCCCGTACGACTCGATCGCGGCGAGAGTCGCCTCGGCATCGAAGTGTTCGAGCAGCACCACGTGATTGCCGTGGAAGATTCCCTGCGCACCGAACGAGAACGGGGCGTTGTGATACAGCGGGCCGGGAATGCACACCACGCCGTCACGGCGCTGTCCGAGCGATGGCGTTTCGGTGAGCACGGTGCCCGGATCGCCCGAGACGATGAGTTTCGGCCGTCCGGTCGAACCCCCGGACGTCGGGGCTTTCCACGACGGTGAGATCGCATCGGGTAACGGTGCGTCGCTCGTGTCGTCCGACGGGGCGAACCCGATCGGCACCGTGCGCCGGGTCGGATGAGCCGATGGTTCGACGCCGACCACGAGGGCCGAGTCGGCCAACTCGACGATCGCTTGCCGCTCGCGATCGGGCAACCGATAACTCACGGGTTGGGGAATCGCCCCGAGTTTCCACACCGCGGCGCAGGCGAGATAGAACTCGACCGAATTGGGCAGGGCCACCGTGACGTAACGACCGTGTTCGACGCCGAGATCGGCGTAGGCCCGCGCCAACCGATTCGAGTGCCGATCGAACTCGCGTCGTGTGAACGTGACGTCGCCGCAGGTGACGCACGGGCGGTCGGGGTCGGCCGCGGCGTTGGCGGCCAGTGCCTGGGAGATGGAGATCACGGGCATGACGCCATCATGCCCGATCGTTCACGTGGACGAGGCAGTGATGCCCGGGTGGCCGCTCATCTCGATGAAGATCGCCGAACACGTGGCGATGAGCGGTGAATCGGGTCGGTCCTCGCGCAATTCCGATTCGACGAAGAGTTTGCGACCCTCTTTCCGTTCGAGACGGGCGGCGATCACGAGAGGTGTGTGCATCGGGGCGCCGGCCGAGTAGCGGATCGAGAGTTGGCCCGTGTACGCCACGACCTGGTGCAGGTTGATCACGAAGCCCAGGGCATCGTCGAACGCCAGCGCGATCACACCGCCGTGACCGCGCTGCGGCGGGCCCTCGTGCGCCGAATCGAAACGGAACCGGGCCTCGATGCCCTGGCCCGCGCGGATGACCGTCATGTCGAGGCCGAGCGGGCTGCCCGGACCCGAACCGGGTCGTCCGATGTGACTCGGAAGCACGCCACCTTCGGGGACGTCGAGTTTCAGCGACTGGCCGTACTGCGACAGATCGCGAACGCGCGGCGGCGCCGACTCGAGGCGGGCGATCACGCCCTCGATCTCGCGCGTCGCGGCCTCGATGTCGCCCAGGCTCGACTCGCGGCCGATCACCGCATGCGACAGTCGTCGCGTCGCTCGACCGAGCCGAACTCGTGCGGCGTCGTACTCGGGATCGACTCCTTCGGGGGTGGACATCCCGAAGAGTCTGTCGTCTCGAAGCACGAGCCGACGACTCCGGCACATGTCGTCCGCTCGGGAACGGGCCACCGGTCTAACCTCGGCACATGGACGTCGTCTGGACCGATCTGCACCGACTGCACAATCCGCAGCACGAGATCAACATGGGACAACCGATTCCCACGTACGAGAAGCCGAGTCGCGCCGAGACGATTCGCGAGCAGTTGTCCACCGATTCGAGTTTCCGTTTCGTCGAACGTCGTGAGTTCGGCATCGAGCCCATCGAAGCCGTGCACCACGCCGGCCTCATCGCCTTCCTCGAAACCGCGTGGACCGAGCTCAACGCCCGCACCGGTCGCACCGAGTTCTTCCCGGAGGCCATGTTGCATCCGGGTCTGCGCGCCGGCATGGGCAACCCACCTCTCCCCACCAACGCGGTGTCGGGCCTCGGCTATTGGTGCTACGAGACCGCCACTCCGCTCGCCGAAGGCACCTACACCGCCGCTCGTGCTTCCGTCGACGTGGCCCTCACGGCGGCGCAGATCGTTCTCGACGGGGCGCCGTCGTCGTATGGGCTTTGCCGTCCGCCCGGTCATCACGCGGCCGCCGATGTGTTCGGCGGCTTCTGCTTCTTCAACAACGCGGCGATCGTCGCGCACCACATCGCGTCCATCACCGGTTCGAAGGTCACCGTCCTCGACGTCGACTACCACCACGGAAACGGCACGCAGCAGATCTTCTACGAACGCGACGACGTCCAGTTCGTGTCGCTGCACGGGGATCCAGATCGCGCGTACCCGTGGTACATCGGCTACGAGGAGGAGACGGGGGCGGGGGCGGGCCGCGGATCCACCATCAACGTCCCGCTGCCGGCCGAGACGCCCGACGACGTGTACGTCACGCGCCTGGCCGACGTGGCGGCTCGGATCGCCGCGTTCAAGCCGTCGGTCGTGGTGGTCTCGCTCGGTGTCGACACCTACTGGAACGACCCGATCTCCGATCTCGCGCTCACCACCGACGGCTACCGACGTTGTGGTGAAGTCGTGAAATCACTGAACATCCCGACCGTCGTGTTGCAGGAGGGCGGCTACGACATCGAGGCCATCGGCCGCAACGTGCACGCCTGGTTGTCAGGTCTGCAGCGGTAGGAGATGTCCGGCGGCTTCGCCGAGATGATCGACCCACGCGTTCGGTGACGGCGGTTCCACGATCGGGATCGCCACGAACTTCGAGAAACCCGCGTCCACGAAGCGACCGATGGTGTCCCGCAATGCCGACCAGCCCTGTGGAACGAGTGTGCTCACGTCGTCGAGATCGGGTCGGCGCGCCGACAAACCGGCCCGAAGCGCATCGGGTAGTGGGCCGAGCGAGTAGGGGATCAGCGCGCCGAAGTGCTCGGGATCGATCGAGCGACCGTGCTCTGCCGCCACCTCCTCGACCACTTTGCGGCCTTCGACCACGTCGTCGGGAGTCACGAAACTCGGAAGCCATCCGTCGGCGAGTCGACCGACTCGCTTGAGTTCGCTCGGTGCGATGCCGCCCAACCACACATCGGGCGGCGTCTGCACGGGCTTGGGCAGCACCCGCAGATCGTCGTAGTGGAAGAACGCTCCGTGGTGCGTCACGCTCGGTTCGAGCCAGCACTTGCGCATCACGGCCAGTGCCTCGTCGAAGCGCTTGGCGCGCTCGTCGCGGGCCACGCCGAACGCCTGCTGCTCGTGCGGATCGGCCACACCGAGACCGAAAGCGGGGAGCAATCGTCCCCCCGAGAGCCGATCGAGCGTGGCCAACTCCTTGGCCAACACCACCGGATTGCGGCCCGGCAGCACCATGACACTCATTCCGAACTTCAAGCGGGTGGTCCGTCCGGCCGCGAACGACATGGCCACCAGCGGGTCGGGTGCCTCGCCGCCGATGCGCTCGCTCAGCCACAGGCTGTCGAAGCGCAACGACTCGAGCGCGTCGACCACCGTGGCGAATCCGGCGTCGTTGAGCGAAGTTCGCACGCCGAATCCGTAGCCGACGCGAATCTTCATGATCGTTGGGCGAGCGCTTCGAGAATGTCGGCGGTTTCGCGAGTCATCGACGCGAACGGCGAGTGGTCGGTGTCGAGTTCGATCGTGCGGGTGCAGCGCGTCGCCATGATTCGCTGGTGCTCGGGGTGCACCGAGTCGTCACGGGTGCACAGCACGTAGGTGGACGCGATCCGATCGCGCCCGTTGCCGGTGGCCGGCTGGGTGACGGTCGACATGGGCTGCGGCGAGAGTCGAGCCAACGATGATGCGATCGTGGCTTCGTCGCAGCAGTTGTAGAGAGCGGGTCCGGCCAAGGCGGGATCGAGCACCGATGTGCCGTCGGGCCGAGCCATCATCGCCGGCCCGAGTCCGACGTCGTGATGCGGGAACGACCCGAGTGCACCCATCACCGACTCGCCGGAGTTCAGGGCGAAGGCCGCGATGTACACGAGATGGCTCGCGAGAGGAGTGCGATGACTGGCTTCGGTGATCACGGCTCCGCCGTAACTGTGGCCGACCAACACCGGATCGGTCACGCCGCGATCGCGCAACATCGTGAGAACGTTCGACACCTCGGCGGCGTCGCCGTACAGGTCGGAGAGTGGGGCAATGGAGGCGCCGTGTCCGGGTAGATCGACGGCCAGACTCGGAACCCCGCGCCGCTCGAGTTCGGCTTGGAGAGAAGCCCAGCACCACGCACCGTGCCAGGCGCCATGTACGAGAACCACGTGACGAAAAGTCATGGGCCGATGGTGTCACCCCGGGTGGGGCGGGACCGAATCAGGTGGTGGTCAGCGACGGGCGGGCAGCGAGGTGTTCACCCAGCTCGCTGCGAACCCCACGGCCAGGGTGCCGAGCACGAGTGAACCATCGGAGACATCGGTGGTAGCCGACAGCACCACGGCGGTGGCGGCGGCCACGACGCTCAGCACGAGGGCCAGGACGCGGGTCTGCACACGGTGCACGAGGTCGAGTCGCAGGGGTCGGATCTCTCGGTTGCGGTCGATGGGGTGAAGAGTCAGCATGTCAATCGCCTCGTGCAACCGATGATGCCAGCGCGGTGTGACGTGTCGTGCGGGTTGTCATCGAATTGGAGTCGTCGTCACACAATCGGAACAATCCGGCCGACCACTCGTAACCTGCGCGTCATGAATGCGTCGAACATCACCACCCCCTTGGACGTCTTCCGACTCGACGGCCGTGTGGCCATCGTGACCGGCGCCTCGGCCGGTCTCGGAGCGCACTTCGCTCGCGTGTTGCACGCCGCCGGGGCCAAGGTGTCGGTCGCCGCCCGCCGAGTCGAGCGTCTCGAATCGCTCGTGGCCGAACTCCCGGGTGCGATCGCCATCGGTGCCGATGTGAGTTCGCCCGCCGACCGCGAGCGGCTCGTCGCCGAAACCGCCGAGCGGCTCGGGCCGCCCCGAATCCTCGTCAACAACGCCGGAATCGGACACAAGGTCGCGGTGGAGGAGGAAGACCTCGAGACCTTCCGCGAAACGATGGAAGTGAACGTGACCGCGCTCTGGCATCTGTCGAAGCTGGCGGCACCGCACATGATCTCGCAGGGTGGCGGCAACATCGTGAACATCGCGTCGATGTACGGAATCGTCGGGGCCGCCCCGGTGAAGCAAGCCCATTACTGCGCCTCGAAGGGGGCCGTCATCAACCTCACTCGCGAACTCGCGCTCCAATGGGCGCGCAAGGGCATTCGAGTCAACGCTCTGTGTCCGGGTTGGTTCCCCACCGAGATGACCGTCGCGATGGAGGAGGAAGCGAGCATGGCGTACGTTCGCCAGATGTCGCCGCTGCCCCGCCTGGGCGAGCTCGACGAACTGAACGGCGCGCTCCTGCTGCTCGCGTCCGACGCCGCATCGTTCATGGTGGGCCAGACCGTGGTGGTCGACGGCGGCTGGACCGCGCGTTGATCCTCCATCTCGCGGTTCGCTCCGACTGGGAGGCCGCGCGCGCCAACGGCTCGTACCCCTGGTCCACTCGCGGTCGCACGGTCGAACAAGAGGGTTACGTGCACTGCAGCCACGATCACCAGTGGCGTGGTGTCCGCGATCGCTTCTACGCCGATCTGGGCGACGACGAACTCGTCCTCTTGGTCGTGGACGAAACCAAGTTGACGTCACCGGTCGTGGTCGAACGGATCGGCGACGCCCCCGACGCCTTCCCGCACATCTACGGCCCGTTGGAACTCGGAGCCGTCGTCGAAGTGCGTGCGGTCACGCGCGACTGATCTCGATCAGATCGGGGGAGTCAACTGCGCCCATGGCGCGGCCGCTTCCAGTTGCGATGCCAGCCGAATGAGCACGTCTTCGCGTCCGTAGGCGGCGACCAGTTGGATGCCCACCGGCAACCCGTCCGGAGTGCGATGGAGCGGGAGGCTGATGGCCGGCTGACCGCTCTGGTTGAACTGGCCGGTGAACGTGACCCACTGGCCGGCGCGCGCGAGCGGGGCCATCGGACGATTCGGATCGTTCACGATCGTGCCGACCTTCAGTGCCGGCTCCGACAACGTGGGCGTGACCAGGATGTCCCAACCGTCGGCCCACCACTGTTGCATCCGGCGACGGAAGGTCGACGTGCCGGCCAGGGCGGCGGCGTAGTCGACTCCCGACACCTTCTCGGCGAACGTCGCCTGCGCCCAGTTCATGAGTTCCACGTCGTCGACCGTGATCTCGCGACCGAGGGTGTCGGCGAAGCGTCGCAGTGACATGCCCATGTTGGTGCTCCACATCGCCGCGAAAGTGGTGGTTTGCGACGCATCGGCCAACACCTCGGGCCAGGCCGCCTCCACATGATGTCCGAGCGACTCGAGCAATCGGCCGACTTCGTTGACGCCGTTGGTGCACTCCTGGTGCACGGCGAATCCGCGCGGACTGTGATCGAGGATCCCGATGCGCAGGCGACCGGTCGGCGCGCCGAGTTCGTCGACGTACGGCCGCGCGGGCGGCGGTGCGATGACGGTGTCGCCCACACCCGGTCCGTGCACCGCGTCGAGTAGTCGTGCGGTGTCGCGAACGGAACGACTCACGCACAACTCGACGCCGAGGCCGCTTTCGTCGCGGAAGGGCGCCATCGTGATGCGACCCTGCGAGGGCTTGAGGCCGACGAGACCGCAACACGCGGCCGGGATGCGGATGGATCCACCGCCATCACTCGCGTGAGCGATGGGCACCATGCCGGCCGCGACCGCAGCCGCGGCGCCACCGCTCGATCCACCCGACGTTCGCGTGGTGTCCCACGGGTTGCGAGTGGGGCCCCACGCCTCGGGTTCGGTGACCGGAACGCTGCCGAGTTCGGGGCTGTTCGTGCGACCGAGCGACACGAGCCCGGCCGCCTTGAAGCGACTCACCAGTGCGGTGTCGGATGGCGCGATGTAGCCGGCCGCCTTGAACGCCTTGTTGCCGTGACTGATCGGGAGGCCGGCCTCGGTGGCGTGGAGATCCTTGATGAGATACGGAACGCCGCGGAAGACTCCGGGCGGCAGTGACGGGTCGCTCGCCGTGCGCCGAGCGTGGTCGTACCAGCGGTACGTGACCGCGTTGAGCGCACCATCGAATCGTTCGATTCGTTCGGCCGCGGCCTCCACGAGTTCGATCGGCGACACGTCGCCTCGTGCGACCATCTCGGCCTGAGCGGTGGCGTCGAGCCAGCGGGTGTCATCCGACAGCGAAGTCATGGGCCTGTCTTATCAGGACTGCGGGCTTACGGGAACAGTGGGTCGGCCTTCACTAGGGTGATCCCTCGTGCCCGAGGCAACTTCATTCGACGATCCCGCCCGGAGCAATCGCGCGCTGTTGCGGCACGCGTCGGTGCGGCGTGTGCTCGGGTCGAGCGTCTGCGTGAACGCGGGTGTGATGCTGCAGGCCACGGCACTCGGCAAGCAGGTGTACGACATCACCGGCCGCGAACTCGACATCGGGCTGCTCGGGCTCGCCGAGTTCCTCCCGGCCGCCCTGTTGGTTCTCGTGACCGGTTCGGTCGCCGACCGGTTCAACCGCAAGATCGTCGGATCGCTCGCCGTCACGGGCGAGTTGATCTGCTCCATCGCCTTGGCGCTCTACGCGATGTCCGAGCCGACCGCCGTGTGGCCGCTCTTCGTCATCGCCGTCGGATTCGGCGGATGCCGCGCGTTCGCCGCGCCGTCGATTCGCTCGATCCCGCCGATGGTTGCGCCCGACGGCACCTTGCCGCGTGTGATCGCGCTCTACTCGGCCACGTGGACCGGTGCCGCCATCGTCGGTCCGGCGGCGAGTGGCTTCCTGTACGCGGTCGATCCGTCGTTGTCGTACTGGGCATCGGCCGTTCTGATCGTGCTCGGAATCTGGCAGTTGGCCCGAGTGACGTTCTTGCGCCAACCCGAACCGCCGGCGCCCGACTCGAAGGTCACCTTGAGCTCGGCCTTCGAAGGTCTCCGGTTCATTCGGCGCACACCGATCTTGTTGGCGGCGATCTCCCTCGATCTCTTCGCCGTTCTCTTCGGTGGCGCGGTGGCGCTGCTTCCGGCCATCGCCGAAGATCGACTCGGAGTCGGTGACGTGGCGTACGGCTGGTTGCGCGCGGCTCCCGGAATCGGCGCGGCCATCATGGCGATCCTGCTGGCTTCCCGTCCGGTCACGCGTCGAGTCGGACACGTACTACTCGTGGCCGTGGGCGTGTTCGGAGTCGCCACGATCTTCCTCGGAATCACCACCAGCTACGTCGTCGCGTTCGCATGTCTCGTGATCCTCGCCGGCGCCGACATGGTGAGCGTGTTCATCCGCAGCACCTTGGTCCCGCTCGTCACTCCCGACGACAAGCGAGGTCGCGTCATGGCCGTCGAGAACGTGTTCATCGGCGCCAGCAACGAACTGGGCGCCTTCGAGAGCGGTGTCGCCGCACAGGCGTTCGGCACTCAAGCCGCGGTGATCGGCGGCGGAGTGGCCACCATCGGCGTCGTGGCCGCGTACTCGGTGGCCTTCCCGGCGCTGCGGCGAGTGAACCGGTTCGAAGAACTCGATCCGAACGCTACGCCTTGATGGCGAGCCAGACGATCAGCGGAACCACGATCCACGACAGCACGAGCAGCACGATCGCATAGGCCGCGAAGTTGTAGCTCTCGTCGCGCGGCGGCTTGCCGGCGGCGCCGATCGTTTCCCAGAGAGCGCGCGTCGGCTGATGGGTCGACAACTTGATGCGGCGGCGGGCCACGCTCGCGCTGTACAGCGCGACCCATGACAACGAAGCGAGCACCACGAACAGAACCACACCGAGCACGATCACGCCGGCCGTGGTGTCGAGTGCCGCTCGAGCCGCACTCTGCAGTCCGCTCACGACTGATGTGAGAACCGCGCCGCCGAGAAGAAACGTCGGAAGTCCGAGGGCCTTGGCGTTCATGCCGGCTTGCACGCGCCTCATGTCGAGCCGAGAGCGACGCAACATCGAGTGCTCGGGTGTTCCCCACGCCGAATTCGCCTCGCGCCGTTCGTAGAGACCGGCCACACGACCAGCCAGCCGATTGATGTGGCTGCGCACGATCCACCGTGTCACTTGTTGGACCAGCCATTGAGCGATCGGTTCGAGGGGTCCGAGGCGGCGGACCTCGGCGGGTCGGGCACCGTTGCGGTCGAGGACCTCGAGGCCGCGGACCATCATGCGGTGGGCCTCTTCGAATCGGTCGGGGTGTCGCAGCGGTTCGATGGCCGACATCTCCGCGACCATTTCCTTCTCCACCTTGCCGCGGCCGCCGATCTGGGTGAGCAGGGCGTCCTTCTCCTCGTCGGTGTCGGCTCGCAGCACGCGGAGCGCGTCGAGGCGATCGAGCAGGAGTTCGGCCGCCGACTCGACCGCGGGTTCGTTCGGCGAATCGTTCCGGTGTCCGTCGGCGGTTCCGTTCACGCCGTGGAAAATAGTCGCTGTCGGGCGGATTCGCAGGCGGGTCGTTACCGTAGGGGGAGTGAAGGGTCAGTTCGTCAAGAAGTTCTTCGCCGAGTTCCGCGAGTTCATCAACAAGGGCAACCTGGTCGCGATCGCGATCGGTTTCGTGATGGGTTCGGCGTTCACGGGCCTGGTCACGGCCCTCGTCGAGAACGTGATCATGCCGGTCGTGGCCATCCCGTTCGGGAAGCCCAACTTCGACGACGTGCTCATCCTCACCGTCAATGACGCCGAGATTCGCTTCGGCGCGTTCCTCACCGTCGCGGTGACGTTTCTCTCGATCGCGTTCGTTCTGTTCACCATCCTCAAGATCTACAACCGAGCGACGGGGGACGAAGCCGTGGCCCCGCCCTCGGAGATCGGCCTGCTCACCGAGATCCGCGACGAGTTGCGTTCGCAGCGCCCGTCGAACGGATGAATGCCCGCCGGACGACCGTGACCTCTCCGCGCCTTCGGGCTCTCCTGCTCGTCTCGGCGACGGCGCTCACCACCGTTCTGGGGGCGTGCTCGGGCGACGAGGCGAATCCGGCCGAGTCGTCCACCGTCCCGGCCACCATCGCCGGAGTGGGTTCGCTGCCGCCCATCGGGCTGTACCTCGAGGCGGTGGGCGGTGCTCCGTCCACGTTCCCCGACGGTCAACGAGTTCCCGTTCAGGAGTCGACGGTCGGTGAGGCGGCAACCGGTCCGCGCGTCCTGATGATCGGCGACTCGATCCTGGCGATGGTCTCGCGTCGGTACACGAACAGCGCCTGCAAGTCGATCGTGCCCCTCGGCTGGCAGATGTCGATCGAGGCCGAGATCGGACGCGGTATCACCTTCGCGCCGACCGTTCTCGAGGCCAAGGATGCCGATCAGTGGGATGCGTTCGTTCTCTTCCTGGGCACCAATTACTGGGGTAATCGTCCGGAGTTCAAACGTGTGCTCGACCAAGTGCTCGACGAGATGTCGCCGCGTCCGGTCGTGCTGTTCACCACCAGCGAGTTCAGGCCGAGCCAGCGCGACGTGAACTCGGCCATCGAGAACGAAGTGCTCACACGTGAGAACGTGTGGTTCGTCGACTGGCGCGCCATCTCGAAGGCCCCGGGCGTGCTCGCGGGTGACGGCATCCACCCATCGGACGACGGAAACGACTTCTTGGTGGAGAAGATCGCACAGGTTCTCGGTCGAGCCCCCGGTGACGAGAAGGGGGCCTGTCTGCCTTCCGACTTCGACACCGACGAAGAAGCGCCCGATGCGATTCGTGACATCGTCGGCGACGGCGCCACCGGAGACGCGACCGACGACACAGGTGTGCCCGATTCCTCTTCCACCACACCGCGGCCCCCGGGGGATTCGATGCCGTAGCGAGTTGTCGCGTCGTCGTCGATCCCACACACTGATTCCGTGCTCCAGGTCCAGTCGCTCGATGTCGAGATCGGTGGCCGTCTCGTCGTCGAGGGCGCCACCTTCACGGTGATGGCCAAGGACAAGGTGGGTCTGGTCGGTCGCAACGGCGCCGGCAAGACGAGCCTCTTCAAGGTGCTGGGCGGGGAGAACGAACCCACGCGCGGCAAGATCGTGCGCAAGGGCGGCTTCGGGTATCTGCCCCAGGATCCGCGCATCGCCGGTGTCTTCGATGGGCGCACCGCCATCTCGCACGTGCTCTCGGGTCGAAGCATCGACGACGATCTCGCCCGACTCGAGAAGTTGCGCGTCGCCATGGAGGCCGACGCGAGCGAGCGAAACGTCTCGCGTTACAGCCGCGCCGAGGACGAGTTCGCACTCAAGGGCGGCTACGCGGCCGAGAGCGAGGCCCGGGCCATCGCGGCCGGCCTCGGCCTCACCCAATCACGGCTCGATCTCCCGGTGGGCGTGTTGTCGGGTGGCGAGCGTCGACGCGTCGAACTCGCGCGCATCCTCTTCGCCGGCAGCGACGCCTTGCTGCTCGACGAACCCACCAACCACCTCGACGTCGACGCCAAGTCGTGGTTGCTCGAGTTCCTCCGCTCGTATCGCGGAGCTTTGCTCGTGATCAGCCACGACCTCGATCTCCTCGACGAGGCGATCACTCGCGTGCTTCATCTCGACCGTCCGAACGAGGATTCGACCGGCCACCTGGTCGAGTACCGCGGCACGTACACGCAGTACCGCAAGGCTCGAGCCGAGGACGAAGAGCGCTTGGCGAAGAAGGCCGTTCTGCAAGCCAAGGAGATCCAGCGACTGCAGACCGTCGTCGATCGCTTCGGAGCCAAGGCGACGAAGGCGGCGATGGCCCACTCCATCGAGAAGCGCATCGATCGACTCGAAGCCGATCGTGTGGTGGGCCCGGCCGCCACCAAGACGATCACCGTGCGTTTCCCCGACCCGCCGCCGAGCGGCGAAACCGTCGTCGTCGCCGAGCACTTGTGCAAGGCCTACGGCGGACCGCCGGTGTTCGAGGACGTGTCGTTCGACCTCGGACGAGGCGAGCGTCTCCTCGTTCTCGGTCTGAACGGTGCGGGCAAAACGAGCCTCCTGCGCATTCTCGCCGGCGAGAGCACGGCCGACCTGGGCGACTTCCGGTTCGGACACAACGTGCACGTCGGCTACTACGCCCAGGAACACGACAACCTCGACACCAATGCATCGCTGCTCGACAACATTCGCCGCGAAGTGCCGCCCGGTGTGCAGCTGACCGAGACGCAACTGCGAGGTTTGCTCGGCATGTTCGGATTGTCGGGAGACAAGGTGTTCCAGCGCTCGGGCACTCTCTCGGGCGGCGAGAAGACGAAGTTGGCCCTCGCCATGCTGATGGTCGGTCGCAACAACGTTCTTCTTCTCGACGAACCCACCAACAACCTCGATCCGCCCAGCCGTGAGGCGGTGGCCGATTCCTTGGCGTCATGGAAAGGTTCGATCATCTTCGTGAGCCACGACGTCGAATTCGTCGAGCGCCTCGACCCGACCAAGGTTCTCTTGATGCCCGATGGCCAGGTCGACTATTTCGGAGCCGATTGGCTCGATCTGGTGAGCCTGGCCTGAGGGTCGGTGTGCGGGGCCGGGCCACCGGCGGCTACGGTGCCCCGCATGCGAGTAGGAATCTTCGGCGGAGCCGCCAACGACGGATCGATCGATGCCATGGTGGCCGAGGCCAAGCGGGCCGAAGCCGATGGCTTTCATAGTTATTGGGCGCCGCAGATCTTCGGCCACGACGCGCTCACCGCGTTGGCCGTGGTGGGCCGCGAGGTTCCGCGCATCGAGCTCGGCACCAGCGTGGTGCCGACGTACCCGCGTCATCCGATGATGATGGCGCAGCAGGCGCTCACCGTGAACGCGGTGACGAACGGTCGGCTGTGCCTGGGAATCGGTCTGAGCCACAAGGTCGTCGTCGAGTCGATGTGGGGGATGAGCTTCGAGAAGCCCGTGCGCCACATGCGTGAATACCTCGAAGTGATGATGCCGCTGCTCGAAGGCAAGCCGGTCGGATACGCGGGTGAGGAATTCCGCGTGAACGGAGCGATCTCGGTGCCGGGCGGAACACGCCCGTCGGTGGTGATCGCGGCGCTCGGAGAGCAGATGCTCAAGGTCACGGCCGCCCTGGCCGACGGAACGCTCACCTGGTGCACCGGTCCGCAGACGCTCTCGTCCCACACCGTGCCCACGTTGCGCGCGGCGGCCGACAAGGCCGGTCGCGACTCCACGCGGGTGATCGCGGCGTTGCCGGTGTGCGTCACCGCCGATCGCGCCGCGGCTCTCGAACGAGCGGCCAAGGTGTTCGTGATCTATGGACAGCTCCCGAGCTATCGCGCCATGCTCGACAAGGAGGGTGCGGCCGGTCCGGCCGACATCGCGGTCATCGGGAGTCGCTCCGAGGTCGTCGATCGCCTCGCCGCCCTCGCCGATATCGGTGTCACCGATTTCGCCGCGGTTGAATTCGGAGGAACGCCGGATGAAATCGCCGACACCCGCGCCGCCGTGAAGGAACTTCTCGGCTAGAACGCGAAGGCGAGCCGGCGCACGGACGGCCAGAACCCAACCAGGAGGGATCGTGGCAGCAGGAGTTTCGGTCACCAAGGACAACGGGATCGCGAGGATCGTCTTCGACAACCCGCCGATCAACCTGTTCACCATCGAGGAGTTCCTCGCCACCGCGCAGATCGTGGGCGATTTGAGCGTCGACGACGAGGTGCGCGTCGTGATCCTGTCGTCGAACAACCCGCAGTTCTTCATCGCCCACTTCGACGTGGCGGCCATTCTCACATTCCCGACCGACTCGCCCACGGCGACCGAACTCAACGCGTACCACGTGATGTGCGAGAACTTGCGCACCATGCCCAAGGCCACGATCGCGGTGATCGAAGGTCGCGTCGGCGGCGGCGGGAGCGAACTCGCGCTGAGTTGCGACATGCGCTTCGCGCTGCGCGCGTCGAAAAAGCATCCGGGTGCCGTGTTCAATCAGCCCGAGGTGGCCCTCGGCATTCTTCCGGGTGGCAGCGGAACCCAGCGGCTGAGCCGATTGATCGGCCGCTCGCGCAGTCTCGAAGTGATCCTCGGCTGCGACGATGTCGACGCCGAGACGGCCGAACAGTGGGGCTGGGTCAATCGCGCTCTGCCACGCAAGAAGTTGTGGAAGCACGTCGAGGATCTCGCCGCGCGCATCGCGTCGTACCCGGCCCATGCGGTCGCCGAAGCCAAGGCGGCGGTTCTGCTGGCCGAGAAGGGACTCCCGGCCGATTTGCTGGCCGAGGGCAACGCGTTCAATCGCACGCTCGGCGGCCCCGGCACGCGCGAAGCGATGGAGCGTTTCCTCGCCAGCGGCGGTCAGACCCTCGAGGGCGAACTCCGTCTCGGTGATCTGACCCGACCCTGACGGTCTAGGGTTCGGGCATGTCGTCATCATCAGTTCCCGGAATCGATCGCGCCTCGGCCGACAAATTGCTCACCACGACGCGTTCGGTTCGCAAGCGACTCGACCTCGATCGTCCGGTCGAAGCATCGGTCATCCAGGAATGCATCGACATCGCCCTGCAGGCTCCCACCGGCACCAACGCGCAGAACTGGGCATTCGTGGTGGTGACCGACCCGGCCAAACGCAAGGTGATCGCCGACACCTACCGTGGAGCCGGCGAGATCATGGCCGGCTCGGGTTATCCGCCGCCGCTTCCGCCTGGAGACCCGCGCGAGCACGTGATGCCCAAGGTCATGGAGTCGGCCCAATACCTCGGTGAGGTGCTCGACCGCGTTCCCGTGCACGTGATCGCGTGCGTACAGGGACGAGTCGAGCAAGTTCCGATGGTGGTGGCACAGGCCTCCACTTACGGGTCGATTCTTCCGGCGGCGTGGAGTTTCATGCTCGCGCTGCGCTCGCGGGGTCTGGGCACGGCGTGGACCACCATCCACCTTTTCAAGGAGCAGGAGATCAGCCAACTGCTCGGAATTCCGCCCGAGTGGACGCAGACCGTGCTCTTCCCGGTCGCGTACTACACCGGCGACGATTTCAAACCGGCCCACCGACTCCCGTCGTCGACCATGACGCACTGGGATTCGTGGGGTTCGCACCGTTGAGCATCCCGGTCGAGTCGCACGAGCTCGCGGAACAACTGCACGGCCGCCGGTTCGCCTACCTGATCACCGTCAGCGACGACCGCAGTCATGTGGTCGCGCTCGTTCCCGAAGTGAATGGCGCGGTTCTCGAGTTCGCATCCACCGGGAACACCACTCGTCGTGACATCGCGGTCAACGATCGGGTGACCGTCGTCTGGCCGCCCGGCGAGACGTCCGAGTACTCCCTGATCGCCGACGGTCGCGCCGCCGTGAACGGCGAGCGAGTGTCGGTAACGGTCGAGCGCGCGGTTCTGCATCGACCGGCTTGATCAGCGCCGCAAGAAACTCGTGGTCTGCACGACCACGAGCGGTGGGAGCGACGTCTGGCTGCCGATCACGGTCACGGCTCGAACGATTCCGCTGAGTTGCGAGAGCCACCCGCTGGTGGCGGCCGGAACCTGCGATGACGTGAGGCCGAGCAAGACGCGGCGGTTGGGCCCGAGCACTCCCGTCGCGGAGATGGCATCGAAACCACTCGACTGATCGGAGATGTTCACGAGGCCGACGGTGGACGCGCTCCAGCCGAAGCCCCCGATCGACGTGGGAGCGGTCACGAAGTTGGCCAATGCGATGGCTGTCGCATAACGATCGGCGCCGGCGATGCGGAAGGTCGTGACACCGA
>JBEAXP010000062.1:0-12268 GCA_041159745.1 Actinomycetota bacterium | reverse complement strand
GCCCGCATGTAGCGCGCGTACACGGCGACCACCTGAATGACCACGACGGTGACCGGGAGGATCATGTGCTTGATCATCAGAACCAGGTCGAAGCCCCGATGACCTGGTGGGTACACACCGGAGGTGGGTAGGAGGGATTCTCCGAACCACTTGCTCCAGTAGACAGCGAAGAGAAGTTGAAGGAGGAGAGCCGACACGTAGGGCGGCGTGGAGATGGCCACGAACGACGTGGTGCTCACAGTCGCGTCGCGCAGCCCGCCCGGCTTGAGCGCGACGAAGATGCCGAACGACAGGCCGATCAGGATGCCGAGAGACGTGGCGGTGAGACCGAGTCGCAAGGTGTTGAACATCGCGTCGCGGAACTCGGGCCACACTTCACGGCTGCCCTTGATGCTGCGGGGCCAGTCGAAAGTGACGAACCCTTGTAGCCACTGCAGATAGCCGCGGACGTAACCGCCGAACCCCTCGTACAGGCCGTTCGTCTCGATGTACTGCTGAATCTTCTTGGGCGAGGCGCGCTGATTGACCCGCAGATAGCTGGCCAAGGGGTCGGTTCCGACACGGAGAGCCACGTAGACCACGAACGTGATGATCAGCGTCATGGGCAACGCCCACATCAAACGCCGCAACACGAACCTGAACACTGATCCCCCGTCCCCTCGACTCGACCCCGAGCATAAACGAGAACGAGGGGCCGGTCTAAAGACCGGCCCCTCGCCTCACGAGTTCCAGATCGGAATCAGAGAACCTCGACGACCGGCTCCTGGGTCACGAGATTGGTGATCACGAACTTTCCGTCATTGGTGGTGTCCCACACGTTCGGAAGGATGGGGAAGGCGGTGAGCCACACCATCCACGACGAGTTGGCGCACTCGGTGACGGGGTTCAAGCACTCGGGCCACTGTTCGGCACCGATGATGATCTGGCCGTCACCGTCGACGTCTTCCCACTTGGAGAAGTTGTTGAAGGCGCGGTAGTTGTTGAGTTCATCGCCCACCGGGCCACCGAGGCGGTCGGTGCGCCAGAAGCCCGACTTCGGGAACTGGAACAGCGGCAGCATCACGTGGTCGCCAGCCATGAGCTTGAGCGCGTCTTTGACGAGCTGAGCACGCTCGGCTTCGTCGACGGTCACGTCGGACTGCTCGAGGAGAGCGCTGGCTTCCTCATTGCACCAACCAGTGGAGTTCTGACCCTGCTGGCTGTTGGCCTCGCTCGGAATCTGCGCACAGGTGAAGGAGCTCACGAGGTACGCCGGGTCCGGCGGAGCGGTGCTGATGTACATGGCCATGTCGTAGTCGAGGGCTGGCAGGCGCTGCTGGAAGTAGCAAGCGGCATCGCAGTTGTCGGCGACGACGTTGAAACCGGCCGCCTGGAGCAGCGGGATCAAGAAGGCCTGGGTGTTCTCACGACGGGTGTTGCCGGTGTTGATGATCCAGCGGATCGTCGGCGCATTGCCGTCCTTGGCCCAGTAGCCATCGCCGTTCTTGGCCCAACCATTGGCCTCGAGCAGCGCGACTGCGCCCTCCGGGTCGTACTGGTCGGCGAACGCGTCATCGCAGTACTGACCGGGAACGATCGGACCGCAATTGAGGAGCTTGCCCTTGCCTTCCGAGAGCGGAATGTAAATCTGCTCGAAGACGGCGTCGCGATCGATCGACTTGGCGAATGCCTCACGGAAGATCGGATCGGCGAACGGACCACCGCGAGCCGGGTCGGCCTGGAGGTAGAAGCCCTCGTAGTCGCCACCGAAGTCGATCTGGCTGGTCACGTTCGCGTCGCTCAGAGCATCGGAGATGCCGGCGAAGAACTGCGGGTAGATGAAGTCGACTTCACCGGCCAGCAGCGCGGCGCTCTGGGTGTCGAAGTCGGCGAACGGCACCATGACCACGCGCGACACGACCGGAGCGTCGCCCCAGTAGTTGGGGTTCGGCGTGTAGACGAGCTGATCGGGGCTGAACGACTCCATGAGCCACTCACGACCCGAGATCTGATTCAGCGTGCCGAAGTCGGCCGAGATGTCATTGCAATCGGCCACGGCGTGCGCCTGGATCAGGCCGCCGAACAGAAGCTTGTACGGCGCGTACACCGCGTTGAAGGTCACGACGACCTGCTTGGTGCTCTCACCAGCCTCGACCGAGATGATCTTGTCGACACCCGTGGTGCTGATGGAGCCCGGGGTGTTGAGAGTTGAGTTCACGGAGCACTGGAAGTCGGCCACCGTGATGGGGCACCCGTCCTGCCACACGGCGTCGGGGCTGATGTCGAAGGTGATCTTCATGGCGGCGTCGCCTTCGGCTCCGCCGGCACCACCTTCGAGAACATCGGGACCGCAGTCGGCTGCGGGAGCCTCGGTGGCCGGAGCCTCCGAGGCGGGAGTGCTGGCTTCGCTACCCGAATCGCCGTCGTCGCCACCGCAGGCAGCGAGAACGAGAGCGATTCCCGTGGCGAAAGCGAGCACCTTGCTCGTTTTCTTGGACATGGAACCTCCTGGTCAGGTGGTGGAGGGAAACGGGTCGAACGACCACGGGGTCTCCCCCCGCCCGCTGACCATCCTCCCCGGTGGACGCGGCGCTGGACAGGTTAACAGGGGGAAACGGCGACGTTGCCGGAGGGTTCAAGAAGCGTGAGAGGGGTACTGCACGATGCGGGCGAACTCGTCCGGGTCGAGGCTGGCCCCGCCCACCAGGGCGCCGTCGATATCGGGCTGAGCCATGAGCTCGGCCACGTTCCCGGCTTTCACCGAGCCGCCGTATTGGATCCGCACGGCTCGGGCGGTTTCGGCCCCCCACTTTCCGGCGATCACCTGGCGGATGGCTGCGCACACCTCCTGGGCGTCGGCCGCCGTGGCCGTGAGGCCGGTTCCGATCGCCCAAATGGGCTCGTAGGCCACGACCAGGTCGGCCACCTGGGCGGCCGGGCGGCCGACCAGGGATCCGAGAACCTGTCCCGACACCCGCTCGAGAGTCTGGCCCGCCTCGCGCTCTTCCTTGGTCTCGCCGACGCACACGATGGGCGTCATCTTGTGGGTCTGCACGGCGGCCGTCTTCTTGGCGACGATCTCGTCGGTCTCGCCGAAGAACTGGCGGCGTTCACTGTGCCCGCAGATGACGTACCGGACGCCGAGTTTGGCGAGGAAAGCCGGTGACACCTCTCCGGTGAACGCCCCCTTGTCCTCGTGGTGCGTGTTCTGGGCGCCCAATGCGAACAGAAGTTCATCGGCTTCGATCAGGGTTTGCACGCTTCTGATGTCGGTGAAGGGCGGATGCAGACTCACGTCCACCTTGGCGAAATCGTCCTTCGAAACGAGGTAGCTCAATTTCTGAACCAACTGGATCGCCTCGTAATGGTTGAGGTTCATCTTCCAATTGCCGCTGATCAGCGGACGGCGGTCGTGGTCAGCGGGCATTGGGCGCCTTTCTCAGAGCTTCGAGGCCGGGAAGATCACCGAGTTCGAGCAACTCGAGCGAAGCACCACCGCCGGTCGAGACGTGGTCGATGCGATCGTCGAGATCGAACTGAGCGAGTGCCGCGGCGGAATCGCCTCCACCGACGACCGTGAAAGCCTTGGTGTCGGCCATGGCCTGAGCGACCGTTCGCGTGCCGTTCGCGAAACGCTCGTCCTCGAACATGCCCATCGGGCCGTTCCAGAAGACCGTCCGCGCGTCCATGATGATGTCGGTGAACGCGGCCGCCGTTCCGGGGCCGATGTCGAAACCCTTGGCTCCCGCCGGCAGCCGACGACCGAATGTCGCGTAGTTGCCATCGGCGTCGACGCCCGTGATGTCCTCGGGAAGATGAATCGGTTTCGACTGCGCCAGCAGCCGACGACACGTGTCGACCTGGTCCGGTTCGAACAGCGAGTCGCCGATCGGGAGCCCCTGAGCCGCCATGAAGGTGAAGCACATCGCTCCCCCGATCACGAGCGCGTCCACGACTTCGAGCAATGCTTCGACCACGCCCAACTTGTCGGAGATCTTCGATCCACCGAGCACCGCGACGAAGGGGTGCTTGGGACGGTGGCGCAGATCGAGCAGCACTTCGACTTCGCGCCGCAGGAGTTCGCCCATGGCCGACGGAAGCGTGGCTGGAGGGCCGACGATCGACGCGTGCGCGCGGTGCGCGGCGCCGAACGCGTCGTCGACGTACAAGTCGATCCCGGAGACGAGACTCGCCACGAACGCCGGATCGTTGCCCTCTTCACCCGGATCGAAGCGGAGATTCTCCAGGAGTTCGACACCCGGAGCCAGTTCGGCCAGACGACGCCGAACCGGTTCCATCGAGTACTTCGGTTCCGGGGCTCCCTTGGGCCGACCGAGATGGCTCGCGCACACGACAGTGGCTCCCCTTTCGGTGAGCCACTGGATCGTGGGGAGAGCCGCCCTGATCCGGAAGTCGTCGGAAATGACCCGTTCTCCGGTCGGCGACGTCTCCATCGGAACGTTGAAATCGGTGCGCACCAGGACGCGTTTGCCCGCCACGTCGCCGAGGTCGTCGAGGGTCGGGATGTCGCGATACACGGCGATCACCGACGCTTGGGGACTTTGGCTCCCGCGAACAGCGTGGTGTCGACGAGCCGGTTGCTGTAGCCCCACTCGTTGTCGTACCAAGCGAGGACCTTCACCATCTTGCCCATGCTCGCAGTCAGGCCGGCATCGAAGATGCTGCTATGCGGGTCGGTGACGATGTCGCTCGACACGATCGGGTCCTCCGTGTACCGAAGAACGCCCTTGAGGGGACCGCTCGCCGCGGCCTTCTTGAAGGCGGCGTTGATCTGCTCGACAGTGGCCGACTTCTTGAGGTTGGCGGTGAAGTCGACGATCGAGCCGGTCGGCACGGGTACGCGCAACGACGTTCCGTCGAGCTTCCCCTTCATGCTCTCCAGCACGAGGCTGGTTGCTCGGGCCGCACCCGTGGAAGTCGGCACGATGTTGATCGCCGCACCGCGGGCCCGTCGGAGGTCCTTGTGGGGTCCGTCCACGAGCATCTGGTCTCCGGTGTAGGCGTGGACGGTCTGCATGAGACCCTGCTCGACCCCGAAACTGTCATCGAGAACCTTCACGAGCGGAACGAAGCAATTGGTCGTGCAACTGGCGTTCGACACGACCTTGTGCTTCTTGAAGTCGAAGTCCTTGTGGTTGACGCCGTACACGAAAGTCGCGTCGGCGTTGTCGCACGGAGCCGACACGATCACCAGTGGCGCGCCGCCGGCCAGGTGGGCGGCGGCCGAGTCGCGCTTGGTGAAGATCCCGGTGCTCTCGATCACCACGTCGACCTTCAGGTCGCCCCACGGCAGGCTCTTCGGATCGCGCTCGCTCAGAACCTTGATCTCCTGGCCGTCGACGCTGATACCGGACTTCGTGGCCTTGACCGCGAAGGGCAACTGCCCGAGAACCGAGTCGTACTTCAGCAAGTGCGCCATCGTGTCGAGTGAGCCCAGATCGTTCACCGCCACGATCTCGATGTCGGCCCCCCGGCTGTTGACCGCACGGAAGAAGTTGCGGCCAATACGACCGAATCCGTTGATGCCGACCCGAACTGTCACGATTCGCTCCTCTTCCTGCGTTTCCCGCTTGTGTGCTTCCGCGTGCCCCGCGATCGCGGAGCCGCAGGACGAAGTTAGTTCGCCGGTTCGGGACCGAACCTCATCAACCCGTCACGAACGACTGACGTCACGGTGGCTCGTGCGGACGGGCTGGCCCGAGGCACGAAGTCGCTGGGCGACCTCCTCGGCCACCGCCACCGACCGGTGTCGGCCCCCGGTGCAACCGATCGCCACCGTCAGATAACTCTTCCCCTCGGCGGCGTACTCGGGAAGGATGCCCGAGAGCATCTCGACAAGGTCGCTCACGAACTTCTGGGCCGACGGCCGATCGAGAACGAAACGCCGGACCGGTTCGTCGTGACCGCTCATCGGTCGCAGGGCTTCGTCCCAGTGCGGATTGGGAAGGAACCGCACGTCCATCACGATGTCGGCGTCCATGGGAAGACCATGCTTGAACCCGAAGGATTCGACCGCGACCTGCAGACGTTCGCCCGCTCCGTCGTCGAAAACGCCGACCAATCGAGACTTCAGCTGGTGCACGTTGAGGGCGGTGGTGTCGATCACGAGATCGCAGTCGCCCTTCATCGCCTCGAGCAGACTCCGCTCGGATTCGATGGCTTCGAGAAGACCGTCGCTTTCCGATGCGAAGGGGTGACGCCGACGGGTCGCCTCATAACGTTTCACGAGCTCGGCGGTCGAGGCGTCGAGATACACGACCCGCACGCGATGTCCTTGCGCACGCAGTCCGGCCACTTTCGGCATCAGTTCGAGATGCTGACGACCAGCGACCAGAGCCAGACGATCGATGCTCGAGCCCGGCGCACTGGCCAATTCGACGATGGTCTCCACGAGAGTCGTCGGGAGATTGTCGACGACGTACCAACCGAGGTCTTCGAGTACGGCCGCGGTGGCGCTGCGTCCAGCCCCGGACAGACCGGTGATCACGAGAATGTCAGCCACCGGGACTCACGCTACTTCCGGGAGCCGACGACATCGGATCTACTCGTCCACCGAGCGCTTCACCATCCGCAGATAGAGGAGCCGCGGAATCGTGGCGGCCGCCTCGTACTCGGCGGCGCGGGCGAGGAATCCGGGCGGCGGCTCGGGCTCCTCCATCCATTCGACGAACAATCCTTGCCGAGCGGCCGCGTTCACGTATCGACCGAGCGGACGATGCACGAAGGGGATGAAGACGTCCTTCTCCACTTCTTCGACGGTCGTCTGCTCGACGAGGTAGTCGCCGATGCGCCAATACTGCTCGGGCGGATCGAGCACCTGATCGTCGATCCACCCCGAGCCTGGAGTTTGGAGGAGAGGATGGTTGAGAAAGAAGCAGAAGCGTCCTCCTGTGCGCAGCACTCGCGCCACCTCACCGAGCGCCGAGTCCACCGCATCGATGTGCTCGAACACGAGGCAAGCCACGACCGCGTCGAACGACTCGTCGGCGAGGGGCAGTCCGGCCGCCTCGCAGCGAAGCACCTCGATTCCTCCGCCACGCCCGGCTGCGACGACGATCTGATTCCAGGTCGGGTCGACTCCGAGGACGAAAGAGGCACCGAGCTTCTTGGCCAGCCGCGCGACCTGACCATCACCGCAACCGACGTCGAGAACCCGAGCGGCTCCGGCCAATTCACGCGCGGCCAGCGGGAGTATCTGTTCCACGTACTCGGGATCGGCGCCTTCGGTGAAGCCATCGATCCACCACGAGGCGTTGCGCTCCCACAGGTCATCGTCCACCCTCCGAGGGTAGTCCTGAGGGGTTGGCCACCTACGGTGATGCCATGAGCGCGACCCTCGACTTCTCCGTGTGGCCGTCGGCCGAGCGAGCCTGGTCCGAAGTGGCCGATCTCGTCGCGTGGGCCGAGTCGACGGGCTGGCATGGCTTCTGGTTCGCCGATCACTTCATGCCGAACACCGACGGCGAGAAAGTCGTCGACGGTGACGTTCATGAAGCCTGGAGCGTGCTCGCGGCGGTCGCCGCCGTGTCGTCATCGTTGCGCCTGGGGTCTCTCGTGAGCCCCACCACCGTGCGCCACCCAGCCGTGCTGGCCAACATCGCGGCGTCCCTCGATCGCATCTCGAATGGTCGACTGGTGCTCGGCATCGGAGCCGGTTGGCAGATCAACGAACACCGGGCCTACGGATTCGACCTCTTGTCACCGAAGGATCGCGTCGACCGCTTCGAGGAGGCGATCCAGATCGTTCGATCGCTCCTCACCGAACCGCGCACCAACTTCACGGGACGGCACTTCCAATTCATCGATGCCGCGTGCCAGCCGGCTCCGGTTCAGAGTCGGCTGCCTCTCCTGGTCGGGACGGGTGGACCGCGCATGACGGGTATCACCGTTCGCCACGCCGACGAGTGGAACGTGTGGGGCACGCCGGACACCGCCGGAGAGAAGGCCGCCACGCTCGATCGCGCCTGCGAACGAAGCGGACGTGATCCACGGTCGATTCGACGATCCGTTCAAGCCTTCTTCTTCCTCGCCGACGACCACGACAAAGCCGAGCGAATCCGGGCCAAGGCTCCGGCCGATCGCAGTGTGATCGGCGGACCCGATGAGATCTGCGCGGCGATTGCCCGCTACCGACAGCTCGGTTTCGACGAAATCATCGTTCCCGACTTCAGTCTGGGTGCCGGCCCCGAGCAACGTCGTGCGAATTACGCGCGATTCGTCGAGGAGATCATTCCGAACTTCCGCTGATCACTTCGTGGAACTTGGCGTGAACGGCCCGTGCCACCGAGTCGGGCAGCCAGGTCAAAGAGAGCAATTCGTCGAGGCTGGCCCTTTTCACCGCGTTCACTCCCCCGAACGTCTTCACGAGTCTCTGCTTGCGGGCTTCGCCCAACCCCTCGATTCCATCGAGCGAACTCGCCGTCATGCGCTTGCCGCGCAATTCGCGGTGGAAGGTGTTGGCGAAGCGGTGGGCTTCGTCGCGAACACGTTGAAGCATGAACAGAGCGTCGCTGCCGCGGGGCACCTCGACCGGCTCGTCACGACCCGGAACGAAGACCTCCTCGAATCGCTTGGCGAGGGCCGCGACGGGAATCTCCGACTCGAGGCCGAGGGACGTCACCACCCGGTGCGCCACCGACAACTGGCCCTTGCCGCCGTCCACCAGGAGCAACTGCGGTGGATATGAGAATCGGCGGGGGCGCTCCTTCTCGTCGGGTTCGAGACTCGCATCGCGTTCGTCGATGTAGGCCTGAAGACGGCGGGTGAGAACCTCCTCCATGGCCGCGTAGTCGTCGTTGCCCGCGACGTCGCGCACCTTGAATCGCCGGTATTCGCGCTTGGAGGGCAGCCCGTCCTCGAGAACCACCATCGATCCGACGTAATCGGTGCCCTGCAGGTGGGCCATGTCGAAGCATTCGATTCGCAAGGGGGCCTCCGGAAGCCCGAGCAAGTCCTGCAACTCGGTGAGCGCGCGACTTCTCGTGTTGTGATCACTGGCCCGTTTCATCCGATGGCGCAGGAAATCCTCGCGAGCGTTCTGCGTGACCATTTCCAGCAACTCGCGTTTGTCGCCTCGTTGCGGCAATCGGACTTCGACCTTGGACCCTCGCCGTTCGGAGAGCCAGGCCTCGAGCGCGGCGCCCTCGAGAGGGACCTCGGGCACGAGCACCAGTTTCGGCACACCCATGGGCGGACCATCGCCGTACGTCTGCTCGACCACCCGCGTCACAAGATCGGCTCGGCTCAGTTCCTCGACCTTGTCGACGATCGATCCGCGACGGCCCACCACCCGACCGTTGCGGACGAAGAAGATCTGGACGGCCGCTTCCAGTTCATCGTCGGCGATACCGATCACGTCGAGTTCCTCGTCCCGCTCGGCCACGATCATCTGCTTCTCGATGGCCCGCGCCACCGACGCGAGCCGATCCCGCAAACGGGCGGCTCGCTCGTACTCGAGAGCCGCCGCCGCTTCGTTCATCTCGTCGGTGAGTCGCGCGACCACATCGTCGGTTCGGCCATCGAGGAACGAGCACAGGTCGTCGACGTAGGAGTCGTACCTCTCGCGTTCCACTTCGCCGACGCACGGTCCGCTGCACTTCTCGATGTGGAAGAGCAGGCACGGTCGACCCAGGCGATGGTGCTGATTGAACTTGGCCGGGCTGCACGTTCGAACCGGAAAGGTACGGAGAACCAGATCGAGGGTGTCGCGAATGGCGTACGCGTGTGGAAACGGGCCGAAGTAGCGGACCCCGGGTCGTCGGCGCCCGCGCACCACGACCGCACGAGGCCACTCCTCGTCGAGGGTCACGGCAAGGAACGGATAGCTCTTGTCGTCGCGCAGACGGACGTTGAAGCGGGGCCGATGCTCCTTGATGAGCGTGAACTCGAGAATCAGCGCTTCCACTTCGTTGCGAACCGTCATCCACTCGACCGACTCGGCGGCGGCCACCATCTGGGCCGTGCGGGGATGGAGCAGAGACGGGTCCTGGAAGTAGTTCGCCAGGCGTTGGCGCAGACTCGACGCCTTGCCCACGTAGATCACGCGGCCGTTCGAGTCCCTGAACTGGTACGAGCCCGGAGCATCGGGAATGCTCGCGCTGGGCGGTCGCTGCACCATGTGGTCAGCCTAAGCACCACCGGCTGATCGGACGACGGGAGGGCGCGCGAGTCAGACGAGCAATGGCTTCAGGAAACGGCCGGTGTGGCTACCGGCGGCACGGGCAACGGTCTCCGGGGTTCCCTCGGCCACGACGGTTCCTCCGCCACGACCACCTTCGGGACCGAGATCGATCACCCAATCGGCCGTCTTGATCACGTCCAGGCTGTGTTCGATCACCAGCACTGTGTTGCCCTGATCGACCAGACGGGACAACACGGTGAGCAGCCGCCGAACGTCTTCGAAATGAAGTCCGGTCGTGGGTTCGTCGAGCAGATAGATCGTGTGTCCGGTGCTGCGCTTGGCCAGCTCGGTCGCCAGCTTCACACGTTGGGCCTCGCCGCCCGAGAGCGTTGGTGCCGACTGGCCGAGACGGACGTAACCGAGACCGACGTCGACGAGGGTCTGCATGTGGCGGGCGATGGCGGGTTGGTTGGCGAAGAAGTCGACCGCCTCGCTGATGGGCATGTCGAGGACGTCGGCGATGCTCTTCCCCTTGAAGGTGATCTCGAGGGTGTCGCGGTTGTATCTGGCCCCCTTGCACACCTCGCACGGCACGTACACGTCGGGCAGGAAGTGCATTTCGATCTTGATGGTCCCGTCACCCGAGCAGGCCTCGCACCGGCCACCCTGGACGTTGAACGAGAACCGGCCCGGTTGGTAGCCGCGGGTCTTCGCTTCAGCGGTGGTGGCGAACAACTTTCGTATTCCGTCGAAGACACCGGTGTAGGTGGCGGGATTCGAACGGGGCGTGCGTCCGATCGGCGATTGATCCATGTCGATCACCTTGTCGAGGTGCTCGATCCCGAGAATCTTCTTGTGCCGACCGGCCGGATCCTTCGACTTGTAGATCTTCTGCATCAGGACCGGCAGGAGGATGTCCCGGACGAGGGTGCTCTTCCCGCTGCCCGACACTCCGGTGACGGCGACGAAGCATCCGAGAGGAATCTTCACATCGATGTTCTGAAGATTGTGCTCGCGGGCGCCGACGACCTCGAGCCACTGGGATCCGGGCGCCCGTCGTGACGCCGGAACTGGAATCGACTTCTTGCCCGCCAGGTACTGACCGGTCAGCGAATCCTTGACCTTCGTGATGCCTTTCACCGGGCCGCTGTAGACGACTTCACCACCGTGCTCCCCCGCGCCCGGACCGATGTCCACGATCCAGTCGCTCTCTCGGATCGTCTCCTCGTCGTGTTCGACCACCAGGACGGTGTTGCCGAGATCGCGCAAACGAAGAAGAGTGTCGATGAGGCGACGATTGTCGCGTTGGTGCAGACCAATGGAGGGTTCGTCCAGAACGTAGAGCGTTCCGACCAGTCCCGAGCCGATCTGACTGGCCAGACGAATTCGCTGTGCCTCGCCCCCGGCCAACGTGCCGGCCGACCGGCCCAGGGTCAGGTAATCGAGACCCACATCGAGCAGGAACCCGAGGCGGGCGTTGATCTCCTTCACGACTCTTTCCGCGATCATTCGATCGCGATCGGAGAGTTTCAGGTCGGCGAGAAAGCGCGACGAATCGCCGATCGGCATTTCGCACACTTCCGAGATGTTCTTGTCGTTGACCGTGACAGCGAGAGTCGACGGCTTGAGGCGGGCTCCGTCGCAGGCCGTGCACGGCACCTCGCGCATGTAACCCTCGTACTGCTCGCGACTCCAGTCGCTCTCGGCACTCTCGTGGCGACGCTTGATCCAGGGAATCACGCCCTCGAAGGTGGTGTTGAACTGGCGTTGACGTCCGTATCGGTTCTTGAAGCGAACGGTGATGGTCCCGGGCAGGCCGTTCAAAACGATCTTCTGAGCCTTGGCGCTCAGTTTGTTCCAGGGCTTGTCCATGTCGATCTTGTGATCGGACGCGACCGACTCGAGAATCCGTTGGAAGAAGCCGGTGTGGGCGCTGCGCCACGGCGAAATCGCCCCCTCGCTCAAGGCCAGGTCGCCGTCCGGAATCACCAGATCGGCATCGACCTCGAAGGTCGTTCCGAGGCCGTCGCAGGTCTCGCACGCTCCGTAGGGCGAGTTGAACGAGAAGTTTCGCGGCGCCGGCTCGTCGAAGGACGTTCCGCATTTCGGGCAGGCCAGGTGTTGCGAGAAGGTCAGTTTTTCGTCGTC
>JBEAXP010000165.1:0-6692 GCA_041159745.1 Actinomycetota bacterium | reverse complement strand
CGTATCGGCCGGGTGCGATGCCGTCGACGAGGAGCGACCCATCCGAAGAGATGGCGTCGGTCGCCTTGTAGGTGTTATCGGAATTCTCGACCGTCACCGCGACGGCAGTGGGGGAGAGGTTGCTGCCTTCGATCGTCACCTTTCCGCGAAGACGACCGGTCGACCGGACCATCGCGATCTGGCGTTCGGGCGTACTGGTCGTGAGTTCGAGTTGTTCGGTGAGTGTCTTGAATCCCGGTGCTTCGTAGGTGATGGTGTAGGTGCGGTTCACCGGCAGTTGTTCGAGTCGGAAGGTGCCGGCCAAGAGCCCCTCCGACAAAGTCGTGGTGGACCGTGTGAGCGTTCCGTCGGTCGCGGTCACGGTGAACGTCGGTAGTCGTCCGGTGGCGGTGGCCTGGGCGATGCGGAAGTCCTGGGCCGCCGTGTCGCCTTCGAAGGCCGCCGAGGCGATCTTGCCGGCGAGAGCCGTCACGTCGGCCCGCAGCACCAACCGGATGTCGCTGATGGCTTGACCGGTTTGCAACTCGATCGTCGTGCTGGCCAGCCCGCGTCCGGCGATGCGGGCGTCCAGCACGTAGGTGCCGGGCGACGAGAGGTTGTTGAACTGGAACCGCCCGGCCGAGTCGCCGTCGGTGGGAGTGGACGAGCCGTAGGTGATGGCGCCGTCGGTGAGGGTGATGTCGACGGCTCCCAGCGCTCGGCCGGCTTCGTCGACCGCGATTCCACCGATGGTTCCCGAGCCGGGGACGAGCATGATCTCGAGGGTGACCGGTTGCCCGTTGGGTTGAACGATCTTGGTCTGGGTCTGATGGCCGGCCTTGGAGAAGGTGAATTCGAACAATCCGGCCCCGTCGAGTCCGGCGACCACGAACTTTCCTTCCGCGTCGGTGGTGGTGGTCTGCAACGCGACGTCCGGACTGGCGACCGCGGTTCCGCCGGCAACCTTGCCTTCGGTCGAAGCGGCGTCGCCGAGCGCCACGGGTCGCCACGCGATCACGACTCCGCTTCCGTCGGGCACCGCCGTCACGGTGCCGTTCACATCGACGAGCACAGGGATGAGGGGGCTCACGGGCGCATCGCCGCCGGCCCCCGGTTGCTCGGTGCCCGTTTCGGCGCCGACGGCGGCTTCTTGCGTGGCCGGTGACACCAGACGGATCACGGTGATCGTCAAGGTGAGCCACACGATGATGATCGAACCGAGGAGCCCGAGGCTCTTCACGTTCTTGCCGATCATCGGCTTCTGTCGAACATTGCCCCGCGCGTACACCGGCACTCCGGCGCCCTCGCCGATGATGGAGTAGAAGCGCTCCTTCTGCTTGCCGATGTAGTACGGCTTGACCTTCACCCGAGCGGGCACTCGCACCATCTCGCCCGGACGGATGATGATTCCGGGGCGCTCGAGCGAGACGTGGGTGTCACCGTCGTCGCCCTCCGCGCGCAGACGGATCTTGTGCGGCTCCTCATCGTGATTGCGGATGACGATGCGCACCTTGCCGCGCATGCGCTTGCGAATCGACTGCGGCTGCACCGACATCGACACCGACCGTGTGTGCTGGATGTCGACCGTCGCATCGATGGATTCGAGCACTCGTCCGTTGTCGCGATCGAGGACCTCGAACAGGTACTGGTGCTCACCCGGCGGCATTCCGTGGGGGATCGAGACCGACACCTCGGTGCGCAACGACCCGCGGGCGACGATGTCGACTTCGGTGGCCGGCAACGGGCCGCCCAGATTGCCCAGTGCCCGAATGAGCAGTTTGCGATCGACGCCGCCGAGCTCGGTCAGGCGAACACGCACGGCCGTGGTCGTGCCGATCTCGGCCAGGATCCGCTCGGGCAGAGTGAGACGAACCAGACCCGATGTCATGGCACGGCGATTCCGACGGTGAGGGTTTCGCTCGCACCGAGCGAAACGATGCGGGATGTGATCGGCGGGTCGCCGGCGACCGCCGACACCTCGATCACGTAACGAGTGGGCGCGTCGAGGTTGCTGAACGTCACCGCGCCGGTGGCCGAGGTCAGCAGAGCGCCGAGCGGCGAGCCACCCGGGTAGGCGGCTTCCTTCCAGATACGAACCTGATAGCCCGACTTGGCACCACCAGTGCACCCGGTGGGTGAGACGGCCGTGACCGTCGTGCACACGTAGACGGTGATTCCGGCGCGCGGGCGCAGGACGACGTCGGCGGTGACGGCACCACCCGCGACGATGACGATCTGGCGCGCGGCCGGCTCGGAACCGGTGCGCGAGAACGTGATCGTGTACGCACCCGGTGCCAAACCATCGAGTCGATAGCGACCGATGCAGTCGGTGATGCCGGGTGGGCACGACGAGGCGGTCGTGGTCGTGCGCGTGACGAGACCGCTACTGACCTTCACCGTCACGCCACCGACCGCTCCCGATGCGTCGGTGACACGACCGCTCACACGGCCGGTGGAAGCGACCAAGTCGATGTTGAGCTGCGTTGTGAGGTTGCCCGGTCCGAGTACGACGTTGCGTACCACCGGCGCGAAGCCGTTTCCGCCGATCGACACGGTGTAGATGCCCGGAGCCGGAACACTCGACAACGAGAACGTGCCGATCTCGTTGAGCGTCGTCGTGGTCGGGTCGTCGACGCTGATGCTCGTGGTCGAGTAGGTGTTCTCGCCATCGGAAGCGCTGATCGGGATGCCTCCGAGGGCGGCTCCGGTGGAGTCCTTCACCAGACCGCTGATCGACCCGGTGGCCGATTCGAGCACGATGTTCAGGCCGTTCACTTGTTGACCGCTGGCCAGCGACACCGTGAGGGACTTCGTGGCGTACCCTTGCCGCGACACCGAGATCGCGTAGCTGGCCGGGGTCAACAGGTCGGGAACGACGAACGATCCGACGGTGCCGGTCGTGAGCGACAGTGTCGCGACCGTGAGGTCGGGCGAAGTCACCGTGATCGTCGCCGCACCGAGGGGTCCGTTCGGACCGATGATGGTGCCGTCGATCTGGCCGTCGCCGGCGCGCAACTGCACGGTGATCCCCGAGCGCACTTCTCCACCGGCCAATTGAATGGACAACTGTGTGGTGATCGAACCGGTTTTGCGAACCCGGAGGGTGTACGTGCCCGGTGCGGGGACGTTGGTGAACTCGAAGACGCCGGTGTCGTCGACGGGTTTGTTCCCGATCACGGCGTCGTTGATTCCGCCGGTGACCGCCGCCGGCACGATCAGATCGACGATGGCGCCGTCCACCAACCCGCCGACGACCACACCCTTGACGGTCGCCGGCTGCCCACCGAGCAGCATGTCGACGGCCTCACGCTTCTCTCCGCCGGTCAGCGACACATCGGGCGAGTTCTCGAAGGCGGCGACGTCGCCGAACCATCGACTGTCGTATCCGGCCGCGACCGCACGCAGTCGGAACGGACCTGGACCAAGGTTGTCGACGATGTACGTCCCGTCCTCGGCGGTGGCCACCGAACGGATCGGGCGATCGGGAACGGCCGTGAGGTACACCTCGACGGTGGCACCGGCGATTCCGGTCTTCGACGATCGGGCCACCACGGTTCCGACCATCTGAGCCGGGGCGAAGCCGGCGTTGGGATCGGCGGCCCCGAACGCCTGCTCGAGGACCTTGTCGTCGGTGGTGGTGGCGTCCACGACGTTCTGAAGATTGCGCGAGAACACGATGCCGAAGATGGATGCGGCGACGAGCAGGCCGATGAACGAGAACATCAGTCGCGAGACGCGCGGCGTCTGCACGAAGGTGACCAGTTGCTCGCTACCGGGCATTCCGCCTTCGACGCCGATCGACAGACTGCGGACCATCGGTGCGCCGGCGATGGGTCGTTTGCCGGTGACTCGCAGCGGTGTGCTGCGTTGCTCGCCCGGGGGCACATCGATCTCGGGACGGTCGAAGATCCCGCGGACCAACGCCTCCGGATCGGTCATGGTCAGGCGGGCCGTCGATTCGTTGTTTCCGAGGTTCTCGACGGTGACCGCGAATTCGCCCTTGCTGCCGCCGACCACTTGTACGGGGTGGACCTGAACGTTGAGACGTGGCCGGGCATCAACGTCGAGAGTGAGCGTGAGGAGTGTCGGATGCTCCGGTTTGAGTTCGCTACGGATCTGAATGGTCAGGATGCGCATCCCCGACGGGAAGTCATCGGGAAGATCGATCTGCAGATCGAACGAACCCGAAGTCTCGGGGAAGAGTTGCAACCTTTCCGGAGTGCAACGGACCCAGTCGCGGTCGACACCCAGGATCCGGATATCGAAGGCGTCGACGAGACCCGCGGTGTTCGCCACGTTGACGGTGGCCTGGACCGGTATGCCGGCGTAAGCGGCGGTGCGTGTGGGCTCGATGCTCGCGCGCAGGCTCATCAGGTGGCCACCCTCATCGTCACCGTGCCGAGGTCCTGGTCGACGGTCGTCACTTGGACGAGCACGACGGTGTCCGCGTAGCCGGTCAACGAGAAGGTGAACGTCCACCAGCCGGCGAACAGATTGTCGAGTCGGAAGGCACCGAGCGGATCGGTCGACAGAGTCGCCAGCGATGTCTCGCCGTTGGCGGCGACGATCGTGACCCCGGGGAGCAGGACGGCCGAAGCCGACTTCACGACGCCGGTGACCGAGCTCAACGCTCGATCGAGAGTGACGTTCACCGTCGCCGCGCCACTGGCCGCATTGAGCGACACCGCGACCGTCTCGGTGATGTAGCCCTCCTTGCTGAAGGTCAACACGTAGTTGCCCGGAGCGGGCAGCCCGGCCAGCGAGTACGCACCACCGGCGTCGACAGAAATGGTCTGGCCGACGATGGCGCCGTTGCTCGCAGTGATGGCGACACCGCCGAGCGCGACGCCCTTGTTGTCCTTCACGGCACCGCGCACCACGCCCGTGCCACGACTCAGGATGATGCTGTTCGGGAGCACCACGGCCTCGCCGGGTCCGACCTTCACGGTGAGCGTCTGGGTGCCGTAGCCCTCGAGCGAGATCTGCACGAGGTAGGTCGCCGGCGAACGGAGTTCGCCGAGAACGAACGTGCCGACGTCGGTGCCGGTGGTGGGAGTGGTGGACGACACGGCGTCGGCACCGGCTGTCGCGGTGATCGCCACTCCGCCGAGCGGCGTTCCGGTCTGATCGACCACGAGTCCGGTGATCGAACCGGGACCAGCCTGCAACTTGACGGTGGGAATGGCCACCGCTTCGCCCGCCGACACCTCCTGGAACAACTGAAGGGGCTCGAAGCCCGGCGCTGAGAAAGTCAGTCGGTAGCGGCCCGGTGATGCGAGGCCTTCGATGGTGAAGGATCCACTGGCATCGGACTCGGCTTTGACAACGGTGTCGGACGGTGAGTCGTCGATCATGAGACGCGCCTCGATCGAGGTGATCGGCGGCGGATCGCCGCCCGAGATCGCTCCGCTGATGGAGGCCGGTTCTCCTTCGATCTGGATGTCGTCGAGGACGATCGGATCGTCGGCGGGCACGACGCGTTGATCGAAGGGGACCTTCTTCGTCTTGTAACCCGCGCCGGAGACCTCGAGGTCGTAACGACCCGGGGCCAGACCGGCCAGCAGCACGACGCCATCCTGATCGCTCGAGCCCGCGATCGGGGGTCGGCCGCTGTCGACGGGTGTTGCCTTGAGGATGAGACGCGGCAATGGACGTCCGTCCGAGGTCGCGACGATCTTGGCTTGAATCGATCCGATCGACACCGACGGGTCGGGTTTGGCGCCCTCGATCCACGATGTCGAGACCGCCTTCTTCGCCTGCTGGCCGGCCAAGGCCGCGCGGAAGCCGGCCGAGAACACGAGGGCCCAGATGACGATGATCGAGAGGAGCACCGCGGCGGTCAGGAGCCCGCGGCTCAATCGTGGCTTCTGCGTGAACGTGACGGTGTCGCTCTCGGTGGAAGACCGCGTGGTCACGTCGATCTGGATGGCGCGCGGAATCGGGTTGCCGGTGAGGGGACGCTTGCCCTTGGCGTTCACACGGAAGGCGAGGGCCTGGCCGCCCTCGAGTTGGGCGCGTTTCGGCTCGATCACGTATTTGAGCGCGCGGTCGGTGTCTCCGGCGGTGACGCTCACTCCGGTCGGGCGATTGCCGCGATTGGTCGCCGTGACGATGAACGACGTTTGGGCTCCTCCGAGAACGACCTTGGGTGCGATCGACACCGAGAGTTCGTCGTGCGGCGCGACCTGGATGTTGGCCGTGAGCGAACCGACCTGTCCGTTCTCGTCGTTGATCTCGATCGGGAGTTGATAGAGACCGGCCGGCGTCTCGCGCGGGAGAGTGATCTCGAGTTGGATGTCGGCGGTCTCACCAGGGAACAGCGATACGACGAGCGGGCGCGACGAGTACGCCTCGGTCGGAATGAACGCCGGGCGAGCGAACACCTCCTTGATCGTCTCCTCGTCGTTCTGGACTTGGACGATGACTCGAAGGGAACGCCCACGAAGGCGCCGTACTGCTGAGCGGTGAGACGAGCCCTCATGCCGAACCGTTCCCGTTCGGACGCTCTTCGACATACGAGCGGATGCGCTCGGACTGACGAGAGGGCTGGCGCACGTCGGACGTGCGGACGTCGATGACCTCGGTCGGAGGCCCGGCTTGCGTGCCGAGACCCACGTCGACCGGCATCACGATCTGCAAATCGATTCCGGGCCGATAGCGGCCGTCGATGGCGCCCCAGAATTCGCGGGCGATGCTCGTTTCGGATGCGCCCA
>JBEAXP010000137.1:0-6147 GCA_041159745.1 Actinomycetota bacterium | reverse complement strand
GAGTGATGCTCCGCACCAATTTCAGCAGGTCGGAGGGGGTTCCGTGCGTGATCCCGGCGGTCCGGACGGTGACCTTGCCCGAGGTCGGACGAGCCTCGCCCTCGCGGTAGATCCCGCCGTCGTCGACGATCTCGAGTGGTTCGCTCACGAACGGCCGAACCAGGGTCTCCAGATGGTGCTGGGTGCCCTTGCGCAGGATCAGCGACCCCACGTTGGCCAGGAGGTCGCGGCGCTCGGCCGACGGGAGGGTTTCGGTGTCCGGCGCATCCACGAAACGACCGAGCCACGAGAGCAACGCGTCGGGCGTGACGGTCGGGTCGGCCAGCAACGGGATCTGGTCGGCCTGCACCTGGACGGTTTCGGCCACGTTCTCGAGGATGGTGAGAAGGCGAGCCATCACCCAGTCGTCCTGCATGCCGACGGGCAGTCGACGAACGAGCCAGCCCTCTTGACGACTCATCGCACGACCACCTGGGGCTTGTACGACAACGGAAGTCCGTACTGTTCGAGGCGAATCGTGTCGGTGCCCGGCCCGACACGACGCTCGTTGCGCAGGTCGGACTCGAACAAGATGACCTCCTCGACCTGTTCGACACCGGCCACCTCGCCGAGAACATTGGCCACCGCACCCGACGTGAGGTCGAGTCCGAACGGCCAGCCGTCGCCGTTCGGGCCGCCCTGGGTGGGGGACAGGTACGTCGCGATGGCATCGAGGCACCGCTGCTTCACGGCCGCCGGCGCCCGTCCGGGCAGGACGCGGACCGCCGCCGCGACCGACACGCCGAGATACTTCGGCGTCCCGAGTTCGAGGGACGTGCCCACCAGTCGACGCGGCTCGAGGAATTCGCTCAGTTGTGCGAACAATTCGTCGTCGAGCGCCATGTCGTCGATCTGGATCGCATCGGCCGGTCGACCCGGGTCGGGGACGATCAGCAGTCGCGTCGGCTGGCCGACTTCGCTGGGCGGCACGCAGAGAGCACGACTCACCCGCGGAGTGGCCTCGAGAGCCAGTCGCTCGTGGTCGCCGGCGGTGACGGCGCGACCGCCCGACACCAACGTGAGTGGTGCGCGCAACTTCGCATTGTCGAGCGTCTCGGCGTCGATGCCGCCGGTGGCCGGCCGCGGATTGGTGACACGGTCGACGTAGGGAACGGCCGAGCGCAGAACCGAAAGAGAGCCCGGCCCCACATTGCCGCGGGCGCCTCCGCCGCGCCGGTAGCCGGTGACCCACACGGCGGCGCCGGCGGGAGGAATCGCGCCGTACTGAACGAATCGACCGTCGGGCTGGCGGACGCGCGGACCGAACGACACCGTGCCCGACACGCTGTCCCATGTGAAGTGCTTGTCGTTCTCGTTCGAACGCGAGAAGTCGGAGACTTCAGTCCAGGGTTCGTTGACCTCGGCAAAACGCAACTCGACGCGCTCGTCCGCGCGGCGCGGGAGAATCGGCGATGTCTGGATGGGGTACGACTGACCAGGAAGACCCGATGCCACGCCGATGTACTCCTCGCCGAAGGGTTCGGCGTGCTCTGCGCCGACGGTTCCGCCGACCGCGTGCACCTGCACGGTGCGGATGAGCGGTGAGGTTCGGTACGGGGCCTGATCGGGGCCGGGGGCGAGCAGACGGAGACGGAGCCAGTACGCGCGCTCGACTCCGACCGTGAGAGGCAGATGTCCCGACGGGACGATCAGATGAATGCTGCCGTTTCGATTGAGGCCGCCGGTGGTGTCGCTCTGGGTCGTGCACGCCAACCACCCCTCGCTCGTCCAGACCTCCCACGTGAGGGGCGGGTCGTTCGGGTTGACGCCGATTCCCTCGACGTCGGCCTCCACGTCGACGCGGAGCATGTAACCGCCGAGAGGTTCGCGGAATCCGATGTAGAACGCGTCGCCCGGTTCGACCGGATCGCTCGCGAAGACACGAACGACTTCGTTCTCGAGCACGAGATCCTGCTGGACGTCCTTGATGCGACCCTCGTCGGGTTGGCCCGATCCGTCACTAGCCAGAGTCCAGGTGAAGGCGACGTTGGGCTGGATGACGGCCAGGTCGACCAGAGTGGAGAACACCACCGGGTCGTCGCCGGTGGTCGACACTTCGCTGCCGGCGGGCACGATCACGGTCTCTTCCGGAACGGTGGAGAACACGAACGCGACGTCGGCCCGCGCCGCGGCGGCGGGGTACGGGCTGATACCCACCAGGTCGAGGAACGACGTGTAGATGCGATCGGGCACACGGTTGAGGCGATAGAGCGTCAACTCGGTCATCCAGGCGAACAACTCGATGAGTGCCACGCCGGGGTCGGAGACGTTGTGGTTCGTCCACTCGGGGAGGAACTTGGGAATCATCCGCTTGGCCTCGTCCACGAGGTCCTGGAAGCGGCGATCGTCGAGATCGGGACGCGGGAAGCTCACGATTCATCCTCCGGTGGAATGGTGTAGAAGGGATAGACGAGGTTGCGACTGTCGTTGGTGGCGCGCACCGTGTAGAAGACCGCGATCATCACGGCGCCGTCCTGTTCGCCGGGTTCGACGGAGACTTCGTCGACGTCGACGCGCGGCTCCCATGTGCGCAGCGCCTCCTCGACGTACATCTCCATGAGGCCCATGGTGTTGGTGTTGATCGGCTCGAACATGAGCTCCCAGATCTGGCAGCCGAAACGAGGACGGAACGGGCGCTCGCCCGGCGCCGTCGAGATGATCACCGTCATGGAACGTTCGAGTTCCTCGATGCCGCCGACGAGATCCATCGATCCCCGCTCGTTGATTCGCATGGGGAAGGGGAATCCCCGCCCGATGAAGTCATCACTCATGTTTCGCCTCCTTCGTTCTCTCGTCTCGATCAGTTCAACTTGACCAATGAACCCTTGATTTCGGTGATGCCGCTCGACGACACCTTCGCGGCGGCCGGGCTCAGGTCGATCTTCGAACCTCCGCCGTCGACCACCGCTCCGGTGGCTCCCTTCACGGTGACCTTCTGGCCCTGCAAAGTGAGGTTCTTCTCGGCCTTGATCGTGATGGCGCCGCCCTTGATGTTGATGGTGCCGTCGCTCTGCATCTCGATGGATGCTTCGCCCACCGCGATCTTGATCTTGGTGCCCTTCTTGGCGTTGAGCTTGATCCCGTCCTTGTCGAACTGCAGGCTCGTCTCGGCCTCGGCGTGTTTGAGGGCCACCACGGCTTTCGACTTGTCGGTGTTCTCGGTGAACACCAACTTCGCGCCGGACGCGAGCGTGAGCGAACGTTCGCTGACCTTGTCGCCTTTCACCGGTTCGGGAGTCGGGGGAGCGTTCTTCTTGCTCCAGATTCCGCCGAGCACGACGGGATTGCGGAAGTCGCCTCCGATGAAGGCCACGAGCACTTCGTCGCCGACGTCGGGCATCAGATGCAGCCCGCGCTTGTTGCCGGCACCCGGCGACACGACGCGCGCCCAGGCCGACTCGTCGGCATCCGACACCGTGGGCAGTTTCACCTTGACGCGTCCCGCCTTGTCGGGATCCTTCACGTTGGTGACGGTTCCGATCGCGAACTGTCGGCGGTTGCGAACCGACCCGCGCTGGGCCGACACCAGTTGGTCGGCCAACGTTCCGCCGGCGTGACGGCCGCCTTCGAAACGCGAGATGAGCGGACGACCCACGCCGAAGACGTGCTCGACGCGGGACACCACGAACGTGCCGGCCAGTTGCTTGCCGGCGCCCTCGATCTCGACCGTGGCTCCAGCCGTGATCTTCGGTTGACCGATGGCCTCGCCGCGGATGTGCAGTTCGCCAGCGGCCAGGTCTGCCTGCATCGCCTCGGCGATGGCCTTGGCTTCGTCCGCGGCATTGACGGGAATGTCGGTCACCGTGCTCTTGGCCTTGAGGGCCTTGGCTTGTCCCGCACGGGTGTCGGTCATCTTCAACTTCAACCCGACCTTCGTGCTCGACACGTCGGTGCGCTTGGCGACGCCCTTGACCGACTTCTGAGTGGCCGGATCCCAGCCGCGCACGGTGACGTCGTCGACGCGACCCGCGCCGCTGAAGCGTGCCGAGAACCGCTGAAGGGTCGTGCCCCACTTCAACTTGATGGGACCCTTCAATGTGCGCTTGGTGAAGTGCAACTTGTCGCCGTCGACCCACCACTCGGCGCCGGTGCGAATGGCGAGATCGTCGAGGACGGCGTGATCGGTGTCGAGTTGGAGGAAGTACTCCATCTTCTTGCCAGTGATCGTCGTGTTCGCCTTGAGGCCGTTGCGCTTGGCGATCTTGCCGACGATGTCGCCGATGGTCATTTCCTTGTACGTGAAGGGCGTGAGTCCGTGCGCGAGCTGTTGCGACGCGTCGTAGGCCGTGATCACCAGCTCGTGGCGATCGGCGGCTCCCTGCTCGGCGGCGATGGCGGCGATGACGCCCTTGAAGACCACCACGTCGGTGCCCTTGGAGTCGGGGAGGGACACCTCGACCTTTCCGCCGATCTTGGCGAAAGAACCCTCGAGCAGTTCGAAGAACGGGTCGTGATAGCGCAAGATGGCCTGAGCCGGCGCTGCCGTTTCGACGGTGACGCGAGCGTCGACCAAAGCGTCGGCCTTGACCCCCGTGACCGGGGATCCGTTGAGCGACACCTTGGGTACGGCAACGTTGACTTCGGTCATGTCAGCCTTCCAACTCCGGGATCACGACGCGGCGGCCCGGGGGCAGATCGAGCGGATCATCGATGTCGTTGGCCTCGGCGATGAGGCGCCAGCGGCCGGGATCGCCGTAGATGTCGTCGGCGATCGTGTCGAGGTATTGGCCCGATTCCACGCGGCGAATCTGCCCGGGATTGGGCGTTCCGGACGTGGGGTTCTGCGGCGGGAGGTTCTTCTCGTCCATGTACTGGAGGAACGACATCGTCGCGGTGGCGCGCAACGGTGTTCCGTCGGCGGTGAAGTACGTGAATTTCAGGTCGAGCCGCGTGACGACCGCCTTGAACGAGCGCATCTTTCCCCAGTGGAACTGGACCCACGGTGGCCGCGTCATGTTCCGGTCTTCCTTGGTTCCCTTGATGCTCTTGTCGGTCACCGTCAACTTGTACAGCTCGTCGGTGATCTTGGTGACCGGCTTGCCGTTCGCCGTCGAGTCGAAGAGAGCCGTGATCGAGAATTCCACCGATCCGCCACTGTCGAACTGGAGCTGGGGCGCGTTGCTTCCCGGCGTGTCGTTCGGTTTCCAGGACGTCGACTTGGAGAACTCGAGATCCTGCGGATTGAACATGAACTCGATCTTCTTCTTGGTCTCGGTCATCAGGTATGCCTTCTGAATGGCCATCGCTACCACCTGCCTCCGGTCATGCCGCGCCGTTCCAGTTCGAGACGCAGACGCTCATCGACGACGCGGTTGATCCAGTCGATGAGGTCGAGAAGTTGACTCGTCGTCACGCCGCTCGAAGACGTCTCGCTCGATTCGGCCCCACCGGAGACCATTCCGACGATTGCGATCGGTCCGGGGGCGATCGAGGCCAGTCCGGATCTCGAGCGGCGGACGATCGCCGAACTCGACGTCGAAGACGAAGTTCCGGGTCGCGCGACTCCGCTCGGCGAGCGACGCACGGGCGATGACGTCGTTCCGGCCGTGCGACGGGTGACGGTTCGCGTCAAGTCGGGCTCGAAGCCGTGTTCGATCATGCGCGCGAGGGCATCGGCCGAGATCGCATCGTCCGAACCTCCCGAGGATGCGTTGCGCCGGATGTTCGTGGTCGAACTCGTTCCGGGCGACCGCCGGACGTTCGTCGAGCGCGAGGCCGGGCGACTCGGACGGCCCGGGCTGGTTTGGCGATCGGAACGCGTCGAGCGGGCGGCGCGCTCGGAAGATGTCGACGGTCTCCCGGATGCCGCGAGATTGGATCCGGTCCCATCGGCCGCAACGGGCTCCCGACTGGGGGGAAGCACGATCGGGGCGACCGGCAGGTCGTCGATGATCGAACGCCGGATGGCGGCCGGCCGCGGGGTCGTGGCGGCGCGATACGCGATACGCGGCGATGCGCCCGATGACGAACGTGACGATGAACGGGGCGATGTCGGTGACGATGTCGGTGACGACGACCCGCCGTCGGGTCGGCTCGTGGCGGCTCGTGCCGTCGAAGCGAATCGAGTATTCGCGACGGCGTTCGTGACGCCATTCGTGACGGCACTGG
>JBEAXP010000125.1:0-11931 GCA_041159745.1 Actinomycetota bacterium | reverse complement strand
CGATCAGACGACAGATCACGAAGAACGTCCCGGGGACTCGTTCTCGATCGAGGATGTCGAGCACCAAGTTGGTCGTCGATGGATGAGGGCCGTCGTCGAAGGTCAGCGCGACCTGTCCCGGTCCGGGCCACGTCACGACCGGTGCATCGCGAATCGGATCGGGTGGCGTGGTGGCCTCCGACGTGGGCGGGATCGACGCCTCCACGGACGAGACACCAACGAGGCAAGCAGCCGCGAGTATCGAACTGGTGGCAAAAAGTCGCAAAACCCGAGACAGATTTGCCACCAGAAGCACCAAGGGGATCAGAGGGTGAAGCGGTAGACGTTGGTGTCGCGCTGCTCGAATCCCATTCGCTGGTACAGCCGGTTGGCCGCCTCGCGCGATGGCCGCGACGTCAGATCCACCGTGATCGCGCCGTTGGCCCGCGCGTGATCGAGCGCCGCCCGATTGAGAGCCTCCCCCACACCGTGTCCGCGCGCCGACTCGTCCACCACCACATCCTCGATCCAGGCCCGCACACCCGTCGGAATTCGGAACATCGCCAACGTGAGCGATCCCGCGATACGCCCGTCCACTCGGGCCACGAAGAGCGTGCTCGCTTCCGACGCCACCAAAGCTTCCAATTCGGCGCGTGTCGGCGCCGGATTCGAGCGCGACAGCTGGGGGATCAGAACGCCGAACGCCTGGACGACCTCATCGGTCACTTCACGGCACACGGAGACGTCAGCAGGCATCGATTGGTTCCTCGACCCGAAGTGTAGGTCGCACGTCCCGTACCCTCGGCCCATGGATCAACAGGAACTCTCGGCCAAGGGCCGCGCACTCGGCGCCGCACTCGAACCCGTCATCGGCCAGGTGTACTTCTCGCCCGAATGCCACGCGAACTACGTCGCACTGGGCTTCCAACCGAGCCCGGGCGACATGAACGGTGTCGCCCTGCCCGAAGGTGTCGCGTACTTCACGAGCCGCGGATCGCTCATGGGTCAGGTGCCGGGCGAACTCGTCGCCGCCGCGTTCGCCGTCTTCAATCCACTCGTCGTCGTTCCGTCGGTGCAAGCGGGCTGGAAGATCACCGATGCGGCGACCATCTGCGGTGCGCGGCGCGACGGCGCCATCGCCCAACTCGAACGCATCCTCGGCGCCAAGCCCGGCGGCGTCGCCAAGGCGCGCGCGATTCTTCAACGCGCGGTCGCCGTCCTGCGCCCCGAAGGCCGCCCTCTGTTCGCCGGCACGCTCAGCCAAGCGATCCCGTCCACCGATCTCGGTGCGTGTTGGCACTTCGGCGACATGTTGCGCGAGTTCCGTGGCGATTCGCACACCGCCGCATGGATCGCCGCCGGTCTCGACGCCACCGAGATCGGACTTCTCACCGAGCTCTATTGGGGCCTGCCGCTCAAGTCGTACAGCCGCACCCGCGGTTGGAGCGAGGACGATTACTCGAGCGCGATCGAGCGTCTCGAATCCCGTGGCCTTCTCGCCAACGGCGACTTCACGCCCGCCGGACGCGCGCTGCGCGAGCAGGTGGAAGTGAACACCGACGACCAGATGCGCCCGGCCCTCACGGCCATCGGGCCCGACTTCGACCAGTTGATCGACATCCTCGGACCCTGGAGCCGCGCGGTTCAGCAGATGAAGGGCTACCCGGCCTCGGGTCCGCACGAATTGGCCGAGGCTGCGAAGCGACGCTGACCCGCGTCACCTGTCAGACTGCTCCCATGATCCTCTCGTCGCTCACCACCACTCGCGCCGAGTTCGCGCGCGAAACCGGTTGGGACCCCAAGCCCGAAGGCCTGTGCCGCGGTGAAGTGTGCGTCCCCGCACCCGGCGCGCTCGACGGCGACTCCGTCGACGTGACGGTCGCCGCCGCGCGACTGGGCATGCCGCTCGTCCACGACGACGCTCACGGCGTCTGGTCACTCGGTCCCGCGACTCTCGGCGGCCGCGCGCTCACCACCGCCGTGGCGGCCGACCCCGACCTCATCGATTTCTCCGGCAAGAACTTCAAACTCTCGTCACTGCGCGGCAAGAAGATCGTCTTCGTCGCGTGGTCGAGTTATTGAGGCTGCCGCTCCAGCCTGCCCGGGTGGCAGGCGCTTCACACCGAAATCGAAAGCAAGAACGCGGTGGTGGTCACCGTCGCACTCGACATCGAACCCGACCACGCCCGTCCGTGGTCCGAGGCCGGCAAGCCGACGCATCCGTGCGTCGTCGACACCACTCACGCCACCGGGTCTCTCTTCGGATTCACCAACATTCCGATGGCGGTCTGGATCGACGAAGACGGCAATCTCGTGCGACCGGCCGAATCAGCCTCGATCGAACGCAGCCCGCTGCGCGACATGGAGGTTCCGCCCGGACTCCCCGAGCGACTCGATGCGATGTACCGCGCGGTGAAGGCGATTCCCGACGACGCCGATGCGTATCGCACCGCCATTCTCGACTGGGTCGACAACGGAGCGAAGAGTCGGTACGCGCTCACGCCCGACGAAGTGATCGAGCGCAGCCAACCGCACGGTGACGACGAGGCGCGCGCAGCCGCGTGCTTCCAACTCGGCGAACACCTCCGCCGGACGGTCGGCCACGACGCCGCCATTCCGTGGTGGCGTGAAGCACACCGTTTGCACCCGAAGAATCTCACCTACAAGCGGCAGGCCTGGACGCTCGTCACAACCGCGCAGGGTGCCGCCGAAAACGACCTGATGCAGGGTCCGAACGAGGTGTACGAGAGCAACCTGCTCGATGACGTCCTCGACGCCGGTGGATTCGGAGCGTTCATCGTCCGTCCGCAACTCTGACGAGTAGCCTCGGACCAATGGCCGAGCTCGAGCACGTCCGGTGGATTCGCCGACCGGAACTGCGTCGCCCATACATGGTCGCGGCCTTCACCGGCTGGAACGACGCCGCCGATGCGGCCAGTTCGGCCGTCAAACACCTCGTCGAATCGATGAACGCCACACCGCTGGCCGAGATCGATCCCGAGGAGTTCACCGATTTCGCCACCATCCGCCCGCACGTGCGCCTGAACGACGGCGGTAATCGCCAGATCGTGTGGCCGACCGTGAGCATGTGGACCGCCGACGCGGGTGATCGCGACCTCATCCTCGTTCTCGGTCCCGAGCCGGCGCTCCAGTGGAAGCTGTTCTGCAAGCAGATCGTCGGCGTTGCCCAGACGTACAAAGTGAGCACGATCGTTTCGCTCGGTGCGCTGCTGGCCGACGTTCCGCATCGTCGACCCACTCAGGTTCTCGGAACCGCCGCCGACCAGGCCGCGATCGACCGCCACGATCTGCGCCGCAGCCAATACGAAGGGCCCACCGGCATCGTCGGTGTGCTGAGCGACGCGTGTCATCGCGCGAGCATGTCGAGCATCTCGCTCTGGGGCGCCGTACCGGCGTACGCCGCGCAGATCGCATCGCCCAAGGCCGCGCTCGCACTCGTCGAACGACTGAGCGAGATCCTCGACGTCGACCTGCCCACGGTGTCGCTCGTCGAATCGGTCGAGACGTACGACGCCCAGGTCGATCAGCTCATCGCCAACGATCCGTCGCTCACGCGATACCTCGAACGCATCGAAGCGATGGGCGACGATGATGATGACGACGACTACGAATTCGACGACGAGGACGACGACGACATCGAACTCCTGATCGACGAGGACGATGGCGAGTCGGCACTACCGCTCGACGACCGCCCGCGCGACGACACTCCCCTCCCCGATGGTCCCGTCGACAGCGACGCGCTGATGGCCGAGGTCGAGCAGTTCTTGCGCAGTCAACGCGACGACTGATTCGAACGCGGGGTCAGTGCTCGCCCTTGCGCCACACGGGCGAACGGGGCGGATCGAACGACGCCGGACCGGTTGTTCCGGCGATCGCGGCGAACGCCATCGGACCCCACCACTGCGCACCCGCTGTCGGTTCGGGCAGATCGTCGCGACCGAACCAGCCGATCCCACTCGTCTCGAGCGGATGACCCTGCAGGTCGCCTCCCACCGCGCGACAGTGGAACAGGAGCATGTACATCCCGAAACGACTGAAGCCCATGCGTTGACCGTCGATGACTCCGAGCAACTGCACCGGCTCGCAGTCGATGCCGGTTTCCTCCTGCACTTCCTTGACGGCGACTTCCGAGGCCGAGTAGCCGACGTCGGCCCATCCGGTCGGGTACAACCACACACCCGAATCGGGGCGTCGCACCAACAGGATTTCGCCGTCGTCGTTGCCCACGATCGCGCCGATGGCCACCTTCGGCGTGACGTATCCGGGCACACCTTCACCGATCGACTCCATCCACTCCTGGACGAAGTGATCCTGTTCGCGACGAACCTCGAGCGCTTCGTCGGCGGCGGCCTTGATGTCGGCCGCGACGTGAAGAACTTCCTCGTAACGCTCGCGTTCGTACAGGTTCTGCGTGAAACCCATACCGGTGCGCGCGATGCCCGCGAGAGTCTCGCTCCAGCGGACCAAGTCGCGCGTGAAGTCGGTCGGCGTCGCGTCGGACATACCGACACGGTACTACCGGTTCAGCGCGCGGGCGAGGGCGTCAGCGTGTGCAGGATCGCCCGTTCCACCTCGGACCGGTGGAAGGAATCGACGAGTTTCGTTCCGGAAGCCGTCCGGACGTAGAACGAGTCGACCACTTCGTCGCCGATCGTCTGCACCGTCGCGTGGCGGATGTCCAGGCCCACCTCGGCCATCGCCTTCGTGATGCGGTGCAGAACTCCGAGTTCGTCGGGCGCCCGTACTTCGATCACCGTCGCATTCGACGACGCTTCGTCGAAGAAGGTCACTCGCGGCGATGCGAGTGCACCAGCCGAACGCCGGCGGCGCTTGTACGTGAGAGCACGCTCGGCGAGCCGGGCCTCGATCGCCAACTCGCCGCGCAAGGCACGCTCGAGGTTCTTCACGATCGGTTCCCACTCGATCGGGCCGTGCGAGGGAATCTGAACCGCGAATCGCGAGGCGGCCATCCCTTGTTCGTCGGAGTGCGCCTGTGCGCCGAGAACTCCCAAACCGTGCAACGCCATGACCCCGGCCACTCGACTGAACGTTCCGGGTCGGTCGGGTGACACCACCGTGACCGCATCGGCCGACGTGGCGACACGGATCTCGCCGGTTGCCATCAAGGCCAACACGTCGGCATCGGGGAAGAGCCGCCACTGAACGTCTTCGACATCCCCGCCACCGAGAACGGAATGGGTCCGGCTCACGAGTTCGGACACCAGCTCGGCCTTCCACGATCCCCAGGCCGATGTTCCGGTGGCCAGGCTGTCGGCCTCCGTGAGAGCGTGCAACAAGTCGAGCACCAACGGCGACTTCACGGCGTCGGCCACGAATTTCGATGTCGCCGGATCGCCCAGGTCGCGTCGAGTGGCGGCGTCGGCGAGCGTGAGGTGATGTTGAACCATCGTCTGCACCACCACGACGTCGTCGGGCGACAGACCGATACGGGGGCCGATTCGCGCCACGAGTTCGACACCCACATCGGTGTGATCACCGGGATAGCCCTTGCCGATGTCGTGGAACAGTGCGCCGAGCACCAACAGATCGGGGCGCGGCACACGATGAGCGAGATCACTCGCGTTGGCCGTGGCTTCCCAGAGGTGCCGATCGACGGTGAAGCGGTGATACGCGTTGCGTTGCGGACGGCTGCGATTGGGCGCCCACTCGGGCAGGATCTTCACCCACAGCCCGCGTTGATCGAGCGATTCGAGAACCGGGATCGCGTCGTGTCCCGTGAGCAACAAGCCGACGAGATCATCCACCGCACCGGCCGGCCAAGGCGTGGTCATGGCCGGACTCGATTGGGCCAAACGGTCGAGAGTCGGACGATCGATGCGCGTTCGTTGACGAGCGGCCGACGCCGCCACACGAAGCAGCAACGACGGATCGGACGCCGGGTCGACATCATCGGCCAGGTGAACCTCGCCTCGTCGCAGGATCACACCCGGAGCGAGGAGACGATCGGGTTCGGGCTTGGCGTCGGCGGCGGAGACCCGCGCCCAGACCTCGTCACCCACCCATGACACCGAACGGCCGGCGTTCGACAGAGCGGCCGCCAGCGCGTCGGCGTTCGGGTATCCGCAGGCCGCAGCCACCGCGTCTTGATCCTCGAGATGGAGAACTTCCACGGCCCGCCCGGCGTGCCGATGCAACGCGACGCGAATCGACATCAACACGTCACGACCGGCGTCGAGCGACGCCCGATCCGACCGGGAGATCTCCACACCGGCCGCCTCGGCCCACAACAACGCGTGAATGTCGCGCAGACCTCCGTAGCCCTCCTTCACGTTCGGCTCGAGAAGGAACGCCACTTCACCGTGCTCGCCCTGTCGGGTTCTGACTCGGTTCATCAATTCGGGCAGACGATCCTTCGACGACTTCCACGCCCGCGTGGCCGCATCGAGCAACTCTTTCGTCAACTCTTCGTCGCCCGCGATGTGCCGCGCCGACAACAGCGCCGTCGCCGTGTCGAGTTCGGACTTGGCGACCTCCAACAATTGCTTGACGGTGCCCACCGAGTGCCCGAGTTTCACTCCCGCGTCCCAGATCGGGTACCAGATCTTCGAGGCGATCTCGTCGATGTTCTTCACTCCGTCGTGCAGCAACACGACGTCGAGATCGCTGAACGGCGCGAGCTCGCCGCGGCCGTACCCGCCGAGAGCGACGAGTGAGCAACGCTTCGACGGCTTCTGATCGCCGAGTGCCGAAGCCCACACGTCGGCCAGCCAGGCGTCGGTCACCCGACAGAGTTCACGTGTGAAACGAGTTCCTCGCAGCGAGAGGTCATCGAGTACGGCGCGGCGTGCCATGAGGTCATTCTCCCCGCCCGTCGTCGTGGTCACGCCACGGAAGAGCAGGCTCCGGCGTGAATTCACACCGGCGAAACACTTCAGGCGGCGACTCGATCGAGGAACTTCTCGAGCTCGCGCAGATTGGCGCCGAAGTCGGGGTCGTGACGTCGGTACGAGGCGGGCCCGGAGTCGACGATGTCGAGACTGACCTGATCGAATCCGATCGAATTGGCGCGAGCTCTCATGAGCCAGGCCTGCTCGACCAGAACGACGTCGTCGTCGGCACCGTGGATGACGTAGACGGCCGGGTCGCGGGCGTCGAGCCAGTCGAGAACCGATCCCTGGCGCATCTGCGAAATCGAACAGCCGAGAACGAATGGATCGGACGTCTCGCATCCGTACAACAGATTCACGATCCAACCCGATGCCCACCAGGGATCGTCACTGAACGCGAGGACGTCGAGAATCGCACCGATGGTCACAACCGCATCCGGACGGGACGACTGCGCCCGCAGGTCGGCTGGAAGGGTCGGATCCACGAGGACAGGTCGCATGTCACCGAGTGCCACCGCAGCCGCGAGATGACCACCGGCCGAGTGACCCGACATCACCAGACGATTCGGATCGATTCCCAACGAGGAGGCTCGGGAACGCACGAATCGCACCGCCCGATCGACATCGCGTATCGGTTCGGGGAATCGAACGCCCGGGGTGAGGCGATAGTCGACGGACACGAACACCCAGCCGCGACGAACCTGTGCCTGCGCCAAGTAGGCGGCGTCGCGTCGCGATCCCCCGTGCCAACCACCGCCGTGCACGTGAACGATCACCGGACGGCGATCGTCGGCCGACCAACCTGCCGGCGTGTACACGTCGAGCAGCTGTTCGTCATCCGGGCCGTACGCGAGGGTGACGGACGGGGAACCGACGTCCACCATCCACGTCTGCAGACGCTCGTCGGTCGAAGGGTTGGGGGCCTCGCACGCCGACGCGACGAGCAGAGCGCTCAGCGCGATGACGACTCGGGATGTGAGGCGCTGACGAGGCACTTCACAATCGAACTAGCCGTCCCGCGTCCTCGGGATGTCGGGGTTGGCATCATCCGTCACATTCGGTCGGTATACGTCACATTCGTTCACGGCGGCGCGTGATCACGGCGGCCGCCTTCCAGGCTCCCCATTCGAGACCGACGTCGGCCAGGGATTCGTCGATGTCGACCCAAGCCGCCGGGCAGAGTCCGAAGTCGTCGTCAGGAAACGACCGCTGTTGGAACTCGTCGCGTTCGACCGGCCGCGCTCCGAGGCTGCGCAGTTCGACGGTCACCGGTTCGGTCGCAGATCGGAGGATCTGCAGCGGGTTGTGGCGCTGTTCCAGGACATCGGTGTCGAAGAGTCGATGCAGTCGATCGAGCGCGTCGCGGGCCGCGCCGTCGATCACCGCGTCGCGTCGCTCCTCGTCGACCCAGGATTCCAAACCTTGATCGCGGACGATTCGATCGAACGAACGCCGCAACCACGGCGCCAGCACGCCGCCCAGCGCGTCGAACAACCGCTGCGAATACTCGTCCACTCGTTCAGGAAAGCAGGAAGTTTCCGAATTGCCACGGATCATCGGGGTCGGCCCCGTGCGGGGGTGTCCGCCACTGAGCGAAGACGTCTCGACCGTTCGACACCGGATTCCACGACGACGGACCCGACCAGATCGTTCCGAGGTAGGGCCGAGCGACGTCGAGAACTCGTCGCCAGGGCAACTGGTCGGGGACACAGAGTCCGCGCTCAGGATCGTTGACCATCCAGTCGATCGCGCCCATGATCGACGCGGCGACCTGAAGAGTGGTGGCGTTCTGACCGGATACGTGACGCCGCGCCTCGTCGATCGAGAGCTGTGTTCCGGTCCACCACGCTCCGTAGGGGTGGCCCATGAGCAACACGCCCAACTCGTCCTCGCCGTGCGTGATGTCGTCGTTCATCACTCGCCGCTCGTCCTGAACGACCCACTGACGACCGAGCAATTCGTGCACACTCGCGATCGCCGCGTCGGTCGGGCAGTACGCGTAGTGCACGGTCGGACGATGGAGAAGGTTGCCATCACCGTCGAACGAAGACAGGTGTTCCGACATGGTGAACGCCTCACCGTGTCGGATCACCATTCCGATGATCGGGCCGCCGTTGGGCACCCATGACCGCACTCGTGTCTCGATACCCGAGCGAGCCAGACAGATCTGATTCCGCGGCCCGTCGCCCTGGTGTTGGTATGCGTCGATCGGAAGAACGCGCTCGTGAGTGCCCCAGCCGATCTCGGCGGGGGCGATTCCTTCTTCGTAGAGCCCTTCGATGGACCAGGTGTTGACGAATTCGTTCGGCTTCTTCGGCGTGATGCTCACCTGAGTGTCGCGTTCGGAGATGTGAATGACCTTGGTGGAGGTGAGACGGCACAGTGCGGCGTGGTCGTCCTGGTCGATGGCGGCCTGCAGCGCCGAACGGTCACCGAGTCCATCGGCGATCATCCGCTGGCCGATCTCCCACAGCGCCTGCTTCGCGAAGTGGCTCACCAAACCGGGATTCGCGCCGTGCTCGACGACACTGCTCGGACCGGGCTCGCTCCACGTTCTCTGCATGGCCCGCAACTTCATGTGTCGGACATAAAGCGTGCGATCGCGCGGATCGATGGAATCGACGTCGTCGTACGGATTCCATTCCTCGACCGACGTGTCGAGATAGTGGACGCCGTGCCGATGACACCAATCGATGATCGTGCACGCGTCGATGTTCCAGGCCAGGTTCAACAGGATGTCGCCCGGTCCGACGCGACGAGAGAGTTCGGCGTCGAGGTTGTCACGGGTGATCCGGAGGTTCTCGTACGAAATCCCCGAGTCGATCAGCGCTCCGAGGCGGGACTCATTGGGTTCGAATTCGATCACCGAGACCTGCGAGGGCTTGAAGCCGCGATCTCGAATGAGCAGGGGAACGGTGCATTGGCCAACCGCCCCGAAACCGAGGACGAGCACTCTCCGCAGTGGCACAGGATCCATCGACCAACTCCTTCATTCAGCGGTCGCCCGCTCCGGACAAGGCTCCGAACCCTAGTCGCCCAGGACCGCGCGACCACCTTCGTCACGGACCACCCGTACGGCGATCGGCGAGGTGGCCGGAGCGCAACGATGCTCGCCCGTTCGCACGTCGAACTGCGCGCCGTGCACCGGGCAGGTGATGGTGACTCCCCGAAGACGACCCTCGGAGAGCCGAGCGTCCCGATGCGAGCAGTTGTCGTCGAAGGCGTGCAACCGCCCGTCGACTCGGCACACCACGACGCCGTGCTCGCCGACATCGGGGAAGACGCGCATCGCGCCGTCGCGTAGATCGCTCAGATCACCGAGATCGATCTCGCTCATGACGGATCGGTGGTGAAGCCGCCAGCGCGCAGATGGTCGCGAACACGCTGTTGCAGGTGCCGAGCGCGCACCTCTTGGTAGTTGCCGAGCGTCTGGCCCTTCTTCCGACTCGACCGGAATCCCCGAGTCTGCGCCTTCATGTTCGACGTGTCCTGGTCGTACACCCGACCCAACGGGCCGAGACCGGTGGCGACGGTGTAACTGTCGTCCACGTCGAGTTCGATCACCTCGGGTGGAGGTGGGGTCTCGGCCTCGGCCGGACGCGGCCGCAGGATCAACAAGTCGAACCAGCTGACGTCGATGTCGTCGGGGTCGGGCCGGAATCGATACACCATCGGCAGCGAGAGGCCCGGGAAGAAGAACGCGTTGGGGAACAAGAAGTACTCGATCGAGTCGAGGGTGATCGACTCGCTCAGATGAGTGAAGTCGTGGCCGTAACGCGAACTCATGTCGCGCTGGACGATCTTGGCCCACGCGTCACGGGCCCGCATGCCCGCCGGGAGCGCGGGTCGCGCCTCGGCCGGAACACCGCGCAGAAGGTTGGCGAAGATCTCCTCTTCCGACCGCGGCGTGGGCCGCTGCGGCGAGTCGAGGGCGATCGTGTGGATGAACCGGCTCACGTTGGGGGGAAACACGTCGTACTGAGTCGTGACCTCGTCGCCGAGTTGGCCCGACGCGTGGGTTTCGCGAACGTGGTACGCCTCGAGGAACGCCTCGATCGCGGCCTTCCAGTTGCACGGCAACTTCTTGCGCACATGGGTCTCGATGTATCGGTCCTCGAAGCCGAACTCCGTGAAATGGTCGGCCAATACTCCGACGTAGTTCGAGAGTGGTTCGGCTTCGGGGTCGAAATTGATCCAGACGAATCCCGAGAACACTTCCACCGGGAGGCGGGGAAGACGATGGGTGTCGTCGCCGACATGCGGGAAGTCCCAGCGGTCGGGCAGATCGACCAGTTCTCCGTCCAGTGACCACGTCCATCCGTGGAACGGGCACTTCAGTTGATTCGCGAAGCCGCACGATCCGGGCGGACGCAGCTGCGTCCCGCGATGCATGCACGCGTTGTAGAAAGCGTTGATCGTCCCGTCCTCACCGCGAACGATGAGCGCGGAGTGCGGGCCCACGTCGTAGACGTAGTAGTCGCCGGTCTCGGGGATGTGGTCGACATGACACGCCCACTGCCACGTCTTCGACCACAGGTGATCGAACTCGGCCCGGAAGTACTCCTCCGACGTGTACACGGAGTACGGGATGTCGTCGTCGCCGAGATACGCCGGCGCCTCCACGAGCAACGGCCAGGGTGGACGGGTCGGATCGGCCAACAACTGCTCGTGCAAGGTCGGGCCCGGAGCACGAGCCGATCCTTTGTCGTGGTTCACTCCCCCGGCAGCCACACGCGAACCCTAGGTCAACCCGAACCGTCCCGACGACCGCGCATCAGGCGTCGACGATCTCGACGCGCACCCGTTTGTTTCCCTTGCCCTTGTTCTCGACCTTCACGACCTTGACCCGGCCCACGTGTCTCGTGGAGTGCACATGAGTGCCGCCATCGGCTTGTTTGTCGAGCCCCACGATGTCCACCACTCTGATCTCGGATACCGACTCGGGAATCAGGCTCACCTTCGTTCGGATCAGATCGGCATCCTGGACGGCGGTGTCACGTGGGAGGAACTCGACGCGAATGGGACGGTCGGAGGCGATCTCGGCGTTCACGAGCTCTTCGATTCGCTGAGCGAATCCCTCGGG
>JBEAXP010000077.1:0-11592 GCA_041159745.1 Actinomycetota bacterium | reverse complement strand
CTCGACGAGGCACTGGCCGAACTCCGTCCCGACGTTCGCTCGCGCGTCGTGGTCACCGGTCGGGTCGACGACGGCGATCACGAGGGAGATGTCGCCGACGTTCGCAGCAGCGAATGCTCTCACGAGTCGCGGCAGGTTCTTGCGGACTTCGATGGTTCCCATCGCCAGGACGAACGGCCGCGCGCCGACGAGTTCGGCGAGACGAGCACTGGGGGTATTCGGTGGTGAGGGCAGAGGGGTCGATCCCAGGTGGATCACTTCGACGTCGACATTCGGAAAGTGTTCCCGCAGCCGTTCGGCGGTTGCCCGGGAGGAAGCGTGAACCACCGCTCCCGTGGCGATGCTGCGGCGAAGCACGTGCATCGCCAACCGCACATCGGAGTGCACGAGGTCGGGATGATCGAGCGCCCAGCAGTCGTAGACGCTCACCACCCGCGGTAGCGACGACGGTGGAACCACGTAATTGGTGCCGTGTATGAGGTCGGCACCCCGAACGAAGCGCTCGGCGCGCGGACGATCGACGTGTCCCCACGCTCGCAACGCCAGCGAGGCGGGCAGGGCGAGACGACGAGTTCCGTCGTTCAACCGGGCTCGATAACTCACCACGTACGGCAGGACGGCGATGTCGTGGTGCGCCAACGCATCGAGCAGTCCGGCGGTGGCGCGGGCGATCCCGGTGGCCGGTCCGTGCAGGGGCCCGGTGTCGCAGGCGACGGTCAGCACGAATCGAGTGTACGGGCGCAGGAGATCCGGGTCCGCGCGGCGGTCTCCGTAGACTGGGCGCACGCTCATGTCGTGGGCGCCCAAGGAGTCCCATGCGTCGCGCCCTCATCACCGGAGTCACTGGCCAGGACGGTCAGCACCTCGCTCAGTTCCTGCATGAGAAGGGCTACCAAGTCTTCGGTGTCGTCAAGGGACAGAACAATCCGAAACTCGAGATGCTCCGCGACGAGTTCCCGTACGTCGAAGTGGTCCCGGGCGACCTGGCCGACCTGCCCTCGCTCGTGAAGGCTCTGGAAGTCGCTCAGCCCCACGAGGTCTACAACTTGGCGGCCATCTCCTTCGTGGCGCTGTCGTGGAACCAGGCCGAACTCACGTCGAATCTCACCGGCACCGGAGTTCTCCGCATGCTCGAAGCCGTCCGCATGGTCGGCGGCGCACAGAACAACACCATTCGCTTCTACCAGGCCTCGTCATCCGAGATGTTCGGCAAGGTGCGCGAGATCCCGCAGTCGGAGAAGACGCCGTTCCATCCGCGGTCACCGTACGGATGCGCGAAGGTCTTCGGCCATCACATCACCGTCAACTACCGCGAGAGCTACGACCTGTACGCCTGTTCGGGCATCCTCTTCAATCACGAAGGTCCGCGCCGCGGAGTCGAGTTCGTCACGCGCAAGGTCACCAACGCCGCGGCCCGCATCAAGTTGGGTCTGCAGGACGAAGTGGTGATGGGCAACCTCGACGCCAAGCGCGACTGGGGATACGCCGGTGATTACGTCAAGGCGATGTGGCTCATGCTCCAGCAGGACGAACCCGACGATTACGTGATCGCGACCGGCGAGACGCACACCATCGAAGAACTGGTCGAGCGATCCTTCGCCGAGGTCGGTATCCCCGACTGGAAGAAGTACGTACGCCAGGACCCGAAGTTCTTCCGTCCGGCCGAGGTCGATCTCCTCATCGGCGACGCCACCAAGGCCCGCGAGAAGTTGGGTTGGAAGCCCGAGGTGTCGTTCCCCGAACTCGTGAAGATGATGGTGGCGCACGATCTGAAGCGCGAAGCCGCGCGCGCCGGCTTGCCTCTCTAACCCTCGATCGGGTTGCCGATGAAGGCCTCGAGGGCCGAATCCCGATCGGGACGGGCGCCTCGCTTCAGCAGTTCGCGCAACGACCACGCGAAGTAGACGAGGGCCGCGACCGAACTCGCGACCAAGCCGATTTCCACCCGCAGGTACAGGTCGTCGGCCGACAGCCAGGCGCACAGCAGGAACACGATCATCGACGACAGCCAGCCGACGCCCACCCGGGCGTGGCCATGGAGCGCGATCACGGCCTGCGCCGTGGCCAACGCCACCATGTAGAGCGCGCTTCCCAGGGCGAGAAGGGTGAGCGTGCGTCGATCGAGTCCTCCGTCGTACACGACGTCGAGAACCGCTGGCCCGAACGCGAACGATGCGACCGTGCCGAACAATCCGACACCGACCACCACCAACATCAGGCGACGGAAACCTTCCCGGAACTCATCGAGGTCGTTCTGCGCCGCGAGTCGCGCCAGTCGGGGCAGTAGCGCGGCCTGCACGGCCTGGAACAAGAAGAGCGGCACGCGCGCGAGCAGGACGCCGTTGCCGAATCGCGTGACCTTCTCGGCCTCGTCGTTCGCGGCCAGCACGTCGATGGCGATCGGCCCTGCGTTCACCAACCCGGCGCCCATGACCGAACCCAGGAGAAGCCAGCCGAGGTTGGGTGTGACTTCGCTCCACGGGGCCTCGGGTCCGGGGCTCGTGACGAGTTGGCGGCGGGCCCACACGATGAGCACACCCGAGAGCGGAGACAGCGCCACGAGCAGCGCGTAGGCGCCCACGTTGGTGACGTCGAGTTGCCACAGAATCACGCAGCCGACGACCCTGACGAAGCCATCGGCTCCCATGACGATGCCGTACGCGGCGAACCGGCCCTCGCCCGAGCAGATGCCCCGAGCGAGGTGAGTGGGCGCGTACGACATGAACGCGATGATGAGCGCGGCCGTGACGAGGCCGTAGCCCTCGAAGAATTCGCGTGTTGCGATCGAACTCAGCCCGGCGATCACCGCGATGACGACCGCCGCCATCGCCAACCCCAGTGGGACGACGCGCATCACGATCGGTCGTCCGCCGCGCCCGAGTGCCCGCCGGTGGGCGAGAGCCCGACCCATTTCCTGTTCGAGCGGCAGGAAGAAGCCGGGAGCCAGAACGAAGGTGGCGAACCAGAGCGCGACGATCGGCTTGAAGTCGTCCTTGCCGAGCGCCTCCTGGCCCACCTTGAAGAAGGCGTAGCTCGACAGACCGGCGATGAGCAGACCGATTCCGACGGCGAAGGTGCCCTCGGGAAGCGGCGCGCGGGGATCTCGTTCAGTCGTCGCCAAGGCTGATCACGCTACCCATCACAGGCGATACGTCGAACGATCACCCCAGCGTGGCAGGACTTTGCGGACCTCGTGTGACGTTCGGGCGCCCCGGTCGGCCGGACCACAACGAGTAGCCTTCGCCCATCGTGGAGTCGCGGTCCAACCCCTCTGGCGCCCCCGGTGTCGTCGCCACGATCGTGGTTCACCCCCCGCAGCCGCACCTGGCCGAGGTGGCCGCCTCGTTGGCCGCCCAGGATTACCCCAACCTGCAGGTTCTGGTGCTGGTCGCCGATGTCCCGGGCCCGGCCGTCGACGAGGTCGCGTCGGTGGTCCACGAGCATCTGCCCAATGCGCACGTGCGAGCCGCCGGTGCCGATCTCGGGTTCGGTCCGACGGCCAATCAGGTTCTGGGTCTCGTCGAAGGAGACAGCGGCTTCTTCCTCTTGATGCACGATGACGTGGCCTTGATGCCCGACGCGGTGTCGCGTCTGGTGGAGGAGATCTTTCGTTCGAATGCGGCCATGGTCGGCCCGAAGATCGTCGACTGGGACGACTCGCGAATCCTGCAATCCGTCGGTTTCGCCGTCGATCGCTTCGGTGAACTCGACGACGGACTCGAAGCTCGCGAACTCGATCAGGAGCAGCACGACGCCATCCGCGACGTCTTCGCGCTTTCGTCGGCCTGCCTTCTGGTGCGTGCCGACGTCTTCCGGCAGTTGAAGGGTTTCGACCCGTCGATCCAGTTCCATGGCGAAGGACTCGATCTGTGTTGGCGAGCTCACCTGCTGGGCGGCCGAGTCGTCATCGTTCCGGCCGCGGTCGCGCGCCATCGCGGGAAGTTCGACGAGCGTCGCCCCGATCTCGTCGACGACTTCGAGATCGAACGCCAGCGCGTGATGACGGTGGCGTCGCTCACGGGTCGAACCTGGCTGATCGTTCCGGCCCTCGTGATCGTCAACCTGGCCGCCGCGGTCGCGTCGATCGTTCGCGGTCGCGGCGCACTGGCGCTCGCGCGGTTCGGCTCACTGGCGTCCCTGGTGACGAGTGCGCCGTCCATTCGACGTCGCCGGCGTCGCATCGCCCGGTTGCGACTCGTGCCTCCGGCCGAAGTCGCGGCCATGCAGACCGGGGGAAGCGTTCGCATCGCCCGGTTCACTCGGCGTCGCTCCACGGCCCGTCGTGCCCGACGCCGTGCCAGCAACGAAGTTCGTTCTCCGGTCACCGTGGTCACGTGGTCGTTGCTCGCCCTCCTGCTACTCGTCGGGTCACGTCAACTCTGGACGTCGGGTGTCCGACCGATCGGAGAACTCCTGCCCCTGCCCGAGTCGCCCGTCGACACGTTGCGCTCGTACGCCAGTGGATGGTGGGAGCGCGGACTGGGTGGAACCGTGGCCCAGCCGAGCGGCCTCTTCGCAATCGGCGTCGCCGGATTGATCGCCTTCGCTCAGATGGCGTGGCTCGAGACGTTCGCCGTGGTGGGTGCGGTGCTCGTCGGATGGCTGGGCGTCGCCCGTCTGCTGGCGATCAGTGCCGACCCTCGGGCGCGAGCCGCCGGATTGGTCGTGTACGCGGCGGTCCCTCTGCCGTACGCCGCCGTCGCCGCCGGACGATCATCGGTTCTCGTCGCGTACGCCCTCGTTCCGTGGGCTCTGCATTTCGCCCGGCGACTGTCCGGGCTCGGTGGGGCGATCGCGGGCGATCCGGTTCTGCGTCGCAACGACGTGGTCGAGCATCCGTCGGCCGCGATGCGGGTGTCGCTCATCGCGCGCCTCACTCTGCTCGTCGCGATCGCCTTCGCGTTCAGTCCAGCGGCCTCGTTGGTCGTCGTGGTCGCGTTGCTCGTGGTCGCCCTCGGGGGAGTCGTCGGCGGTGGTGATCTGCGTGCCTCAGGTTTGATGGCGGCGGCCGTCGTCGTGAGCGTGGTGGGAGCGGTCCTCCTCAACCTGCCGTGGTCCCTCCAATACGTGAGCGGTGACGGCTGGTCGAGGATCGTCGGTCTGGCCGGGGGTGGCTCGGTCGGTCTCGACGTGTGGGAGATCCTTCGATTCGGTGTGGGTCCGTCGGCGCTCGGCGGACTCATCATCGGCACGTACGTTCCGCTCATCGTGGTCGCCTTCGTGGCGCGCCGTTGGCGTTACGTCTGGGCGATTCGAGCGATCCTGCTGGCGGCGATCTTCCTCGCTTTGGCCAGCGCGGCCAGCACCTCGAGCGGACCGATCAATCTGCCCGAAGTCGGCGTATTGCTCGTGCCCGTGGCCGTTTCGCTCGCTCTCGGAGCGACTCTGCTCGTCGCCTCCTTCTCGGTCGACGTTCGGGGCGGTCGCTTCGGTTTGCGTCAACCCATCACTCTTCTCGGTCTGCTGGCGATCTCGTCCGCCGTCCTGCCGGTCGCGAGCGTGGCCGTCGATGGTTCGTGGGACCAGCCGTCGGCTTCGATCGTCGAGCAACTCGACGAACTTCTCGCCGAGCCGTCCAGTGCCGGCGACTATCGGGTGCTCGTGATCGGGGATCCCGACCTGGTTCCCGGTGCCGAGATTTCTTACTCGGATGGCGTGGCGTATTCGGTCACGAGCAACGGCTCGTTCGACATCGGATCCACGTGGTACTCACCCTCGGCGCTCGAGGAGCGAACAATGGGTGACGTCCTCGATGCGCTGTCGCGGCGAACGACCACGCGCGTCGGCCGCCTCTTGGCGCCCTTTGGTGTTCGATACGTGGTGATTCCGAGGTTCGATCGCGTTCGCTCGACCGCCGAAGCTCCTCTGCCGGTGGCCGATGGACTCGTCTCGTCGTTCGCCGAACAACTCGATTTCACGTCGGTCTACAGCCCGTCGAGTCTCACGGTGTTCGAGAACACGCAGTGGATTCCTCTCACGGCCGTTCTCGGGGCCGAAGCGGTCGCGAACAGCGCCGAGGGCGGTGCCGGGGCCCTCGTTCGTTCCGACGTCGGGGGAGCCCAGCCGATCCTGGAAGGTGTGTCGGCCTGGCGCGAGCGCACTCAGCAGATCTCCGGCGGTGTCGTTCATCTGGGTGTCCCGTTCGACGAGCGGTGGACGCTTCGCGTCGATGGCGAGTCGGTGGATGGCCGAGGTTCGTTCGGGTCGGTCATGTCGTTTGACGCGTCGGCGGGCGGCACCGTGTCGCTCGACTACTCCACGCCCATCACGCGCTACCTCTGGATCGTTGTGCACATCGGACTCTGGATCGTGATGTTCGTCGGTGTGCTGCAACCCGTGCGCCGCCGCCGCGGCCGGGCCGAAAACGTCGACTCGCCGGTGATTTCGTTGTCGTCAGCGGAGAGCGACTCGTGACCAAGCGCCTCGTCGCTCTCGCGCTCGTCGTGCTCTCGGTGCTCGTCGTGGCCGGCACGTCGGCGAACGACGTCGAGCGATTGGCCACGGTGTTCGCCGAGTCGCCCTCTCCCGGAACACCGAGGTTGGCCGTGGGGGACGACGTCGTGAGCGTGACGTGGTTCTGCGGCGGAACCGCGGCCCTGGGGGCGGCCGACAACGGCGAGTACGGGGGAGATGTCATTGCGACCAACCCCGGTGAAACGGCGGCGGTGGGCACGGTCACCATCCTCACGATCGATCGGGACCCGGTGGTCGTTCCGTTCTCGATCGAACCGCGTTCGCAGTCGACCGTCGATCTCGACGCGGTCGTCACCGCCAATTATGTGAGTGCGGTCGTCGAAGTCGACCGGGTCGACGTGACGGTCGAGCAGCGATCGCTCCATCCGGCCGGCGACGTGTTGTCGCCGTGCGCGAACACCACATCGGCCGAGTGGTACGTGGCCGATGGTTTCACCGCGTCGGACTCCGACCTCCGATTGCTCATGTCGAATCCCTACCTCTCGCCGGCCATCGTCGACATCACGATCTCGACCGCTCAGGGTCCGCGTTCGCCGAGCGAGCTGCAGGGTTACGTGATCCCGCCGCGGTCGTTGCGTGTTCTGAATCTCGAGGAGGCCGGTTTCCGAGACGAGCCGGTCGTGGCGGCCAGCGTGGTGGCCACGAGCGGACGCATCACCGTCGCCAAGGACCAGCACTTCCTCGGTAGTGGACGACTGGGGCACGTCACGTCGCTCGGTGCCCCGGCACTCGGCGACGAGTGGTGGTTCGCCGACGGGGAGAAGGGGGAAGGCGTCACCGAGCGTTTGGTGATCTTCAACCCCACCGACACCGACGTCGAAGCCGATGTGATCGTCCTCGGTCTCGACGAATCAGCCGGAGTCGTCGAGCCGACCACACTCACCGTGCCATCCCGAGAGGTGGTGGTCTTCGACACCTCGGCCATCGCGGGGCTGCCCGATGGTCGCCACGGCCTTCTCGTGTCCACGTTGTCCGAGCCCGCGTTGGTGGTCGAGCGGGTCATCACGCGGCCCACCGGCGAGTCGGTGTCCACGTCGGTTCTTCTCGGTGCCGAGGGTGCGGCGCTCTCGACGCGCTGGTTGGCCTCGGTCACACCGACCGTCGCCCTCGAAGGAGCACTGGTGGTTCTCAATGTGTCACCGAACGATGCCAACGTCGACGTGTTGTCGGTCGGCCCCGGGGGTGAGGATCCGATCCCGCAACTGTCCGACATCTCGATTCCGGCCAACGGCTGGCGGTCGGTCGATCTTGTCGATGCCGTGAGTCTCGGTCGGCCGATCGTGGTGCGATCCGATCAACCGATCCTGGTCGAACGTCGAATCGAGCGGAACCAACGCGGTTCGGGGACGTCGGCGGCGCTCGCATTCCCGGAGCCGATGTGACGAGCCTTCTCATCGCGCTCGGAATCGTCGTCGTGGTCGCCGCGGCGGCCGTCGTGCTGCGCCGTCGCCAGGTGGTGGATGCGCCCACCCAGAAGGAGTGGACCGTTCCGACGCAGATCGATCCGGCCGACCTCGGCGCGGTTCCGGGGATCGCTTCCGCGTCCTGGTCGATTGCGGTGTTCACGTCGGCGAGTTGTCATGTTTGCGCCGACGTCGTCGGCAAGGCACGGGTTCTGCGGAGCCCACAGGTGAACGTGATGGAGTTCGAGTACGGCGCGCATCGTGCGCTGCACGACAAGTACCGGATCGATGCGGTTCCGACGCTGGTCGTCGTCGATGCGGATGGGGTCGTGCGACGGCACTTCCTCGGTCCGGTGACGGCGACGGATCTGTGGGCCGCTGTCGCGCAAACGCGCGATCCGGTGGCCGAATCGGGAGGCGACTGCTCTAGTCGGTGAGCGACGGCGTCTGCGGTGCCGTCGAGTCGAGGCCACGTTGCACGAGTTTGGCGACTTCGGCACCGTCGATCGTCTCGTGCTCGAGCAGCGCTTCGGCCACGAGGTCGAGTCCGGTGCGGTGTTTGGCGAGGAGTTCCATCGCCCGCGTCTCCTGGCTGCGCAGGATGCGGTTGATCTCCTCGTCGAGCACACGAGCGGTGTCGTCGGAGTACTCGCGCCCGCTCGACATGAGATCTTCGCCGAGGAACACCTGCTGCTGTCCGGCCCAGGCCATCGGGCCGACCTTGTCGCTCATGCCCCACTCGCGAACCATGCGGCGAGCCAGACCGGTCACGACTTCGAGATCGTTGGCGGCGCCGGTCGTCTGCTGGTTGAACACCAACTCCTCGGCGGCGCGGCCCCCGAGGGCCATGCAGATTCGATCGAGGATGTACTCACGCGAGTAGCTGTGGCGCTCCTCGGGGAGGGTCTGCGTGACGCCGAGGGCCATGCCGCGCGGAAGGATCGTGACCTTGTGGAGCGGGTCTCCATTGGGAAGGACGGCGGCGAGAACCGCGTGGCCGCCCTCGTGGTACGCGGTCGTGCGCTTCTCTTCGACCGAGAGCACCAACGAATCGCGGCGGGCACCCATCATGATGCGATCGCGAGCCGACTCGAAGTCGATGCGTTCGATCTGCGACGAACCGCGGCGCACCGCGAAGAGGGCCGACTCGTTCACGAGGTTGGCGAGGTCGGCCCCGCTCATCCCGGGTGTTCCCTTGGCCATCACTTCGAGATCGACATCGGGGCCCATGCGCTTGTCGCGGCTGTGCACCTTGAGGATCGCCAGACGCTCCTCGTACTCGGGAAGCGGGACCACGATCTGACGGTCGAAGCGACCGGGGCGCAACAGCGCCGGGTCGAGAATGTCGGGGCGGTTGGTGGCCGCCATGATCACGATGCCCTCGGACGTCTCGAAGCCGTCCATCTCGGCCAACATCTGATTGAGCGTCTGCTCGCGCTCGTCGTGGCCGCCACCGAGTCCGGCTCCGCGCTTGCGCCCGATGGAGTCGATTTCGTCGATGAAGATGATGGCGCGTCCCATCTTTCGCGCCTGCTGGAACAAGTCGCGAACGCGGCTCGCGCCGACACCGACGAACATCTCCATGAAGTCGGAGCCGGTGACCGACAAGAAGCCGACCCCGGCCTCACCAGCCACCGCGCGAGCGAACAGCGTCTTGCCGGTACCCGGCGGGCCGACGAGCAGGATGCCCTTCGGGACGCGGGCGCCGATCTCCTTGAACCGTTCGGGCATGCGCAGGAAGTCGACGACTTCCTTGATCTCGGTCTTGACACCCTCGTACCCGGCGACGTCGGCGAACGTCGTGGACGGGCGATCGGTCGTATACGCCTTGGCGCGACTGCGTCCGATGGACATCACATTGCCCATCTGTCCGGATGCCCGACGGTTCATCCACATGAGCAGACCAAGGATGAGGAAGAAGGGCAGAAGGAGCGGAATGAGGCTCACGAACCAGTTCGACTGCGGGGTGTTCGGCTGGAAGTCGACACCCTTGGTGCGCAGCAACTCGCGGTCGACCTCGTTGGGGAACCCGGGGGGCGCGGTCGTGGAGAACTCGCCACCGTCGACGAACGATCCGGTGATGCCGAGGGTCGTGTTGTTGAGCTTGACCTCGTCGACACGCCCCGCTTCGACCTGCGTCACGAACTCTTCGAAGCCGATCTTCTCGCGGTTCGGGCCGGGGAGCAGTTGCGGTCCGAAGATCAGGAGCAGAACGATCGCCAAGAGCACCCAAGGCGACCACTTGGGCATGGCCGGGCGGCCCGATCGACCGTCGGTGCGACCGTCGTTCTTGCCGTCGCTCTTGCTGTCATTGCTGCCGCGCAACTTGTTCGAGGATTTGAACGGGCGCGGCCGGCGATCTCCGGAAGGGGGAGGCGGGGGAGGCGGAGTCGGCTCGCTCATGGCGTCATGCTAGGACCGGTCCCGACTATCCACCCTGTCGCAGGGCGTCTCCCGTACCGTGTTCGCCATGCGTTCGGACAAGCGTTTGTGCACGCGAAACGGTTGCCGCGAGGAGGCCCGAGTCGCTCTCACTTTTCAGTATGCGAATTCGGTGATCTGGGTCGATCACCTGAGTGACGAACGTCGCCCGCAGGTGTACGAGTTCTGCGAAACCCACTGGAATCGTTTCGCCCCGCCGACGGGTTGGACGCTCGAGGATCGCCGTCGCACCCTCGTTCTTCCTTTCGTGCACCGCCTGGCCGGCTGATCGACTCCGTGCGTCCGGCCACCAACGACGCCCGCTTCTCGGTCGGCGCCGCCGTGGCGGTGTGGGTCGGGGCGTATGTCGCAGCTCTTCCTCTTCAGGCGGTGGTGATCTCCGCGTTCGGTCGCGGGGGTGACGACCCCGACACCTGGCCGACGTCGGTCACAGCGGTGTCGATTCTCTGCCTGTGGATTCCTTTCGTCGTGGGGCTGGCGATCGTCAGCCGCCGGCGCGGGGGGACCTCCTTCGCTCGCGACTATCGAGTGGGTTTTCGCCCGATCGATCTCGTCGGACTGCCGATCGGCGTCGCGGCCCAGTTCGTCCTCGTACCACTTTTGTACTGGCCGTTGACACAACTGTTTCCCGATGCGTTCGATCCGGACGACGTGGAGCGCCGAGCGAACGAGCTCTGGGACCGCGCGTCCGGCGCGTGGATTCTTGTCCTGGTCCTGATCGTGGCGATCGGCGCTCCGCTCGTCGAAGAGTTCGTGTACCGAGGTTTGATCCTGCAGTCGCTCGAAGGGCGCTTCAACGACGCCATCGCCCTGGTGGTGTCGGCGGCGTGGTTCGCCGCGATCCACCTCCAGCCCGTCGAGTTGCCCGGCTTGTTCTTGGTCGGTCTCGTGTTCGGCCTGTGTTGGCAGAGATCGGGGCGCATCGCCATGCCGATCCTGGCGCACATCGGGTTCAACGCCGCCGGACTCTTGATCGCCAGCCTTTGACCGGCCCGCGGTGGCACAATGAACGACGTGACGGACGAACAGGGAGAGGTCGCTCCCGCGCAGACCGACGCCGTCGACGTGTTGCGAACGCGGTGGAACCCGTTTCGGGGCTGGAGTCGCGAACGTCTGGTCGTGTTCTGGGTGCGCGTCGCACTCGTGGGTGTCTCCACGGCCGTCGCGGTCAAAGTCATCCAGCCGTCGCTGATCTTCCGCGACTCCACACCCACGGGCGGTGACATGGGCGCCCACGTGTGGGGGCCGGCCTACCTCCGCGACCACCTGCTTC
>JBEAXP010000041.1:0-6660 GCA_041159745.1 Actinomycetota bacterium | reverse complement strand
TCCTCGTTGTGTCGGGTGTCATATGGGGACTGGACGGAGCCCTGTCGTCTGCATTCGGGCTGGCGCTCGTTCTCGTCAATTTCTCGCTCGCGGCCGCCCTGATAGGGGTCACGGCACCCATTTCGCTCGCTCTCATGATGGGTGTGAGCCTTTTCGGGTACCTCGTGCGCCTCGGGCTCATCTCCCTCGCCGTCTTCCTGGTGCGCGACGCCTCGTGGGTGTCACTCGGCTCGCTCGGCGCAACTATCATCGTGTCGCACCTCGGTCTCCTCTTCTGGGAAATGAAGTACATCGCCGCTTCACTCGCATTTCCCGGATTGCGCCCGAATAGGCAAGAATGTCCCCCGACCAGCGCGGCTGAGAAACACTGATAGGACCACATCGTGATTGCTCTTGAGTTTCCGGAAATCAACTCGATTCTCCGATGGAAGGATGTCTTCCCGGGCTTCAACAAGATCGCGTTGATCGCGGTCCTCGCCACGCTCATCAGCGTCGTGATCTTCCTCCTCGCAGTCCGCAAGGACCACAGCACCGCGCCGAAGGGCGTTCGCAACTTCGCCGAGACCATCGTCGAGTTCATCGAGAACGGCGTGGTCATGCAGACGATGGGCAAGGACGGTCTCGGTTGGACGCCCTTCCTCCTCACGATGTTCCTCTTCATCTATCTGTGCAACGTGCCCGGCATCATCCCCTTCTTCCAGATGCCCGCCACCGCGCGCATGGCTGTCCCGATGTTCCTCGCCCTCATGGTGTGGGTCATCTACAACGCGGTCGGCATCAAGCACCAGGGTCTCGGCGGCTACTTCAAGAGCACGCTCTTCCCGCCCGGCGTTCCGAAGGCCCTCTACATCCTCGTGACACCGATCGAGTTCATCTCCACGTTCCTCGTGCGTCCGTTCTCGCTCACGGTGCGACTCTTCGCCAACATGCTCGCCGGTCACATCCTTCTCGTGACCTTCGCCGTGTTGTCGAAGGCGCTCTTCCAGGCCGAGGGCAACCCCGCCCTCATCCCCATGGGAGTTCTGCCGCTCTTCATGCTCATCTTCTTGACGGCATTCGAGGTTCTCGTCGCCTTCCTGCAGGCGTACATCTTCACGATCCTCGCGGCCGTGTACATCGGCGGCGCTGCTCACCCCGAGCACTGACCACCACCCGTTCGTATTCACCCTTCTCTATCAACAGCACATAGGAGACAAAGAAAATGGAAGCACTTGCTGCACTCGCCGCAGTCACTGGTGACGAGCTGAAGGCTGCTGAGGCTGCTAGCTCGGCTGGTTTCGCCTACGGCTTGGCCGCTATCGGACCCGGCATCGGCATCGGTTACCTCGTTGGTAAGTCGGTCGAGGCCATGGCCCGCCAGCCCGAGGCTGCCGGAATGGTGCGCACCACGATGTTCTTGGGTATCGCCTTCACCGAAGCGCTCGCCCTCATCGGCTTCGTGGTGTTCATCCTCATCGGTCTCTGATCCGAAGTTTTGTCGTCATCCATCGATCCACAAGGAGTTGACGTGCTCACAGCCGTCGTCATCGGGTCGGGTGGCACCGTTCGGGTCGAGCTACTTGCCGGAGGAGAATCCGGCGAGGAAAAGCTCGTCAAGCCGTCCGAGTGTCTCTTCGAACCCGAATCCGAGGAACTGAAGAACGCCGAGAAGATTCCGCAGTCCGAGTGCGGAGCGGGCCCAAGCCCGATCCTGCCCGAGGCCAAGGAGTTCATCTGGGGTGCGAGCTCGTTCATCGTGTTCGCACTGCTCATGCGTTTCTTCCTGTTCCCTCGCCTCAAGAAGGGCATGGAGGCGCGTTACAACTCCATTCGCGAAGGACACGAGAACGCCGATGCTGCTCGCAGTTCGGCCCGCGCCGAAGTGGCGCAGTACGAAGCAGCGGTGGCGGCGGCCAAGGCCGACGCGGCCAAGGTGGTCGACGCTGCTCGTGCCACTCTCGAGTCGGAGCGTCAGGCGAAGATCGCCGAGGCCAATGCTCGTATCAACGCCAAGCGTGAAGCGGCTCTGCGCGACGCCGAAGCGGCCCGCGCCGCGGTGCGTGGCCAGATCGAGAGCGCAGTGACCGACGTGGTGACCACCGCAGTGGAAGCCGCCACCGGCAAGCGACCCGACTCTGCAGCGGTTTCCCGTGCTGTTGCCGATGTCATGAGTGCAGGAGTCCGCTGATGAAGTTCATCTCACTGCTGGCCGTCGATCCGGCCGAGTCGCCGCACTGGCTCTTCCCCGAGCCGGCCGAAATCATCTACGGCGGTATCGCATCACTCATCATCTTCGCCGCGCTCTACAAGTTTGCGCTGCCGCAGTTCAAGAAGGCACTGGTCGCTCGCACCGAGCGCATCCAGAAAGAACTCGACGCGTCGGCCAACGACTTGGCCCAGGCGCAGTCGGATGCCTCCAAGATCCGCACCGCCCTCGGCGACATCGCGAGCGAGAAGGCCCGTCTCATGGCCGACGCCAAGGCTCAGGCCGACGCGTTGCTGGCCGACGGTCGTGCTCGTTTGTCGGCCGAAGTGGCCGACATGGAAGCCAAGGCCGATGCCGACATCGCCGCCGCGGCCGCCCGTGGCAGCGACGAACTGCGCACCGAGATCGGTCGCATCGCCTCCGTCGCCACCGATCGTGCGGTGGCCTCGGTGCTCGACGACGCGACGCAGCAGTCGCTGGTCGAAAACTTCATCGCAAAGGTAGGTGCAGGTCGATGAGCGACGCACGAATCGACGGCTACGCCCGCGCTCTCTTCGAGATCGCCCGCGCCGAAGGAACCCTCGACGAGGTCGAGGACGAACTGTTCCGCTTCGCTCGCTCATTCGAGTCGAGCGATCAGCTGCGCAACACCCTCACCGACGAACTGATTCCGGCCGACAAGCGTCAGGCCGTGGTCGAGTCGTTGCTGGGCGGCAAGGCCACGGCCACCACCACTCAGCTCATCGGCATGGTGGTGGGTTCGGGTCGCGGTCGCGATCTGCCGGCCATCATCGACAAGTTGGTGCAGCGGGCCTCGAGCGCGAAGAAGCTCGAAGTGGCCGAGGTGCGTAGCGCGGTGGCGCTGAGCGCCGATCAGCAGGCTCGCCTCAAGGCGGCCCTCACCAATGCCACCGGCAAGGAACTCAATCTGAAGGTCGTCGTCGATCCGAGCGTGCTCGGTGGCTTGGTTGCCACCGTGGGCGACACGGTGATCGACGGCAGCGTTCGTACTCGTCTCGACAACGTCAAGAGCCGGCTCTAGAAGTCACGAAAAGAGAACCACATGGCAGAGCTCACACTCTCAGCAGCCGACATCGCATCGGCGATCAAGAAGAATCTCGAAGGCTTCAAGCCCTCGCTCGAGGCGCGCACGGTTGGTCGCGTCACCGAAGTCGGTGACGGTATTGCCCGCGTGTCGGGCTTGCCCGACTGCGCCGTGAACGAGCTGCTCGAGTTCGAGGACGGCACCAAGGGTCTCGCCCTCAACCTCGACGAAGAGTCGATCGGTGCGGTGGTCCTCGGCGACTCCGACGCGATCGAAGAAGGCCAGACCGTCAAGGCGACCGGCCAGATTCTTTCCATCCCCGCCGGTGACGGCGTGCTCGGCCGCGTGGTCGACGCGCTCGGCAACCCGATTGACGGCAAGGGTCCGCTCGTCGGCGTGCAGCCGCGCCGTATGGAAATTCAGGCGCCCGGCATCATGGGCCGCAAGCCCGTGCACGAGCCGCTGCAGACCGGCATCAAGGCCATCGACGCCATGACCCCGATCGGTCGCGGTCAGCGCGAACTGATCATCGGCGACCGCAAGACCGGCAAGACCACGGTGGCGATCGACACGATCATCAACCAAAAGGGCCAGGGCGTGAAGTGCATCTACGTGGCGGTGGGCCTCAAGGGCTCCACGGTCGCGCAGACGGTGGAGGTGCTTCGCCAGGCCGGCGCCATGGAGTACACGGTCGTGGTGGTGGCTTCGGCCGCCGACTCGGCACCGTTCAAGTACTTGGCGCCCTACGCCGGTTGCGCCATGGGTCAGCACTGGATGGAGAACGGCCAGCACGCCCTCGTGGTGTACGACGACTTGTCGAAGCAGGCCGAGGCTTACCGTCAGATGTCGCTGTTGCTGCGTCGTCCTCCGGGCCGCGAGGCGTATCCCGGCGACGTGTTCTACTTGCACAGCCGCTTGCTCGAGCGCGCCGCGAAGCTCTCCGACGAGAACGGCGCCGGTTCGCTCACCGCTCTGCCCATCATCGAAACGAAGGCGGGCGACGTGTCGGCCTTCATTCCCACCAACGTGATCTCCATCACCGATGGTCAGGTGTATCTGCAGGACAACCTCTTCAAGTCGGGTGTGCGCCCGGCCGTCGACGTGGGCATCTCGGTGTCGCGCGTGGGTGGTGCGGCGCAGATCAAGTCGATGAAGGGTGTGGCCGGAACGCTGAAGCTCGACCTCGCGCAGTTCCGCGAGCTCGAAGCCTTCGCCACGTTCGGTTCCGAACTCGACGCCGTGTCGAAGGCACAGCTCGAGCGCGGCTACCGCTTGGTCGAACTGCTGAAGCAGCCGCTCAACTCGCCGATGCCGGTGGAGGAGCAGGTCGTGTCGATCTTCGCCGGCACCAAGGGCTACCTCGACGACGTTCCGGTGGCCGACGTGCGCCGGTTCGAGAGCGGTCTCCTCGAGTTCATGCGCAGCCGTCACGGTGCGATGCTCGCCGACATCCGCGCCAAGGGTCTGCCCGACGATCTGGGCTCCGTGATCCAGTCGTTCAAGGATCAGTTCATGGCGTCGGCCGCCGCGGCTCGCAAGGCCGACGAGACGGCAACCGATGCCGGCCAGGTGGGCGCCGCCCAGTCGAACAAGACGTTGGCAACGGAGTAATCACCCATGGCTGGTGGACAGGAACGAATTCTGCGCGGACGCATTCGCAGCGTCCAGGCGACCAAGAAGATCACGCGCGCTATGGAACTCATCGCGGCGTCGCGGATCGTCAAGGCCCAGCAGCGCGTTCAGGCCGCCGTCCCGTACTCCGAGCAGATCACCGAAGTGGTGCGCGATCTCGCCGCCGCCGGCGCATCGAGCGACAGCCCGCTGCTCACCGGTCGCGAGACCATCCAGAACGTGTGCTACGTGGCCATCACCGCCGACCGCGGTTTGTGCGGTGGTTACAACTCGGGTGTGCTGCGCGCCGCCGAAGGCGAGATCAAGGCCGATGTGTTGGCCGGTCGCGGTTACGTGGTGGTGCCGGTGGGTCGCAAGGCCGAGGGCTACTTCCGCTTCCGTGGCTACACCATGGAGAAGGGCTTCGCCGGATTCTCCGATCAGCCCGCGTACGCCAACGCCAAGGAGATCGGCGAGCACGTGGTGAAGCTGTACGCGAGCGGTGCGGTCGACAAGGTCGTGCTCGTGTACACGCGCTTCATCTCGGCCGGTTCGCAAGAAGTGGTGCTGCGTCCGCTGGTGCCGCTCGAGCGTTCGGTGGTGGAAGGCGGCGACGGCAAGCCCGAGGGCGCGGCCGCCGACTACGAGTACGAGCCAGATCCGTCCACCATTCTCGACACGCTCCTTCCGCGTTACGTGGAAGCCCGCATCTACGCGGCGTTGCTCAACGCGGCGGCCAGCGAGCACGCGTTCCGCCAGCGCGCCATGAAGAGCGCCACCGACAACGCCGAAGAACTCATCAAGAGCCTGTCGCGCATCATGAACCGCGCCCGTCAGGACGCCATCACCACCGAGATCATGGAGATCGTCGGCGGTGCCGAGGCGCTCTCGGGTGATTCGAAGACCACACATCTCATCGACCTCGGACCGATCGGTGACGCAGATCTTTTCGCCTCGGTCCAAAACGGCCTCTGAGTAGGAGACACAGCCATGACCATGACAGAGAACGAACTCAAGGACGGACGAGTCGTCGGTATCGCCGGTCCGGTGATCGACGTCGAGTTCCCCCGCGGTGCACTGCCCGAGCTCAACACGGCGCTCGAGTTCACCGTGACCATCGACGGCAAGGACGTGAAGGTTCTGGCCGAAGTCGCCCAGCAGTTGGGTGACGGTCGTGTGCGTGCGGTGTGCTTGAAGCCGACCGACGGTCTGCGTCGCGGCACCGCGGTGCGCAACACCGGTCGTGGCATCACCGTGCCGGTGGGCGACCGCGTGCTCGGCCATGTGTGGAACGTGTGGGGCGAAGTGCTCGACGACGACAACGCGAAGTTCGCCGACATCGAGCGGTGGGAGATCCACCGTCCGGCTCCCAACTTCGATGCGCTCGAGCCGCAGAAGAAGATGTTCGTGACCGGTGTGAAGGTGATCGACCTTCTCACCCCGTACCTGGCCGGTGGAAAGATCGGCCTGTTCGGCGGCGCCGGCGTGGGCAAGACCGTGCTCATCACCGAGATGATCAACCGCGTGGCTTCGCAGCACGGTGGTGTGTCGGTGTTCGCCGGTGTGGGCGAGCGCACCCGCGAAGGCACCGACCTTCGTCTCGAAATGGAAGAGTCGGGCGTGTTCGAGAAGGCCGCCTTGGTGTTCGGCCAGATGGACGAACCGCCGGGCGTGCGCCTGCGCGTGGCCCTGTCGGCTCTCACCATGGCCGAGTACTTCCGCGACGTGCAGAACCAGGACGTGTTGTTGTTCGTCGACAACATCTTCCGCTTCGTGCAGGCCGGTTCCGAAGTGTCGACGCTGCTCGGCCGTATGCCCT
>JBEAXP010000057.1:0-6427 GCA_041159745.1 Actinomycetota bacterium | reverse complement strand
GAATGCTGGTGGTAACTCCGGTAGTTCTGGTAGCGCCGGTAACTCGGGCAGTTCGAATGCTGGTGGTAACTCCGGTAGCGCTGGTAGTTCGGGTAACTCGGGCAGTTCGAATGCTGGCGGTAACTCCGGTAGCGCTGGCAGTTCGGGTAACTCGGGCAGTTCGAATGCGGGCGGTAACTCGGGTGATGCCGGTAACTCGGGCAGTTCGAATGCTGGTGGTAACTCCGGTAGCGCTGGTAGTTCGGGTAACTCGGGTAGTTCGAATGCTGGTGGTAACTCCGGTAGCTCTGGTAACTCGGGCAACTCGAACGCCGGCGGCAACCGGTCAGGTCGACCCTGATTCCGCCTGCTGCCGTCGATGAACGGCGGCGAGAAAACTCAGAACCGCGTCGACGACCGCGCGAGTTCGCGCACTCCGCGTCAGATCGAACGCGTGCTCGGCCCACGGAAGTTCGGCGTAGACCACCGGCTCCTTCGACACATTCCTGAGTTCGTGGACGAATGCCCGAGCCTGTTCGACCGTGAGCAACGAGTCGTTGGTCCCATGGATCACGAAGAAGGGCGGGGCTTCCGGCCCGATCCAGGAGCGCGGCGATGCCTCGCGGAAGAGATCAGGTGATGATGCGAGCGGCGTCTTGGTGACCCAGCGGGCAACGAACTCGGCGAGAACCGGCCCCTGCGTTCCATCACGATCGATCCAGTCGTATGCGCCATAGAACGGAACCGCGGCCTGCACCGACGTGTCGACGTCGTCGAAGCCGGTTTTGAATTCCGGGTGGCTTGATGCGAGAGCGGCGAGTGACGCGAGATGGCCTCCGGCCGACCCGCCGGTGATGGCGACGAACGATGCGTCGCCGCCGAAGCTTCCAATGTTCTTCTTCGTCCAGGCGATTGCGCTGTTGACGTCGACGATGTGATCGGGCCACGTGGCTCGCGGACTGAGGCGATAGCGAGGAACCACGCACGTCCAGCCGGCCTCGGCCGCCGCGGCCAGCAGTGGAAGCGCCTGCGTCTTGTTGTCGCCGATCATCCAGCCGCCGCCATGGATCTGCACGAGAACCGGCGTGAGTTGTGATGTGGGGATGTCCGGTCGACGCCAGATATCTAGGCGATTGAACTTCGGGTCGGGGCCGTAGGCGATGTTTCGTGTGTTCTCGGTGGTGTACTCGCGATGAAGAAGTGGCAGCGGGCGGTACGAAGTCACCGTGCGTGTGGGAACTCCCGATAAACGCGGTCCTTGGTGATCGGGCATCGCGTCGCGCAGCGCATCAGAAACGATCGCGGCCGTCTTCCGTCCCTGGCGATACATGAAGGCGTAGAGGGCCAGCAATGCCGGCGTGAGAATCCACATGAATGCCCGGCCCAGTGACCCGAGGCGCTTCTGGCTTCTGATGTGCAGGACGATCTGGCCGACAGCACACAGGATGGGCACTTCACTCACGGTCCAGCCGATGAGCAGCGACGCCCCCGCGAGTTCTGGACGGCGCTTCGGGCCTGTTTTCATGCAGTCGGTGGGGGAGGAACCGCAGAAGGCTGGCGCCGCTTCACGAGTAGCCCGATGACGACGAGCAACAGGACGGCAACCGCGGCGATGAGCACGATGAGGAGAGTGTTCGAGTCGGAAGATTCCTCACCTCCGATGTTCGACAGGTCGAGGGCCTCGCCCGTGGCGGTCGCACTTTCGATCTCGACACCGATCACGATTCCCGTGGCTTCGTCGATGAGTTCGCCAGTTGCCGAGTCGACCACGCCCGTCACGGCACCGGTTACCGGATCGACGAACTGGCCCGACTCCATGTCGTAGATGCCGATCACGTTGCCGGTGGCGATTTCGATCAGTTGCTGAGTGTTTCCGTCGAGATAGGCGCGCGGAAGCTGTTGTGCCTCGACCACGCCGCCGTTGGTGTCGCCACCTCCGACTTGCGGCGCCGCGTCAGTCGCCGCGCCACCGACTTGCGGTGAGACCGGTGTGGCACCAGTCGCGCCCGCAACAGCCGAGCCGGCCGGCGAGACCGGGGTTGCAGTGGAGTCGGTGGTCGGAGCGTCGGTTGCCGGCGTGATCCCCGGTGCAGCGGTGACCGCCGGTGCCGCCGTGGCTGCCGGTTGGGCGGGTTGTGCGGCCCCGACGTTTCCACCACCACTCGGATTGGGTTCGGCCGGCGCTTCGTTGCGAACCACGAACACAGCGGGGCGATACAAGAACTCGGTCTGGCGTGCGTTGCCGGGTCCGCTCACACAGGCGAGGGTGAGACTGAACCGACGTTCGGCTCGATCACCAAGGAAGCCGTCCTTGATCGTGATGCGTATTTCCCAATTGCCATCCTGCGGGGTGATGGCGTCACCGGTCTCGGAACCGACGACGAGCCGATCCTCCAACTTGCCGCGGTCGGACGGGGTGAGACCCTGTTGGGCGATGGTGAGGACTTTCCAGCCATTGGCGCATTTTGATATTGCGGCGTTCTTGACGCTGAACTCTCCGGTCTTCACGATCGTCGCCGGTGTCACGACGACTGCACCACGGGCCGGGTTGTTCGGAACGAGCGGTTGATTTCCGGCGTTCGCCGATGCCGCGATCTTTTCGACGGTGAAGCGACCCTCGTAGATCTTCTTGCCGCCATCGTGCGCGCACTCGATGGCAACGGCGACGGTGGCCGATGTGACACCGTTTTCCATCGAGGCGTAGTTCGGGACTCCCACTGATTCGAACTTCACGACGACACTTCCACCCACCAGACCCGAGCTCCAGCGCGGTGCGGTGGCGAACGTGCCGTCACCTTCCACCACGTAGACACTCCGGTTGGTGATCGATCCGTTGGGAGCGCACTGGAGATCACTACGCATGGTGTTCGGCTGACCCTCTTTCACACGAGCGTTGGCCGGCGTGAGGGTTCCGGTCTGCGCCGCGGCACCGGCGGGCGCGTTGCCACCGAGCGGCGGATTGCCGCCACCCTGGGGGGCCGAGGCCAATGCGGTTCCGTTGACAGCCACGGTCAATGTGAATCGTTTACCGATTCGAGCCGGATCGATCGGACGGCACACGAGACTGATCACCAGTTGTCCGCGGCCGACGAAGTTGCCCGCACTCATCTTGAACGACACGGCTCCCGATGTCAGGCGAACAGGTCGGGTGAGTACTGCCGGTTGGGTAGTGACCTGACCGCTCGCGGAGATGGCGGCCGAGTATCGATCGGTTGCATCGCACTTCTGTGAACTCTCATAGGGCCCCTCTTGATTGGCTTCGAGTTCGGTGCGCCCGTTGAGAGGGAAGTCCTGCCAATCCTCGGCGTCCACCGGGGGTGCGGCCACGGCGAGCGTTGCCAGTGAGACGACCACGGCTGCGAGCGAGCGATGACGGGCTGATTGGCGGTGAAGCATGAGAACCCCCTGTTCGGCCCTCAGGATAGTGGACGATTCGAATCGGTTTCAGGGCCTGCGGACTGGTGCGTCATGACTAGGTTCGCGTCGTGACCAGATTGCTGTCCATCGCCGCTGGCGTGCACCCTGACCTCGCCCCCGAGCGAATGGTCGAAGTCGCCGCGGGTTCTGGTTGGCCGGCCTGCGGGGTCTGGTTCGATCCGGGTACGTGGACCGATGCGACGACGCGCGCGGTGAAGCAACGGCTCGACGACACGGGTGTGGTGGCTCTCGATCTGGAGCCGATCATTCCCGCTCCGGATCACGACGACCACGGAGAGCGTGTGATCGAAACAGCGGCGGCTTTGGGTGCCAGTCATGTTCTCTTCACCAGTCGGCTTCCCGACCTGTCGGCGACGATCGAGCGGTTCTCGTCTCTCTGTGATGTGGCGAGTCGGTGTGGCGTCACTCTGGTGTGCGAATTCCTGCCGATCTTTCCGTTGAAGTCTTTGTCGATGGCACGCGACGTGGTGAGTCGTCATCCCATCGATCACGCCGGAATTCTGATCGACAACCTTCACCTCTCGCGCTCCGGTGGAACCATCGACGATGTGCGGTCGATCGACGTACGTCGCTTTCCCTATCTTCAGATCGCCGATGCTCCGTCACTCGCTCCGGCGGCTTTCCCCGAGCTGCTCGACGAGGCGATCAACGGACGTTTGTTGCCGGGCGAGGGAGGCCTCCCGATCGACGAGTTGCTCGGAGCCGTACCGCTGGCACCTTTGTCATTCGAGGTTCGCTCTCGGGCGTTGCGTGATGGATTCTCCGATCCGGTGGAACGATCGCGGCACCTGTTCGAGCGCGTCCGTGGGCTGGCCGACCACTGAGTCGGTCCACAGCCTCCATTGCAACTGCAATAAAACTGAAACATTTCCCCTGTTTCTTTTGGAAACTCTGCAACACCCCTTCTCTACGGTCGTGCCATGTTCGACGACCACCCCCGCGAATTTCTCGCACGACTCGACGCGCGGGTGTCGGCCCTCTCCAGTTCGGCCGAGGCCGAGGAAGCGTTGATCCACATCGAGATGATCAAGCGCCATCTCGAGGCGGCCACGGCGCGTTTGGTCGATCAAGTCGCAACCAAGGGTTGGTTCCAGGAGGACGGTTGCCTGTCGGTGCCGTCATGGTTGAGAAAGACCGTCAACTGGACGGGAACCGAAGCCAAACGGGTCGCTCGCGTTGCCGACTTGGTTCACGCCTACCCGCAGTTGGCCGATCGGATGGCCGAGGGTGGTCTCGCGACCGCCCCGGTGACCCGGTTGGCCGGTCTCCACGGCAACAAGCGGGTCACGACGCAACTTCCCGACTTCATCGACCGGTTGTCCGAGTACGCGCGGACCCTGCCTTACGACAGTTTCAACTCCCTGGCCAACCACTGGGAGCAATTGGCCGACGCCGATGGCGCCCACCGTTCGCACGACCAGGTGCACCACGACCGGGATGCCTCAGTTGCGACCGTCGGCCACGCCACGTATGTCGACGCCCGGTTCGGTACCGCTCAGGGTGCCCTCATCACCGAGGTCTTCGAGAAGTACGTGCAGGCCGAACTCGACCGCGATCTGGCCGAGCGCGACGCGCTGGGTCTGTCGCCCACGTCGCTGTCTCGCACCACCAAGCAGCGTCGAGCCGATGCTCTGTACGCGGTGTTCGCCTCGGCCGCCGGGCAGCTGGCCCCGTCGCCTGAACCGCTCGTGAACATCGTGATCGACCAGGTCACGTACGAGCGCACACTCGCGGCCATGGAGACGGGCTCACGACTCGGGTCGCTCATCGCCCCGGGCGAAGACCTGCTCAACAAGCGGTGCGAGACGACCGCAGGTGTCCCGCTCGACCCGGTCGACGTTGTGGCCACGTCGCTCGTGGCGCACGTGCGTCGCGTGGTGGTCGACTCGGCCGGAGTTCCCATTGGGTTGGGTCGGCGGTCGCGACTCTTCGCCGGCGGCACTCGTGCGGCCGTTCTCCTCCGCCGTCGACGATGCATCTGGCCGGGATGCGACGTGCTCACCTGCGATGTCGATCATCGCGTTCCGTGGGCCGAGGGTGGTGAGACCGATGTCGGCAACGCCGATCCGTTGTGTCGACGGCACAACCGACTCAAGGTTCACGGGTATTCCACACGATTCGACGCGACCACCCGGTCGACCCACGTCACCACACCCGATGGTCGACGACTGGTGCCCACGTAAGGGGCGTGTCACTCCTCGGGGTTCGAACCCCTGTCGTCAGCGGTTCATGAACGCATCGACGGCCACGCCGATGGCGGCCGCCACGCGCATGTCGAGCGCGTCGTCGTCGACCTTGATCTCGTAGGTGTCCTTGATCTTCATGTTGGCGCGGTTGACGTGGCCGACATTCTCTCCCGCGGCATTCAGAATGCTGAACTGCACGCGCATGAGCCACGGAATGTCGGTGACGAGACCGACGACCCGACGAATGATGGCCTGAGCCTTGCTCGTCTCGGTCACCGTCCACTTCCCGGCCGGCGTCTCCACGTGATACGTGGATCGGCCGAGCGATGCGCCGAAATCCTTGGTCATGGTCCCGAGAGATGCGCCCGCTCCATCGTTGATGTCGTAGGTGGCTGCCAGTTCGATGGCACTGCGAGCCTTGATCGTGAACCACAGGCTCGCGCCGTCGGCGCCGATGCACTTCACTTCTTCCCGCAGCTTCATGCGCGCCTGCTCGATGGTGCCCAGCGGCGTGTTCTGGCCGTCGATCCGTGACAGATGCCAGACGTTCTTCATCACGGTGAGTTTCTGCGTGAGATCGAGTGTGTAGCCCATGCGTGAAGTGTAGGCGGGCGGCCTCGCGGGTGGTTTTCGGAGAGGGAGGTGCCGGCAAACGTCAGGAACGGTGCCCGTGTCGTGCTCTGAATCGAACTAGCCTCTGGAGATGAGCGATCAGCCGAGTCCCCAAGTCGCAGAGTCAAGCAGTGCCTTCAAGGATCGTGTCGAGCAGGTCCTTGCGGTCATGCTCGGTCTTGCGGCGATCGTCACCGCGTGGGCGGCCTTCC
>JBEAXP010000026.1:0-15573 GCA_041159745.1 Actinomycetota bacterium | reverse complement strand
GCCCGCATCTGACTCAGCGCGTGCGTTCGAGTTCGTAGAGCAGGACGTTGCCGCCCTTGCGGGCCCACAACCCGGCCCCGGCCTGGATGAAGTGGCGTTCGAGGCGCGAGCGATACCACTCGCCGGTTCGTTGGTGCACGTCCATGTCGGTGGCCGACGGATCGACGATCGTTCGGTAGTCGGAGAGCGTCGGCACTTCGAGGTACATCACGTGTCGGCAGGCGTGAGCGAGGTTGTCGATCGCCGACTCGGCATCGGCGTCGTTCGGGTACTGCAGAACGCCGTGACAGATCACGAGGTCGAATGTCTTCGCCGGACGCCACGTGGCGATGTCGCGCCGTTCGTGTCCGTATTTGGCACAGGCGTACTCACTCACATCGGTCGACACGACGCGAACCCGCGGGTGCTGTTCGCGATACCAGTCGCGCCAGAGTCCCGGTCCGGCCCCCACGTCGAGAACGCTGCGGGGCGCCACTCCCCACCAGGCACACATGCCGTGCACGGCCGATGCGAGTCGGGCGATGGAGTTCCTGTCGTGGACTCCACCGCGGCCGTAGAAGCGCCGGTAGTAGTCGGCACCGAATCGGGTCACGAGAGTCGACCCTAGGTCACCTGGTCGGTTCACACGGAAAATCCGGGTTGGTCGACGTGGGCTACGATCGCCACGTCATGAAGTCGCTCGCCAAGTTCGCTCGTCCGCCCAAGACCGAGGCCATCGTCGGCAAGATGGCTCAGCGGGCGCGCGCCGAGGCTCTCAACACGGCTTTCTCGCCGCGCCGTCGCCGCAAGCCCAAGGCCCAGAAGGTCGAACTCGACGATCCGATCTATCCGTGGCGCGGGCTCTGGAAGTTCGTCGGCCACACCGGATACCGCGATTGGCTCGCCGCTCGCGGCGTCTCACCGGCCGACATCGAGAAGCGCATCAGCGACGAGTTCAATCGCACCACCACCGACATCGACTTCAAGGATGGCGAACTCACGATCACCGTCAAGACGCGTTCGATCGGCGACGTCCGCCATCGAAAGACGGCTCAGAAGTTCCCCGTCGACGGTGAAACAGCGGTCACGCTCGACTCGCCGTCCGGCGCGGTCTCCATCGTCACGCTGTTCCACGGCGTCGATCTCGTGATGGAAGTCGACACTCCGGCAGGTCTCGAGACCCACACCCGATCCTTCGTGGACGGCCTGTTGCATCTTCGGATGGTCGACTCTTCGGGTGCCGAGTGCACCCTCGAGTTCGTGCGAATCGACTAGCTGCTCGATTCGACCAGGCGCTGCAGGATGCGCCGGAACTCCACCGTGTGTCGGTCGGACCGGATGTGCACCTGACGCCCATCGAGCGGAATCTCGGTGGATGGTAGACGTTCGATGATGCGTCGATCCTCGGTGAAAATCGCGAGTTCGTAGTCGATGGCGGCTTGCCGATCGGCATCCGTCTTGGTGTCGTTGCGAATCATCACCATATGGACACGTGTCGTCGATGCGTTCATCGGCTGGCACCACAGGACGATCGCGTTCACCATGCCGGTGAGCGGAAGGAACAGCCTCAGGTTGGCTGTGAACGGCACCCGAAAGTCGTAACGCATTTCTCGCGGCTGGACGAGAGGATGCTCGCCGCTCGCCACGAGCGGGTCCTCGTGGTTCTCGATGACGTGCGGATACTCGACGACGAAGCCCCATCCATCGGGAGTGCGCTCGGTCGAGTACTCGTGCACGAGTCGGTCCTTGTCGGAACCGAACGTGCCGGCGTGCACGAACGGGAAGTGGGCGAAGTCGAGGAAGTTGTCGACGATCTGCGCGGCACCGGCTGCGACGTCGACCGGTGGAACCCAGACCTTGTCGAGCGACGGGTCGTCCCATTCGGCAATGGCGAGGATGTCGGTGATCGGTTCGTCGGGTGCGATCCAGAGAAGCCCGTAGGCCTCCTTGACGTGCGGCGCGGTGAGCCGAGCCGGGGGAAGGGTGGCATCGTCACCGAGGGCGGGCACGTGCGCGCAACGCCCTTCGGCCGAGAACTGCCAGCCGTGGTACGGGCAGCGGATGGTGTCGTCGACCACCGTGCCGTCCGACAGGCGGGCGAAGCGGTGCGGGCAGACGTCGAGAAACGCCCGGAGCTCGCCGTCGAGCCTCACGACCACGTAACCCTCGCCGACCAGTTCGACTCGCGTGGGCTCGGATCCGAACGACTCGACTCGTCCGACCGGATGCCAGATGCGGCGCAGGGCGGGAGAGACGTTGCCGATCGATGTCATCGTTCTTCGCGCTCGTACGGGACGCCGAGGGCCGCCGGTGCGCCGAGGCGTCGGTGGGCGAAGCGGGTCGACACGAGAACGAGGACGACGATGGTCATGAAGAAGGGCAGCGCATCGAGAACGTCGCCACTGATCTGCACGTTGCGGGCCTTGAGCGTGGAACTCAGCGACTGGAGAGCGCCGAACAAGTACGCCCCGATCAACGTGATGCTCGGCCTCCAGAAGCCGAAGATCACCAAGGCGATGGCGATCCAGCCGGCTCCCTTCGTCATGCCGTCCACCCACGTGGGCACGATCGCCAGGCTGTAGTACACGCCGCCGAGCCCGGCCAGGGCCCCGCCCAGGATCGTGTGCAGATACCGGTACTTCACCACGTTGATGCCCATCGCATCGGCGGTCTGCGGCGACTCGCCGACGGCGCGCAACTGCAGCCCGAACCGGGTGCGGAACAGGTACACACTGGCCAGCACGACCAGGATCCACGAGAGATACGTGAGGATCGTCTGGTTGAAGAGAATGGGACCGAGCACCGGAACATCGGCCCACCCGAACACGTCGAGGCGGCGCACCTGCCGGTCCACCGGCGCCTCGGCCACTTTCCAGATGTTGGCGAAGTAACTCGACAGGCCGACTCCACCCGCGAAGATCGTGATGGCGAGACCGGCCACGGTTTGATTGGTGCGCAACGTGACGCAGAGGAACGCCAGCAGCGTGGATGTGAGCGCACCGGCCGCCATGCCGATGATGATCGCGGCGAGCACCGTGAACCAGGCCGAGCCCGGAACGTGCTGCGAAGCCCACGCTCCCGTGACGCCGCCGAGCAGCATCGTGCCTTCCACGCCGAGGTTCAGAACGCCACTTCGTTCGGTGAAGATTCCACCCAGGGCCGCGAAGAACAACGGCGTTCCGTAGAAGATCGCCGACGAGGCGATGATCACGAAGATGTTGCTGTTCATGCCGCCACCGCCACGGCTCGACGATTGCGTCTGATGCGGTATCTCACGAGCACTTCACCGGCCACCGCGGTGAACAAGATGAGGCCTTGCAAGGTGCCCACCAGTCCGCTCGGAAAGTCGGGGCCCTGAAGTGCGAAGCCGGCATTGGTGAGACCGCCGATGAGAACCGCCACGACCAGTGTGGAGATCGGATTGAGCCGGGCCAGCGCGGCCACCACGATGCCGGTGTACCCGTATCCCGACATCTGCAAACCCTTCGAGTCGAGGAGTCCGCGGAAGTTGCCCACGTCGGCCGCTCCGCCGAGACCGGCCAAGGCGCCCGAGAGGGCGAGAACGATCACGATGGTGGACGTGGTGCGAATACCGGCGTACCGCGCGGCCTTGGGCGAGTCGGCGATCACGCCGACTTCGAAGCCGAATCGCGTGCGCTTGTAGAGAACCCAGATCGCGGCGCCAGCCAGGATCGCGATGAGGAACGACAGCGGGATCTTGATGCCGCCGATCTCGTAGAAGTTCCAGTCGGCGCGATCAGGGATCGGCTTGCCGGCCGGGAAGTTTCGCGATTCGGGGTCACGCCAATACGAGGTGGAGTTGTAGATGAGGTAGTTGAGGAAGATCGCCGCGAGGTAGTTCATCATCAGCGACGTGATGATCTCGTTGGTGTTGAACTTGGCTCGCAGCACGCCGACGATCGCCGCAAAGAGGCCACCGCACACCATGCCGCTCAGTGCCATGACGATCACGACGGCCCCGGTGGGCAGGTCGCCGCCGAACGCGAGGCCGGCCCACGTGGCTCCGACCGCACCCATGTAGAACTGGCCTTCGCCACCGATGTTGATGAGACCCATGCGGAACGCGATGGCCGCGCACAATCCGGTGAACGCGAGGGGAGTCGCCGTCTTGATCGATCCGGACAATGCGCGGGTCCCGGCGAAACCGCGCTCGAAGATGCGGCTGTACACATCGAGAGGGTTCTTGCCGGTGGCCAGCAGAACGATGGCTCCGAGCACCAGCGCCGCGAGCAACGACACGACCGGGATGGCCCAGTTGAGCCACTTCGGCTGCTCGAGCCGTCGTTCGAAACGAACCGGTGACTTCATCGCGCACCTCCGCTCACGGTGCTTCCACCCATCGTGAGGCCCAGGCGTTCGCGATCGGCCGACTCGGCCGCGACCTCGTCGACGAGACGACCCTCGTACATCACGACGATGCGATCGGCCAACGACATGATCTCGTCGAGATCTTCGCTGATGAGAAGGATGCCGACACCCCGTTCGGCCGCTTCGACGAGGCGGGCGCGCACCGTCTCGATGGCGCCGACGTCGAGACCGCGAGTAGGAGACGCGGCGATGAGCACCTTCGGCAGCGATGAGAACTCGCGCGCGAGAAGTACCTTCTGCACGTTCCCGCCCGACAGCAAACGCACCGGCGTCACGGTGTCGGGAGTCTTCACGTCGTAGTTCTGGACGAGGTCGGTCGCCTGGGCGCGGATGGCCTTGCGCCGAAGGACTCGGAACTTCGACAAACTGCTCGATCGGTAGTTCTTGAGCGCCAAGTTGTCTTCCACCGAGTGGGAAGAAGCCAGGCCGGTGTGCAGACGATCTTCGGGGATGTGGGCGATTCCCTTGGCGATGGCCGATCGCGCGCGCCCCGATTGCACCTGTTCGCCGGCGACATCGATCCGGCCACCCGACAGCGGGCGCATTCCGGAAATCGCCTCGGCCAACTCGCGTTGGCCGTTTCCGGCCACTCCGGCCACGCCGACGATCTCGCCCCGTCCGACCGTGAGGCTGATGTCGTGGAGAGCCTCGCGACCGCGATCGTCGCGGGCAGAAACTCCATCGAGGGTGAGCACGGTCTGTGAGACGTCAGCAGGGTTGCTGCGTGTCACGCGGTTGAACTCGACCGATCGTCCCACCATGAGGCTGGCCAACTCGCGAGTGTTGGTGTTTGCCGTCTCGACGGTTCCGACCGTCTTGCCCCCGCGCAACACGGTCACACGGTCGCTCACTTTCATGACCTCGTCGAGTTTGTGCGAGATGAAGATGACCGTGCGACCCTCGGCCACCATGGCGCGCAAGGTCTTGAAGAGGGCATCGGCCTCGATGGGTGTGAGAACGGCGGTGGGTTCGTCGAGGATGAGGACCTTGGCCCCGCGATAGAGAACCTTGATGATCTCGACCCGCTGTTGCTCGCCCACGCTCAGTTGCCAGATGCGCGCGGAAGGGTCGACCGCGAGCCCGTAGCGATCACTCAACTCGCGGACCTGTTGCGCCACTCGGGAGGCGTCCATCATGAAGGGGGAGTCGGGCTCACCGAGCACCACGTTTTCGGCCACCGTGAACGTGGAGACGAGGCGGAAGTGCTGGTGCACCATGCCGATTCCGGCGTCGAGAGCGTCGCGCGGCGAGGAGAACTGCACCTGCCGTCCGTCGATTTCGACCGAACCCTCGTCGGGTCGGTACAGCCCGGTGAGGATGTTCGAGAGAGTCGACTTGCCGGCGCCGTTCTCGCCGAGGAGGGCGTGCACCTCACCGGCGCGGATGTCGACGTCGACACCATCGTTGGCCACGACCCCGGGGAAACGCTTCACGATCCCCGTCATGCGCACAGCGGACTTCATTGCGGTGCCCCCTTCCGGCTCAACCCTAGATGGCCGAGCGGTACCCCTCGAAAAAGCGAGGGCGGGCCCTCGCGGGACAAAACGAAGGGCGGGCCCTTGCGGGCCCGCCCAACACAATCCTTGTGACGTCGAGCGTCAGCCGGCCGGAATGTCTCCGATCACGCCTTCGATCAAGTACGCCATGCTCATGAGTTCCTCGAACGTGTGGCTCACGCCAGCGGCGAGGACTTCATTGCCCTTGTTGTCGTTGATCGGACCGGTGAACTGCGAGTTCGGCGTTGCCGTGAGCTTCTCGAGTTCGGCCTGGATCGCGGCGCGGGTCTCTTCCGACACGAGGTCACCGAACGTGGCGAGGGTGACGAAGCCGTCCGACAGGTTGCCGTAGTAGTTGCCGGCAACCCAGGCTCCGTCGAGGATGGCCTGCAGACGCGGGATCTGGTACACCGACCAGTCGTACGCGGTCGCGGTCAACCACACGTCTCCGTAGTTGGCGCTCTGGTCGGCGTTGTAGCCGGCCCACGGAATTCCAGCTGCCTTGGCGGCGTCACCGGTGGCCGGTGAGTCGATGCCCTTCTGACCGAGCACGTCGACGCCTTCGGCGATGAGAGCCTCGGCTGCCTTGCGCTCGTTCGGCGGATCGAACCAACTGTTGACCCACACCACGTTCACCGTGGCATCGGGGTTCATCATGCGCGCACCCATGGTCCACGCGTTCACGCCGCGCAGGACTTCACCGATGGGGAACGAGGCGAGCATGCCGAGCTTGCCGGTGGCCGATGCGGCACCAGCCGCCATGCCGGTGAGGTAGTCGGTGTCCTCGGCGGCGCCGTAGAACTGCGACAGGTTCTCGGAACCCTTGTAACCAGTGGCGAACTCGAAGCACACGTCGGGGTGAGCCGCGGCGGCTTCCACGAAGGCGTCCTGGAATCCGAACGAGGTACCGAAGATGACGGTGTTGCCGTCGGCGATCAAGTCTTCGATGGTCTGGAGAACCTGCGGCCCTTCGGGCACGTTCTCCTTGTAGGTGGTTTCGACGGCGTCACCGAAGTGCTCCTGCACCGCCTGACGGCTGACGTCGTGCTGCTGGGTCCATCCACCGTCGTTGGTGGGGCCGACGTAGATCCAGGCCGCCTTCAGCGGTCCTTCCTCGGGTCGACAATCGATGACGGGGGCATCGGCACTCCACGGTGTGAAGTTGGCGAGTGACGCACCTTGCGCCGGTGCGTCGGTGCCGGCCGGAGCGTCGCTTCCAGCCGGAGCCTCGGATGCGGCCGGGGCTTCTGTTGCTGCCGGTTCGCTCGACTCGTCGTCTCCGCCGCACGCGACGAGGCCGATGCCAAGCGCTGCGACGAGGGCGAGCCCGAGCGACCCGCGGGTCTTGCTGAGCATGGGTTTCCTCCCTCAAAGCGGCCGTGGGGTCGGCCGTCGAACCGACCTTAGTTCTGGTCAGTCGAGGGTGATGACGATTCCGGCGTCGGCGGTCTTGGTGCGCTTGAAGACCGAGGTCAGGGCCCCTGACCACACCACCAATCGGTACTGGATGCCGTACTTCTTGGCCACGGCCTTCTCCACCGGGGCGAAGTCGGTGCCGGTGACCACTCGGGCCGCCCCCTCGATCGGGGTGCCGCCGGGCTTGGTGCGGCCGCGCATGTCGCAGGGCTGCAGCGTGACACGAGGTGTGCGGTTGATGCGCTTGACCTTGCCGGCGTCGCCGCTGGTGGTGAAACAGACGTCGCGACCCGTCAACGGCGCGATCCAGACCGGCGTGCTCACGGGCGAGCCGTCCTTGCGGAACGTGGTGAGCAGGACGTAGCGCTCGTCGGCGATGGTCATCGATCCTCCTTGAAGTGACGAACGGTTGCCCGCTTTCCGCGAATGATGGTGTTGCGCATCGAGTCGATCACGTGAGCAGCACGCGAGGCGGGTACCTCGACGACCGAATGCGAATCGAAGATGCGCACGCCGATGTCGCGTCCGGGCACCCCGCTCTCGTTGGCGATGGCGCCCACCAGGTCGGCTGGACGAACACCCGACTTGCGGCCCACCGATACCCAGAGCCGAGAGGTCTTCCCACTGAATCGTTCGCCGCGCTCGCGCTTCCCACCGTGTTCGCGATCGCGGAACGAGTCGCGCTCGCGACGTGGACCGCGTTCGGGACGTTCGACCGACAGGTCGGGAATCTCGACTTCCTCGAGTGTCGACTGCTCGGCGTCGTGCGCCAGTTTGATGGCGGCGCGCGCGATGTCGGCGATGGAGAACTCCTTGGACAGTTCGTCGATCACCTCGTCGAAAGTGGTGAGATCGGGAAGGCTGAGAGCCTCGCGGACGTTCTCGGTGGTGAGCTCCATCTGCTTGGCCCGAAGTGCCTCGATCGACGGAACCTTCTCGAACGAGATCTTCTGCTTGGTGAGGCGTTCGATGTTGTGGAGCATGCGCTGCTCGCGCGGCTCGGCGATCGTGATGGCCACGCCTTCGCGACCGGCGCGACCGACGCGTCCGATGCGGTGAACATACGACTCGGGGGCCGAAGGAACGTCGAAGTTGACCACGTGCGTGAGGTGTTCGATGTCGAGTCCGCGGGCGGCCACGTCGGTGGCGATGAGCAGATCGGCGGTGCCGGCGCGCACGCGACCCATCACTCGGTCACGCTGTTCTTGATCCATGCCGCCGTGCAAGGCCTCCGCGCGGTAGCCGCGGCCATTGAGCGTCTCGGTGAGCTGGTCGACTTCGCCACGTGTGCGGCAGAAGACGATCGCGGCCTCGGGTGCTTCGATGTCGAGGATGCGGCCGAGCGCGGCCGCCTTGTGGAAGCGCGGGACCATGTAGGCGGTCTGACGAACGAGGGGGATCGAACCGGGTTGGCTGGCCTTGCGCTCGATCGTGACGCGCACCGGTTCGCTCAGATGCTCGCGGGCGATCTTCTCGATTCGCGGCGGCATGGTGGCCGAGAAGAGAACCGTCTGGCGGGCCGGCGGAAGCGATTCGAGAATCGCCTCGAGATCCTCGGCGAATCCCATGTCGAGCATTTCGTCGGCTTCGTCGAGAACCACCATCTCGATGTCGCCCAACTCGAGTGTCTCCTTGCGGATGTGGTCGAGGGCCCGGCCCGGGGTGGCGACCACCACGTGGGTTCCACGTCGCAGCGCGTCGATCTGCCGTCCGATGGGCTGGCCGCCGTAGATCGGAACGCACTTGGCGCCGAGTTGGTGGCCGTATTTGTAGATGGCCTCGCTCACCTGCATGGCGAGTTCGCGAGTGGGTACGAGCACGAGCGCTGACGGCGCCGGCTTCGATCGTGACAGATCGATCTTCTCGAGGATCGGCAGCGCGAAGGCGGCGGTCTTGCCGGTTCCGGTGGCCGCTTGGCCGAGTAGGTCGTGTCCGCGCAACATCAGAGGGATCGCTTCGCGCTGGATCGGCGTGGGCTCCTCGTAGCCGAGCGCCGTCAACGAGGCGAGCAGTTGCGGCCGAAGGCCGAGTTCTTCGAATCCCGAGCTGTCGACGCCGGTCTGATTGTCCATGAGCGTTCTCCTGCCCGATCGAACGTCAGCCTACGGCGCGAGCATCACCACACCGACGACACCATGAAGAGTCCACGCGATGGTGCGCGGCCAGTTGGTGAGAACCAGCCTCGGACCAGTGCTCGAATCGAACGTACGCGCCATGCGTGCGTGCAACGGAACCGACAAGAAGATGGTCGAGCCGAGAGCGATTGCGACGAGCAACGCTCCGAGCCACGGCCAGATCACCGAAACGTCACTCGGACGGTCGACGAGGAGCGCGAGAGTCGTGAGGCCCTCGACCGCCATCGGCAGGGCGACGACGTAAGAGGTCCGTCGCTGGTGTTCCTCGGCCACGACCGTGCTGCGCTCGGCGGGGACACCGGCCAACAGCGGGTAGTGGACGATCTGCACGAACCAGATGAGGCCGGTCATCACGAGAGCAGCCGCGGCGTTGGCGAGTACCAGCGCCTCGGCCGTCGCATCTGACCAGGCTTCGAACATGGCCCGAGGGTAGGAGGTGCCGGGACCATGGGCGAGACTGGAGGTATGCGACCGGTCTACGCGATGCGCCTCGATGGACCGGTGTGGGCTCCGGGTCAGACCGATGCGGTGCGTCGCGTCGTCACCGATTGGGTGGAGAGCGAGCATCCGTTCGAAGAACGTGAAGCCGGAATCTCGGTTCGGGTGGACAACGATCAGCCCGAACGCTGGTGGCGCCTGTCGGTCGATCTCGGTCTCGTGGGCAATTCGGTGGCGACCACCACGCTCACGATCGCGAGTGACGAGAAGACCACGACCTTCGAGGCCCGCGTGATTCTCGTACCGGGCGGTCGCCGCATCGCCCCGTCGTCCAACGACGTGCCGGTGGCCTCGGTGCAGAAGTTGGTGGCTCGTGTGCTCGAGATCGCTCGCCTGTACGACGCCAACCAACGTGTGCTCGCCGGTGTGCGCTTGGTGTCCGAGCCGATGGCTGCTCAGGAAGTCGCCGCGTTCTGCGACGCGAAGGGTCGGCTGCTGCCCGTTCTGGTGGAGACCGTGCCGACCAGGAGCACTCCGCTCTACAAGGTCGAGTCGATCGGACTGCGCGTCGCCGGCCAGGCCCATCTGTACCGGCTCGAAGGTGACGCGGCACGCACCGCGTTTCATGGTCTCTACGGTCTCGACGTTCTCAACGCCCGCGGGCTCACTCTCTTCTGGCCCGGTCGTGAGGTTCGACAGTGGGGTGGATCGAAAGTCACGGCCGTCGAAGCCGAACACGAATTGCGCGAGTGTCTCGCCCTCGTGAACGAAGCGGCCTACAACTCCTTGGCCCCGCTGCGTTCTCCCGCTTTCACCCGCCGTCCGCGTGACCCGAAGTCGGTCGAGCCGATCGCCGCCGCGGCGACGGTCGTCGCTCCCGCCACCCCGACCGTGTCCACCAACGACACGCCCGAGCAGTCGGTGCCGTGGGACGAGTACAGCGCCGCGCTCGAAGGTTGGCAGGAGGCGTACAACCGCATCGACGAACTCGAGCAGGCGCTGGCCGAGGCCGATCGCACCATCGACGAACGCAACCAGTTGCTCGAGAATCGCGAAGGACTCGTCGATCAGTTGGTCCAACGAAACGTCGCTCTCGAGATCCGTCTGGGCAAGCGCGGCACCGAACTTCGCGCGTCGTCGGCGTCCGACGCGGTGGCCAAGGCGCGCGATCTCTGCACTCATCTCACGTTTCATCAACGGGCCATCGAGACCGCTGCCCAACTCGACGGCATCAACGCCGATCGACTCCTCGAAGATCTGGTCCGTCTCGACGTGGTGGCGGGCGACTGGAAGAGCGGCCGCATCAACAACGCGTCGCTCACCATTTCGTGCCGCAGCCTCGGGCTGAATTACGCCGGTGGAATTTCCGATACCGCCGAGCGCAAGTTCTCCGAGGACTACGCGTTCACCTGGCGTGGTCGTACCGAGTACGCGGTGGCCCACATCCGGAACGGAAAGGGCGCCAGCCTCTATCGCGTGCACGTGTTCTTCGACCACGAGACGCAGCAAGTGGTGGTGGCCTACATCGGCCGACATCTGCGCGACAAGAGTTCGTCGTGACGATGACCGATCGAACACCTGTTCTCTGACACACCCCTCGATCACTCTGATTTCGCCGGACCACCGGGGACGGCGAAGGAGTGAGAATGTCGAAGCGTCGGGTCCATCCGTCTCAGCGGATCGCGTTCACAACCCGCGAGGAAGCGTTCGTGAGCGAGGCTCTCGACACCGCGCGGCGGATCTTCGAGTCGCGCCAACTTCCGTATGGCTTGGCCGACGAGGCGGTGTCGCGGTTGTCGCTGCGATTGGTGAAGACCGTCAAAGACGTCGTCGATCGCTATCCGAGTGGAGCCGCCTACGCGCGCGCCATCCGGAAATCGCTGCTGGTCGACGCCATCCGGAGCAACGACGCGCAGCGTGGCGCCGGCGCCCGCCGGGGCCGAGACGTGTCATCGCTCGATCAGACGCTCGACACGCGCTCATCCGATGTCGACCCGACGAGCGAGATCGAGAGCCGTGAACTTCTCGGCGCGGTGCTGTCCACCATGACCTCCGACGAGCAACGCGACTTCTGCCGTACCCGTCTCGTCGGCCTCAACTATTCCGAGGTGGCCGACATCAACGCCGAGTCGCACACCACGGTGCTGCGTCGAGTGAACCGCGCTCAGGAGAAGGCTCGTTCAGTCGTGTATCGACTAGCGACTAACGATGTAGGTGTGTCAGCGGCGTGAATTCCGGGTCACCTGGAGCGATGTTCTTAACCATCTAGAAAAATGGTGTAGACGGTTCTCACTGATTGTGATGACAGTCGTCCTCGGGGTGACGACACTGGGGGTATGGCGGAGCGGGGCCGATCGAGAGCGTCGCGACGTGTCGTCGCCGAGGAGCCGCCGAACGGTGGTCACTGGCAGCGCCAGTCGTTCTGGGTTCTCGCGCTCGACGATGCGCGCCGGGAGAGTCGATGGGTTCGCGTGGAGCGCTTCTACACCCAATCGACCGCGTCGCAGATCGCGAGCGACATCCGTTCGTCGCACCGACGCCCGCTCGACACGTTGCGTGTGCGCGGCATTCGCCCCGGAGAGTTGTGGACCGCGCGCTGGGCTGCCGACGAGAAGTGCCCGCCGGGCAGTTTCTCCATCTGGATCAAGTTCCTCGGCCATCAGAAGTGATGTTCGCGATCAGCGCACGAGCTTGATCCACACCTCGCAATCGCCCGGAGCGCCCGTCTTGATGTCGACCCAGCGGGCCTCCCACTGTTCGCCGCGGCGAATTCCCTGAGTGCGTATCGAACGCCGACCGTCCAGATGAGCGCGGCGGATGTCGCTGGCGATCTGCGCGGCCGTGCTGCGCGTGTAGAGCTTGTCGACGCGATGCCAGTCGCCGTTCGAACGGGCGCTGTCGAACATGCGGCGCCAGAACGAATTCCTCTCGGGCTTGGTGCTCTCGGGCATGACGAGAGAACGAATGCCCGAAGTTTCAGTGTGCGTCCGCCTCGCTAACAGTGTGAATGGCGGTCTTCACCAGCGTTCGAACGTCCACGACACCGGCCGACCGTTGGCGTACGGCATCACACCGTGGAACGGCCGCGGGTCGTCGTCGAACACCAAGGGCAGGAAGTGTCGATCGCCTTCCCACATCGGCAGCCGAGCCGATTCACGCTCGGCTTCGTCGTCGCTGCAGGCGCGCCGGATGCGTTCGGTGGCGACCCAGGCCAGGTCGCCCTCGGCGTTCGACGTCGGTGGTGTTCCATCCCACTCGTGGATGAGAAAGATCGGCCCCAGCCAATCCTCGCCGTTGGCCCCGAACCCGGGCCACGAAATGGTTCCGCGCAGAGTCATCGCCCGCACGTGGATGTGCGCTTCTTCGAGCAACTCGCGGCGCATTCCGGCGGCGAGGTCTTCGCCGGGTTCGAGTTTGCCGCCCAGGCCGTTCCACTTGCCGAGGTGTTCGTCGCCGGCACGCTTGTTGCGATGGACGAGCAGTACCGCGTCATTGGCCCGGTCGATCACGTAGCCGAGAGTCCCGATGATCGGTGTGTAGGGCACGCGTTCTCTTGTATCAGACCGGGTGTATCAGAATGAACAAGTGGGTTCGCGAGTCGCCGTGAGTCGTTCCGACGTCGAGACGTATCGACGTGACGGAGCGGTGGTTCTGCGCGGCGTCGTCTCGCCACGCGAGATCGAATTGCTCACCGCGGGCATCGACGAAGTTCTCGCGGCACCGAGTCCACGGGCGAAGGTCGCGAGTTCACCCGACGATCCCGGATTCTTCATCGAGGACTTCTGCACCTGGCGCGACAACCGGGCCTTCGGTGAGTTTGTGCGGATCACCACGCTCGGGGATGTGGCCGCGCAGTTGACCGACAGCGCGACGATCCGGATGTATCACGACCACGTTCTGGTGAAAGAGGCGCGAACCCGCCAACGCACGCCCTGGCATCAGGATCAGCCCTACTACGACGTCGAGGGCCGCCAGAACGTGAGTTTCTGGATTCCGGTCGACCCGGTCGACTTGACGTCATGCCTCGAGTTGGTGGCGGGCACGCATCTCGGTCCGTGGCTCATGCCCCGCTCGTTCCTCACGAAGGAAGCCAAGTGGTTCCCCGAGGGTTCGCTCACCGAGCTCCCGGACATCGACGGGCGTCGTGACGACTTCGCGATCGAGTCGTGGTCGCTCGAGCCCGGCGACGCGATCGCGTTCCACATGCTCACGGTTCACGGCGCCCCCGGTGTGTCGGGGAACGGGCGTCGACGCGTGTTCAGTCTCCGCGTGCTGGGCGACGACATGGTGTACGCCCCTCGTGAATGGACGTGCTCGCCCGATTTCTCGCAGTTGTTCGGCGACGATGATCCGCGCACGCCGGGTGAACCGCTGTCGGGTCCGTGGTTCCCTCAGTTGTTCCCGCGCTGATTCAGGGCGTCGTGTCGCCGGGGCGTTCGCCCAAGTCGATGAAGATCGTCTTGCGATCTTCGACGATCGGATATTCGCCGTTGGTGGGCGGCGACAACTCGGACACGTCGATGGTGCGACCATCGCAGTCGACGAAGTCGTCGGTGCCCTCCACTTGATCGACCGCGCACTCGGGACCGCGGTCGGCCGGGTACGCGTAGTAGACGACCCAGCCCTTCTCGACATTGGTGCCGTTGTGGTCGAGCACGAGGGTGCGTTCACCCGATGTGGTGCCGAGGCCCGGGAACAGCACGGGTCCGTCGGCCTCGATCGATTCGGCCCAGCGGGTGATCGAACCCACCTGCAGACGATCGGGGGTGAAGGTGGTGGTCTGAGCCTGTTCGCCGGCCATCAACGAGGCGATTCCCCAGAGCACGAGACCGAGCACGGCGAAAAAGCCGAGGCCGGCCGCCACCGGGGCCACGGCTCGGGCCAGGGGGGAGCGGAGCTCGGGACGGCGCACGTCCCAAGTCTGCCCAAGAAATTTCTGAAGTTTTTGCGAGGAACGTGTGCCAGGGGCCTCTTGTCCGGTGAGAGCGCAACGGGCGCTCACAACGAAAGGAACCACCGTGAAGATCAACCGCCGCCCCCTCCGCCTGGCCCTCGCCCTCACCGCCGCCTCCGCCGTCGTTCTCGGCGCCGGGGTGTCGGGAGCCGCCGCCAGCAACGGAGCCGAGCAGTCATCGAGCCGCAGCCACGAGGCTCACCAGGAAAACGGCCACCCGAACCCCGACGCGGTTCGCGGCCACGACGAAGACGAGAACCCCGGTCGGGGCCGCGGTCACGAGGATCACGGCAACGGCCACGGCTACGGCCACGGCGATCACACCCACCAGAGCGAGCCCGGCGACTCCGGTCCCGGCTCTGATGACGGCTCGGATGACGACTCGAGCATCGACTCCGGTGACGACCAGTCCAGCAACGACCAGTCCAGCAACGACCAGCCGTCATCCGACGACTCGGCTGACGAGACCCCGAGCCCGCGCGATGCGCAGGATGCCGGATTCTTCCCGTCCTCGCCGGCGACGGTGTTCGGTGCCGACGAGTCCGGTACCGACGCGATCGCCTCCTACCTCGACCAGGTCACCGCGGTGAACGCCGACGGCCTGGTCGCGGTGGTCGAGGGTGGGCGGGTCGTCCGCCTGATCGCGGCCGGTTCGGCCGGCGGCGCGTTGGGCGGAGCGATCCTGCGCGCTCACTGACCGCGTTGCCCCGCGTTCGCGGTGGGACGCGGGGTGACGGCCTGCTCGGGGCGAAATGTGCGCCCCGAG
>JBEAXP010000117.1:0-6187 GCA_041159745.1 Actinomycetota bacterium | reverse complement strand
GTGGAGGGCGGGATCGTCCTGTCGAGGTCCAAGCATCGTCGTCCAACGTCCCGAAAGGACTGACCGATACTACGACAATCCCCTGGTCGCACGGTCGGCTTGTCGGCCGGACGAGAAGGTGCGGTGGTACCGTCGCCCGTTGATGCGCAACCGGTTCGCCCGCCCCGCGATCGTGGGCGCACTCGTCCTTGCGGTGGCTATCTCGATGGTCTGGTGGTGGTGGCCCGGACTGAGCGATCGTTCGACGGCGATCCTCATCGTCGGCGGCGAACGTCTTGCCGAAGCCCGTGAGCCCATCGACCGCCGCTTGCGCGAGAACGGCTTCACCACGGAGTGGACCTCGATTGCCGCGTCGTGGTGCGACGTCCCCGAAGTTCTGGCCGACGGTCTCGCCGGAGGCTCGTACCGGGTCGCGGTCGTGGCTCCAGCGAGTGACGACGCGTGCGTTCCGGATTCGGCCTTGGTCGAATCCGTTCGGGCGGCGGGCGAGGTTCGTCTGGCGGTCGTCGATTGGCCCGATGCATCGCCCGCGGAGAGCGAGTTCGTGCGTCTCTTGGCCGAACGCTCCGACGTCGAAGTGGTGGACGCCGGTCGTCTGCTCGGAGACGCGGGGTCCGAGGTCGATTGTCTGTGGTGGGACGAGTGCCCGACCAGCGGTCGGATCGTCGCGTGGGATGCCGATGGTCTCACCGAATCGGGCAATCAGCGGGTGGCGCGGATGATCGTGGCGGCCGTTCGATGATCGCCCGCTGGCGAGCCTGGATGCTCGCGCACCCGCTGGTGACTCTCGTCGTGATGACGTTGGTGGTGATGTCGCCGGCGATCGTCGCGGTGGCGTCCAACCTGTTCGTCGACTGGCACCCCACCGGGGACATGTCGTTGGCCGAGCTGATGATGCGCGGGATTCCCGAACATCCTCCGCTGGTCGGCGTGGCGGCCCGAGTCGGCCGCGACATCAACGATCAGGGTTACAAACCCGGGCCGTCCATGGCCTACGCGTTGTATCCGGTGTATCTCGCGATGTTCCGCTCGAGCATCGGTGTGATCGTGTCGACGCTCGTGGTTCACGCGGCCGGGGTTCTGGCGACGCTCTTCTGCGTGCGTCGTTGGTTCGGATGGCGGGTGGCGGCGATCACCGCGCTCGTCCTGGCCGTGATCGTGCGTTCGCTGGCCCCCGGCTTCTTCCTCGAGCCCTGGAACACCTGGATCCCGGTGTTCGCGTACACGCTCTTTCTGGTTCTGGTCGCGGGTGTTCTGCTGGGACACCACCGCGCTCTGCCGTTGGCCGTCGCCGTCGGCTACCACTGTCTGCAGACGCACATCAGCTACGTACCCCTCGTGGCCGGTGCGCTCGCTCCACTGTTGGTCTGGCTCGTCTGGACGACGCGTCGGACCGGAGTCTGGCGGCGCCCGGTGGCGTGGTCGGCCGCGGTCTCTTTTGTGATGTGGCTTCCGCCGGTCATCGAGCAATTGCAGCCGGGTCCGGGCAACTTGCGCCGCGTCTGGGAACACTTCACCAGCCCGCCCGACGAAACGGTCGGCTTCCGGGCCGCGTTTCGCGCCCTGGCGGGCGAGTTCAATCTGGCCGGACCCTTCGTCAGCGGACCCGGTCGCGATCCGACCGACGATCCGCGTTGGTGGGGCTTCGCTGCCTTCGTCGCGGTGGTGCTGGTCGGCCTGGCCGCCTGGCGTCGCCATCGCCAGCACGAACTCGGTCGCGTTTACGTCGTTCTGGGTTGGTCGACTCTCATCGGCTTCTACGCGACGTCGCGGGTGTTCGGAACGTTCTACGACTACGTGATCCGATGGACGTGGTTGTTGGCGGCGTTCTGGATGGTTGCGTCGGTCTGGTCGATCTCCTTGGACGTCGACGTGAGACGGCGAATCTCTTCGGCCGGCGCACGTGTGATTCCGGCGGTCGGTGCCGCGGCCGTGTTCGGATTGGCACTGGCCGGCTCGATCGCCTCGGCCGGAGCCGACCTGCCCTACCGAAGCGACTCGCGGCTGGTGGCGAATCTCGGCGAGCAACTCGAGCCGGCTCTCGATCGCGACGCGGTGTACTTGTTGCGCTGGCACGACCCGGCGTCGTTGGGCGGAACCGGATTCGGCTTCGTGCTCGAAATGGAGAAGCGCGGCGACACGTTGAAGGTCGACCCGTGGGCCAAGGCGACCGTTCGTCCGTATCGGTCGATGGACGATGAGCGTGTCGCCGACGCGGTGCTGTGGTTCGTGGTCGGCTCGGAGAACATCGAGCGCTTCGCGCTACGGAGCGACGCCGATCTGCTGGCCGAATTCGATCCCCGGTCGGCTGCCGAAGTGGCCGAGTCGGACGAGTTGCGGGTCCGGATCGAGGAGCGAATCGAAGAACTGGGTCGACCCGAGTGGATCACGTTGCTCGATTCGCAATACGGACACACTCAAGTGGTGTACAACGTCGACTCGCCCGCCGATCTCGACACACTCGTGAATCGCTACAACGAGATCCGTCTGCCCGGAGCGGTGTTCCGGGTGCCGGTCGGAGCGCCGCTGTACCCGTGAGCGATCTGCGGACGATGGTCGACGAGATGGTCGCCCGTGGGGTGCGACGCGTCCACGTGCTCGCCTGGCGCGATCTCGACGATCGCGAGGCCGGCGGATCCGAAGTGCACGCCGACGAATTCATGAAGCGCTGGGCGGCGGCCGGTCTCGAAGTTCTGCACCGGACCTCGCACGCCGATGGGCTTCCTTCGACCGCTCGTCGCAACGGGTACGACGTGGTGCGACGCGGTGGGCGGATGTCGGTCTTTCCCCGCACCGTGGCCTCGGAAGCCGTCGGACGCATGGGCCGCTACGACGCGTTGGTTGAGATCTGGAACGGGGTGCCGTGGTTCTCGCCGGTGTGGTGCCGCAAGCCGCGCATTCTGATCCTCCATCACATCCACGGTCCGATGTGGAACCAAGTCTTCCCGGCCCCGATCGCGGCGATCGGCCGCGCTCTGGAGACGAAGTGGGCACCTCCGGCGTATCGACGCACCCCGACCGTCACCACGTCCGACGACACGCGGCACGAACTCGTCGAACTCGGTTGGCGACCCGAATTGGTCGCGACCGGACCGGTCGGTGTGGACGACTTCTTCTCGACCGACGCGACTGTCGGCAAGACCAGTCACCCGTCGATTCTGGCCGTCGGACGTCAAGCACCGGTGAAGCGCTTCGATCGGCTCTTCGAACAAGTGGCCATCGCTCGGCGTGACGTGCCCGACCTTCGACTGACTCTCGTGGGCGATGGTCCGGAACGACAGCGACTCGAGCGGTGGGTCGACGATCATGACGCGCGGTCATGGATCGAGTTCGCCGGACGGGTCAGTCGCGAGGCTCTGCGCGATCACTATCGCCGTTCGTGGATCGTGGCGAGCGCGTCACTCGCCGAAGGCTGGGGGTTGGCCCTCACCGAGGCGGCGGGCTGCGGCACACCGGCCGTGGCCACCGACATCAGCGGACACCGGTGCTCGGTGATCGACGGGATGACCGGCGTTCTGGCTCCGATCGACGAAATGTATCGCTCGCTGGTCGACGTGCTGACCGACTCCGAACGACGAGCGCAGTTGTCCCGGGCCGCCGAGGCTCGCGCACGTCGACTCACATGGGACGCTCTCGCCGAGGGAGTGCTGTCACCTCTTCACGCCCAAGTCGTTCGGTAGGGTGGTCGATCGTGTCGACCGCCGTGGTGCTCCCCACGTACAACGAGAGCGAGAACATCGATCGCATGCTTCGGGCGCTGCGCCGAGTGGTTCCCGACGCCACCATTCTGGTGATCGATGACAACTCGCCCGACGGCACCGGGCGGATCGCCGAAGGAGTGGCGACCGAGTTGGGTGGCGTCCGAGTGGTGCACCGCGAGGGCAAGAACGGCCTCGGCAGCGCGTATCGCCATGGATTCGGATTGGCCATCGACGAGCGTTTCGACGCCATCGTCTCGATGGACTGCGATTTCTCCCACGACCCCGACGTGATCCCGATCATGTTGAGGTCGCTCGGCGAAGGGGCCGACGCCGTGATCGGGTCTCGCTACGTGCGCGGCGGCGGCACGAAGGACTGGCCGCTGCACCGCCGGTTGCTGTCGCGCTGGGGCAACCTCTACACCGGCTTCGTGCTCGGTGTGAAGGTTCGCGACTGCACGTCGGGTTTCCGGGCCTACCGTGGCGCGGCGCTGGCCGCGATCGATCCGCGCACCACGCGAGCCGAGGGATACGCGTTCCTCACCGAATTGGTGGTTCGACTGTCACGGCGTGGGTCTCGGATCGTCGAAGTGCCGATCCTGTTCGTCGACCGTCAGTACGGAACCTCGAAGATGTCGGGCCGCATCATCGCCGAATCGATGATTCTGGTGACCCGGTGGGGGATCGGCGACCGCTGGCGCCGTCTTCGCGGCGCCCGTTGATCTAACGCGAGCTCTTCAGCGACTCGACGCGACCGAGAATCTTCGAGCCGACCTCCGAGTAGCGCACGATGCAGTACACGGCTCGGACGCCGTCGCGCCAGCCGATCTTCTTGCCCTCGGCGTACGTGCGGCCCGAGTACGAGATGCCGACTTCGTAGATGCGGTACTTCCCACGCGCGAGCTTGGCGGTGATCTCGGGTTCGAAGCCGAAGCGATCTTCCTCGATGGTGATGGACTGGATGACCGTGCGTCGGAAGCACTTGTAACAGGTCTCCATGTCGGTGAGGTTCAGGTCGGTGAACATGTTCGACATCAGCGTGAGGAACTTGTTGCCCATGCTGTGCCAGAAGTAGAGGACTCGGTGCGGGCGGCCGGACAGGAAGCGAGAACCGAACACCACGTCGGCCCGGTCGTCGAGCAGTGGTTCGAGCAGAACTCCGTACTCGCCCGGGTCGTACTCGAGATCGGCGTCCTGGACGATCACGAAGTCGGAGGTGGCACGGGTGAAACCCGTGCGCAGTGCGGCACCCTTGCCTTGGTTGTGTTCGTGGAGAACGACGGTCACGCGCGGATCGGACAGGCCGGCCAGGATGTCGCGCGAGCAATCGGCCGAACCGTCGTCGACCACGACGACCTCGGCGACCCACGGTGACGCCAGCACCTGGCCGACCAAGGTCTTGATGGTGGCCTCTTCGTTGTAGCAAGGGACCACGACCGACAGGCAGGGAAACGGTTGCGCACTCACGAGTCGCTCATCCTACGGCTCGGGCCTCCGACGTTCGACTGACCCCACCAACCCATGGTCACGAGGACGAGACCGAGGAGGGCGGGTCGATGGGCCCGCCTGAACACCGATGGCCAACCGAATCCGGGGTCGGCGCCGGTGCGGATCTGCTGAGCGATCACGAAGAGACCAGCCAGAACGATGAGTGCGAAACCGAGTCGTCGCGCCCACGTCGCGAAACTCTTCCGAACGAGGATCAGAGGGACGAGGGCCCAGAGCGGACCGACCACGAGGGCCGTGATCGCGGTGGTGGTGAGGGCCAGTCGTCGCGGATTCGAGTCGTGGGCAACAGCGATATGCGTGGATGTGTCGACGCGTGACTCGATCCGACGGCGAGAACGCCGCACGACGAGGAAGCAACACGCGGCCAACGTCGCCAGTGACGTGGCGAGGCCGAACCAGAGCGTGCGTTGCGGCGTCCAGGTGGCGTCGACCGTTCGCGTCGTGTCGGACGGCTCGAGCCACCAGGTCGTTCGGCCGCCGCCCGAGGCGATCGGTGTTCCGAGCGACGATCCGTCGACCGACGCCGACCATCCATCGTTCCAGCCGTCACGGGTCTCGAACCAGCAGCCGTCCGGGCAGGGTGGAATCGTGTACGTGCGTGTGGCGCGGCCGACGTTGCTGTCGACATTCTTCGTCGTGGCCGTCGTCGCGCCCGGAGCGAACAGGGCGCGAGTCGAGCGCAGCACGATCCGGTCGACGTGCCACCCGCTGACGGCACCGGGCTGGGTGTCGAGACGATGATCGCCGGCGTCGAGCGTGATCGCGTCTCCGCACGACTGGGCCGAGAGGGGCCGAGCAGCCAGGACGTCGCCCAACGTTCCGCTCAGGCCGAGGGGGATCGAACGACCATCCAGTTGGACGATGTCGTCGCGGCACTCGGTGTCCACGGGTTGGTCCAGGGCGATCGTTTCGGATCCATCGACTTCGACGACACCAACCGGCGGAACGATCACGTCTCCGGTGCGGGCGTCGCGGCGGGC
>JBEAXP010000060.1:0-5790 GCA_041159745.1 Actinomycetota bacterium | reverse complement strand
GGATCATCGAATCGATCGAGCAGATGGGCATCGCCGACAACACGATGATCATCTACATCACGGGCGACAACGGTGCCTCCGCAGAGGGAACCGTTCACGGCGCTTGGAGCGCACCTTCTTTTCAGAACGGAGTGCACGAAGACCCCGAGTGGCTTCTCGACCACATCGACGACTTCGGCACCGACCGATGCGAGAACCACTTCAACGTCGGGTGGGCATGGGCACTCGACTCACCGTTCCAGTGGATGAAGCAGGTCGCTTCGCACTTCGGCGGTACACGGAACGCGCTGGCGATCTCTTGGCCGCGATCAATCGCCGACCGTGACCAACTCCGTACACAGTTCCACCACGTCACCGACATCGCCCCGACCATCTACGAGGCCGCCGGAATCGACGCCCCGACGCACGTCAACGGAATCGAGCAGATGCCCATTCACGGACGTTCGATGATGTATTCGTTCGATGACGCGAGTGCTCCCACCACGCACCCCGAGCAGTACTTCGAGATTCTCGGGAACCGGGCGATCTACGCCGATGGTTGGATCGCGTCGTGTTTCCATGGGCGGCTCCCGTGGATCCGTCTGCAGGGTTACGACTTCGACGGCCCTCAGGAGAAGTGGGAGCTCTACAACGTGGCCGAGGACTTCTCGCAGGCGTTCGACCTCTCGTCGTCGTACCCGGAAAAGCTCGCGGAGTTGCAGGCGCTCTTTCACCAGCACGCTCTCGACTACGGCGTCTACCCGCTACGCGACCCCGGCTCACCGCGGCACGGAGAGTTCTCCGTGCCCCACTCGCTCGGCGGTATCACGAAGATGTCATACGGCCGCGCGCACGTGCGCATGCCGGAGAGCTCCGTGATCAATCTGAAGAACTGCTCGTATCGCATCGTCGCCGATGTCGAAGTCACAAGTGGAAGTCCGGCCGGAGTCATCGTGTGCCAGGGCGGAAACATGGCCGGCTGGAGTCTCTACCTCACGAATGCCGGCGTTCCCGAATTCCATTACAACCTCTTCGGCCACACGCACACCATCGTTGGCGCGCGATCGCCACTGACCGCGGGCCGTCATGCCATCGCAGTTGATTTCGCCTACGACGGCGGTTTCGGCGCCGGTGGTGTGTTGATGCTCGCGATCGATGGCTCACCGGTGGATGCGGCGCGACTCGAGAAGACCGTTCCGCTCGTCTTCTCGATGAGTGGTGAGACCTTCGACGTGGGCACCGATACGGGGTCGCCCGTCGGCAGGTATCCCCACGGTTTCACCTTCACCGAGATCATTCACTCGGTCGTACTCGAGCGACTCGACGAACCATCGCCGGAAATCATCGACCTCATTCACGAGGGGATGTTCCGCGCGAGCCTCAGCACCCAGTAGCCGGTTCGCCCTTCTCGGTCTCGATCAGAGAGCGAGACGCATCACCAGCACGTAGTGAATCGTAGCGGCTCCCGCCACGAGCGCGTGAAACACCTCATGGAATCCGAATGTGCGCGGCCACGGATTCGGGCGTTTGGCGGCGTACACCACGGCGCCGGCCGAATACAGCCCACCCCCGGTCCACAGCAAAGTCGTGTCGATCGCGTTGAGCGCCTCCGACAGCGCGCCGATTTCGATCAACGCGCTCCAGCCCACGACGAGATACACCGCGATCACGACCGGACGCGGGGCATGCAGCCACGCCATGCGAATGACGATGCCGATGGTGGCTGCCGTCCACACGAACACGAGAAGTGTCACTTCCGGTCGGCCGCGCAGGCTCAGCGTCGTGACCGCCGTGTAACTACCCGTGACGGCCAGGAGGATCGTGGCGTGATCGAAGCGTTTGAATCGTCGCTCGGCCACGGGGCTCAAACGGCCCGAGTGATACACCGCCGAGACACCGAGCATGGTGGCCACGCCGACTCCATAGATCGCCATCGCGATACGCGCCGATGACGAATCGGCCAGGCTGATCAGGACGATGAAGGCCGGAATTGCGACGAAGGTCGACCAACGGTGGATCAACCCACGCCAGGTCGGTCGAACCACGGTCGAGAGAACGGCTTCCAAGATCTCGACCCTAACCCCTCTTCGCTCTGCCGCATCCTCGGGTCGGCCTTCACTAGGGTCGAAGCATGAGTTCGGAGTGGTTCTCGTGACTGATTCCGGCCATGTGTACCGGCCCGATGTCGACGGCCTACGAGCCATCGCCGTCGGCTCAGTGGTTCTGTTCCACGCCTTCCCGTGGCTCGTGCCAGGCGGATACGTCGGCGTCGACATCTTCTTCGTGATCTCGGGCTTCCTCATCACCACCAACATCGTCGGTGGTTTGTCCACCGGCACCTTCACGATTCGCGGCTTCTACGACCGTCGAGTGCGGCGCATCTTCCCCGCCTTGGTCACCGTTCTTCTCGCCACGTACGTGCTCGGGTGGATCTCACTCTTCGACGGTGAATTCAAGTCACTGGGCAAGCACGTCGCTGGTGGCGCGTTCTTCGTCTCCAACCTGTTCTTGTGGGCCGAAAGCGGCTACTTCGACACCGCCTCCGAGGTCAAACCGCTCGTTCACTTGTGGTCGCTCGGAATCGAAGAGCAGTTCTACATCGTGTGGCCGCTCGTGCTCTGGGCTCTGTTCAAATTCGGCCGCCGCACGATCGGCCCGACGATCGTGCTCATCGTCGCATCGTTCGTTCTCGGGTTGGCTTCCATCGATGGAGCCGGTGGCTACTACTCACCGCTGAATCGCTTCTGGGAACTGCTCATCGGCGCACTCCTCGCGATGGTCGCCATCCGCGGTTTCACGATTCCCGAGAACCTGCGCGACATCGCGTCGACCATTGGCATGATCGCGATCATCGTCCCGATGTTCGCCCTCGACGGCGACAGCACGTTCCCCGGCTGGAACGCCATCGCTCCGACCCTCGGTGCCGCCCTTCTCATCGGTGCCGGAGCGGACAACTGGTGGGGTCGGAGGTTCCTCTCGCTCAAGGGAATGATCTGGATCGGCCTCATCTCGTATCCGCTGTATCTCTGGCACTGGCCGCTGCTCGTCTACGCGCGCATCATCGCCAGCGAAGTTCCTCCGGCTGGGATACGCGTGGGCGCGATCGCGCTGGCCGTTCTCCTCTCGTATCTCACGTATCGCCTCATCGAGCGCCCGCTGCGATTCCATCGCAATCGGAAGGCCGTGGTGAGCGGACTGGTCGCCGCCATGGCCGTGGTCGGCGGCGTCGGCGCGTTCACCTGGGCCCGTGACGGCGTGCCGAGTCGAGAGTTCAATTCGCTCAACGTCGCCCTCGACCCCGGCGAGGTGCGCGGCATCAACGAGATTTCAACCATCGGATGCGGTCTCGACGCAACAACCCAAGAACTCTTCGCCGACTGTCGGACGGATGTGCGCGGTGCACCCTGGTACGCGCTGATCGGTGACAGCAAAGCCTCCACGCTCATCGGCGGCTTCATGCGCACTTCGCAGGACGATCGCTGGTGGACGGTGATCGGCGGTACCAAGGGCATCCAGTCGGCGGTGCCGCTCATTTCCGACGACCCGGCCCACGAACGCTTCCTTCCGCTCATCGTTCCGGCCATCGACACCGTCAACAACGATCCGAACATTCGCGTCGTCGTCGTTCAGGGTGCGGTTCGTGCGATGTTCGAGTGGCCCGACTTCACCAACTTCGCCTGGTTGCCCGACAGTCCGTTGTACGACAAGGTCGAGGGTGCATTGCGCGAAACCGTTCGACGACTGGTGGACGGCGGCAAGAAGGTGGTGCTCTACGTCGACAATCCGGCCCTCGCAGCACCCGAGGACTGCACCAATCGTCGCACCACCGTCGGATTCCTGAATTCGCTACTCATCGAATCGAATCCGCGTTGCCAGGTGACTCTCGACGACTTTCTCGCGCACACCGAGCGGTATCGCGCACTCCTCCAGCGAGTCGCCGACGAATTCGGTGGCCCGGTCACCGTCTTCGATCCGACTCCGATCCTGTGCGACGAGAACACCCGAGTGTGCGGACACGTGCGGGACGGACGACGGCTCTACAGCTACACCGACCATCCGTCCGATGATGCCGCCGACCTCATCGGGACCGAACTCAACGCCTACCTGGCCAGCCTCTGAGCCGTCTCCGCGACCGGAATGCCCGACGCCACAGGCAGACTTCTCCCTCGTTTGGTCGGACCCCTCGGTCTTCCGTGAAGATGGGGTTCCTGGTCGACAGGACAACCCATGGCTCGCCCCCTGCTCCGCACCCTTCTCGCCTTGTCGGCGACGGCAACCTTCGCGTTCGCGACGGGTTCGGTCGATGCCCAATCGCCCCTTCCCACCGACGATCCGCTGCTCACAACCACCGACGGCACGCGCACGCTCACGGTCTCGAAGAGCCAGGAACTCGACGGCGACGGTGACATCGTCATTGTCGAGGGCAGCGGCTTCGACGTCACCAAGGGCATCTACGTCGGGCTGTGTGTGAAGCCCGACGCCGGCGCTGCGCCGTCACCGTGCGGAGGCGGCGCCGATCGCGCCGGCACCGGCGGAGCATCGGTCTGGATCTCGTCCAACCCGCCCGGATACGGCACCAATCTCGCCATCCCGTACGGCCCCGGCGGAACTTTCCGCGTCGAGTTCGGGGTGGGCCCGGCCATCAACGACGTGATCGATTGTCGAGCAGTCGAATGCGCGATCGTCACCAAGAACGACCACACCATCTACGACGATCGATCCCAGGATCTCGTCATCCCCGTCACCTTCACCGGCCAAGCACCCGTCACCACCGTTCCGACCCCTACTGAAGCTCCGGCTTCCACCGAAGCAGTCACCGAAATCACCGTCGCCGACAACATGGGCGAGTTGACCGCCATCGCGACCGGCCGCGACGAGAACTCGAACATCGGCGTGGTGGTCTTCTTCAGCGCAGTGGTCGTCGTCGTCATCGGCGGCTCCATCCTTCTCATTCGAGCCAGAAAGAACCGCGGTTCATGAAGCGCTGGGCACCGTCGATCGCCGTGGCCGTCGTTCTGGCGGCTGGCTGCTCCGGCTCCGACACTTCGCGCGAAACTTCGGGTGAGCGAATCGTGACCCTCACCGCCGGACTCACGGAGGCGGTGTTCGCTCTCGGTGCCGGTGACTTGGTGGTCGCACGCGACATCTCGAGCACCATCGACGAAGCCGATGCTCTCCCGATCGTGACCACTGCCCACGACATCAACGTCGAGGCACTACTCGCGGTTCGACCCACGTTGATCCTGATCGACGAGGACACCGGTCCGGAGACCGCACTCGATCAGATCGAAGCCACCGGCGTTCGCATCGAACTGGTCGACAACGCCACGACCGTCGACGACATCATCCCTCGTCTCGAACGAGTGGCCGAGATTCTCGGCCTCGACGATCGCGCGGCGCGACTGAGTGATGCGATCTCGGCCGATCTCGCTCGTATCCGAAGCGACGAATCGCTCGCCAAGGTCCGGGTCGCATTCGTGTATCTGCGCGGTCCGGCTGGTGTGTATCTCATCGGCGGACCCGGATCGGGACCCGATTCGATCATCGCGGCCGCTGGTGCCACCGACGCCGGAACCGCCATCGGACTCGATCTCGCGTTCACACCACTCACCCCCGAAGCCATGGTGGAAGCGGCCCCCGATGTCTTGCTCGTCACCACGACCGGCCTCGACTCGGTGAATGGGGTCGATGGTCTCGTCGAGTTGGCCGGTGTCGCACAGACTCCCGCGGGCAAGGCCCGCCGAGTGATCACCGCCGAAGACGGCCTCCTCTTCAGTTTCGGACCGCGCACCCCTAGCCTGATCGAGAGTC
>JBEAXP010000056.1:0-15216 GCA_041159745.1 Actinomycetota bacterium | reverse complement strand
GGCTGATCGGCGGTCGACGGAAACACATCGACGATGGCACCGCGCTGCGCGACTTCACCGCGGTGTTCGACGATCTCCTCGCGTCGATAGCCCATATGAACGAGACGGCGAACCAGCTCGGTCGGGTCGAGGATCGCGCCCTTGCGCACCACGACCGGATCGGCTTGCGCCGACCGCGGTGCGAGTTGCTGCAGAAGCGCGCGCATGCTGGAGACGATGATGCGCGGCGTTCGGTCGGGGTCGCCGAGCCGCCAGATCACTTCGAGGCGTCGTCCCATGGTCTCGACGCTCGGGCTCACGCGCTCGAACGGCAGCGTCTCCCATGCCGGGAACAGCGCCACGTCGTCGGCGGGAACGAACGACACGAGATCATCGAACACTTGGCCGGCCATGGTTCCGGTGGGACAGGCCACGACGAGTGGACGTCGTCCCGAGAGTTCGGCCAGCGCCGCGATGGCGATGACTCGGGCCGGATCGGGAACGGCGAGGACTCCGTCGGCGGATCCGAGGAGCGATACGAGCGCGCGATCGTCACGCAAGCGCGCCGGCAACGACGCGAGAATGCCGGGAACCGAACGATCGCCGGACATTCCGGTGGTCGCTTGAGCGGCGGTGTTCATCGCCCCGACCTCACTGGCCGTTGAACGCGTTCATCGCGGCGGCGGCGCCGTCGGCCACGATCCGCTCGACCGCATCGGCGGCGATCTGCACACTCACGTCGAGTGTCTGTCGCTCGGCGGCCGGCACTTTGCTCAGCACATGATTGGCGCCCTGTTCCTTGTTGGCGGGCTTTCCGACTCCGATGCGCACTCGCACGTACTCCTGGGTGCCGAGGTCGGCCGTGATGCTGCGCAGTCCGTTGTGACCACCGAGACCGCCACCCACTTTCACCCGAACCGTTCCGGGCGGAAGATCGAGTTCGTCGTGCACGACGATGAGACGGTCGGCGATCGGACCCCGATTGAACCCGTACCGACGACCGAGCGCGCGCACGGCTTTGCCGCTCTCGTTCATGAACGTGGTGGGGAAGGCGAGCACCACTCGCTTCGGGCCGATGCGCACGTCGTCGACGAGGGCGTGATCGCGCGACGCTCCCAACGATCCACCGTGGCGGGACGCAAGCACGGCCACGACCTCCTCGCCCACGTTGTGGCGGGTGCGGGCGTACTGCTTGCCCGGATTGCCCAAACCCACGACGAGAAAGTCGAAGGTGCTGTTGCCGGCCGACGCGCCCTTCGCGCTCGACTTGTTGTCCGAACGGCCGAAGAGGCCCATTCGGATCAGCCTTCGGTCTTGGGCGCCTCAGCAGCCGGTGCACCGTCGGCCGCCGGTGCGGCCGCGGCCGGAGTCTCGGCGCGTGAGCCGGCGATGGCCGTCACGATGGCGAGATCGGGGTCGCCCAGCGCGCGGGTTCCGGCCGGGAGAGCGACCTGCGACAGACGGATGACCTGACCCGGATGCATGCCCGAGATGTCGATCGTGATTTCCGACGGCATGTTGGCCGGCGTGGTCACGATGTCGATCGTGTCCTGCGACGGGTCGACCAGACCGCCTTCGGCGAGAACCGCCTTGGCTTCGCCCACGAGACGAACCGGAACGGCGATGGTGAGTTCTTCGTCGAGGTTGATGCGGAGAAAATCGACATGCGAGACGGTGCGACGCACCGGGTGGCGCTGCAGTTCCTTGATGACGGCCGGGTACGACGCGCCGTCGACTTCGAGATTGAGGATGGTGTTGACACCAGCGGCACCCGACAGCGCGACACGGAGATCACGACGATCGACGGTGACCGAGACCGGAGACATTCCCTGTCCGTAGAGCACGCCGGGGATCTGCTCGTCACGACGCAGGCGGCGGGCGGCACCCGTGCCGTTCGCGCGGCCCGACTTGAGATTCAGCGTGGTGGACATGGACGACCTCTCGATTCGACGCGCCCCAGGAACGCTCGTGCGTCCCGTGGAACAGAAACAGCCTGGAATACTACGGCCGGATCGGTCGGTTGCTACCCGTCGGAGCCAACCGGAACCCGACCCGATCGGGACGGTTCGGCCAGGTCAGGCCTGGTTCTCGCCGCCGAAGATCTCCGAGACCGAGGTGTCGTCGAAGACGGCCGACAGCGCGTCGGCGATGATCGGAGCCACGGACAACACCTGGATCTTGCCGATCTGCTTCTCGGGTGCGAGCGGCAAGGTGTTGGTGAGGATCACGCGGTCGATCCGCGACTTCTCGAGACGTTCGATGGCCGGACCGGACAGCACGCCATGGCTGGCCATGGCCCAGACCTCGGTCGCACCCTTGTCGAGCAACAAGTGGGCCGCCGAGACGATGGTTCCGCCGGTGTCGATCATGTCGTCGGTGAGGATGCACAGGCGACCTTCGACATCGCCGATCACGTCGAGTGCCTGAGCCGTGTTGGTGGTGCCCTTCGGGCGGCGCTTGTACACGAAGGCCAGGTCGGCGCCCAGGTGCTGCTGCATGCGCTCAGCCACCTTGATGCGACCGGCATCGGGCGACACGATCACCGGGTCCTTGGCGTTCTCGCGGATGTACTGCTCGATGACGGGCATGGCGGTGAGGTGATCGACCGGGCCGTCGAAGAATCCCTGGATCTGGCCGCTGTGGAGGTCGATCGACACCATGCGCTTGGCGCCGGCGGCCTTGAACAAGTCGGCGACCAGTCGTGCGGTGATCGGTTCGCGACCTTCGGCCTTGCGGTCCTGTCGCGCGTATCCGTAGAACGGGCACACGGCGGTGATGCGCTTGGCCGAGGCGCGTTGCGCGGCATCGATCATGATGAGCTGCTCCATGATCGAGTCGTTGATGCTCCGCCCGTCGCAGCCGAAATGACTCTGCATGATGAAGACGTCGCAACCGCGGACGCTCTCGCCGAAGCGTGGACGCACTTCGCCGTTGGCGAATTCGACGAGGTTGGGATCTCCGAGCTCGATGCCGAGATGTCGAGCCACTTCGTGCGCGAGGGCCAGGTGGGTGCGCCCCGAGTAGAGGGCCATCCGCTTGGTCGTCACCTTGTCCACGAAGTCACCGTCTCCCAAAGTCATCCCGTGTGTCACTCGGTCGAATCATAGAACGCGCCCGTCTGCTGACCGTCAGCCACGCGCGTGCCGGGAACGAGGTTGGCGTAGGGCCCGACTCGCGCGCCGATTCCGATCTCGGAGTCTCGAGCGACCGAGTTCTCGACGATCGCGCCGTCACCCACGACGCAGTCGACGAGGCGGGTCTGGGGACCGATCTCGCAACCCGAACCGATGACCGTGCGTCCCTGGATGATCGTTCCGGGGAACAAGGTGACGTCGCGGCCGAACGTGACGTCGACGTCGATGAAGGTCTGACGCGGATCGAGCATCGTCACGCCGTTGAGCAGCCAACGGCGGTTGGTGCGGGCTCGGAGCTCTCGCTCGGCCAGCGCCAGCTGCCACCGGTCGTTGACGCCTTGGGTCTCGGCGGCGTCGGCCACCACCGCTCCGACGCGGTGACCCATGCCGGACAGAACCGAGATCACGTCGGTGAGGTAGTACTCCTTCTGCGCGTTGTTGGGAGTGACGCGCCGCAGGGCCGGGCCGAGCAGATCGCGCCGGAACGCGTAGATGCCGGTGTTGAACTCCTTGATCGCCTTCTCGTCGGCCGTCGCATCTCGCTCCTCGACGATGCGCTCGACGCGGCCGTCCTTCGTGCGAACGATGCGTCCGTATCCGGTGGCATCGGGAAGCGAGGCCACGAGCACGGTGGCGGCGAGTCCGTTCGACTCGTGGTGAGCGACCAACTCGTCGATGGTCTCCTTGCGCAGGAGGGGTGTGTCACCGGTGAGAACCAGAACCGTCGAGGTGTCGTCGATGTCGTCGGAGGCGTTGGCCAGTGTGGCCACGTCGAGCGCCTGCAGGCCGACCACCGCGGCGTCCCCCGTGCCGCGCTGAACCTGCTGCTCCGCGAACGACACGTTGGCCCAGACCGGGGCGTCGTCCTGAACCCGCTTGGTGACTCGCTCGGCACCGTGCCCGACCACCACGACCGATCGATCGGGTGTCACCAGCTCGAGTGAATGAATCACGTGCATCACCATCGGACGCCCGCAGATGAGGTGGAGCGGTTTGGGTCGATCGGAACGCATCCGCGACCCCTCGCCGGCAGCGAGGATGATGGCGTAGACCGGCACGCAACCGTTATAGCAACGGGAACGCGAGCCGAGCGGGACAAGACCGCCAAGAACACCGAACCGGGTGATTTCTCCGGGGTGATGGCTCCGGGGAGAGGGATCGAACCCCTATTCGCGGAACCAAAATCCGCTGTCCTACCAATTGAACGACCCCGGAAGGCGTCGTCACCCTACCGGGCGACTCGTCGACCAGCCGGTTGAGCAGGGAGAACGGGACCTCGACCGCGTTGGCTCGCACTCCCGTCCGTCGCTAGCGTCAGGTGCCTGACGTTTGACGTCTGTTGGCTTGGGCTCCGAGCCGAAGCAAGCACGAGACAAGCACAACACGAGAACGACACGAGGTCGACATGGGTTCGCTGATCAAGAAGCGTCGCAAGCGCATGCGGAAGAAGAAGCACAAGAAGATGCTTCGCCGCACGCGTCACCAGCGTCGCAAGTAGTTCGCTTCTCGCGCCACCGCTCAGCGGTGTCGCGTGACGATCACATGAGCGTCGTGCAGATCGCGGGCGATGTGTCCGTGATCTCCGAGCAAGAACCAGGTCGCGCCGCTGCCGGCCAGCGTGGGCTCGGTCCCCGATGATTCGGTGATCCTCTTCTTCCACGTCGCCAGGGCCGGTTCGACCGCCAGAGCCGCTGGCTCGAGGTCGTTCGTGGGGTGCGTCGGTCCGCCCAACTCGTCCCACGCGCGATAGGCGAGGGGTGTGCTCACGGTGAGCGGCGGGATGACGAGTGTGACCAGACCCGGTTCATCGGCCAAGGGCTCGACGATCTCGCCGATTCCTCGCACGCGTGCTCGGCCGCCGCGAATGCAGAACGGAACATCGGCTCCGATGGAAGCGGCCAGGTGGAGGTCGTCGACACCCGCCCACCGGAAGATCGCGGCGGCATCGGCCGAGCCTCCGCCGAGTCCGCCGCCGTGCGGGATGGCCTTGTGAACCTCGACGCGCGCCTTTCGTCGGCAGGCGACGAGTGCTCGCGACACGAGGTCGCGACCGTCGCCCACCAGCCCGTCGCCGAACGGACCGTGATACGTGACCATGTCGCCCGAACGGTTCGGATCGTCGTCGGCCGCGTTCACGGTGAGCGTGTCGTGGAGTTCGAGCGTGGTCATGACGGCGTCGATGAGGTGATAACCGTCGGCGCGCACACCGGTGATGCGCAGACTCAAAGTCAACTTGGCCGGAGCGATCACGGTCCGAGCATCCGATGCCGCGGCCATCACGCTCTCGTTTCCGTGGTCGACCCGGAACCGGTTCCGGCGCAGACGGCCGTGGTGAGGCGCCCCCAGGCCAACACGTCGAGTTCCTCGGGGCGGGACTCGGGTGACACGCCCGCGGCGGCGAACATCTCCGGCCCCACTCGATCGGCCAGTGAACGGCGGAGCATCTTGCGGCGTTGTTGGAACGCCGCGCGAACCAACGAAAACAGGACCTCGCGATCGGCATCGACCGCCGGACGGTCGCGGCGAACGACTTCGATGATCGACGACGTGACCTTGGGTCGGGGCACGAACACGGTGGGCGGAACGTCGCCGAGGATTCGCGCGCTTCCCCAGTAGGCGACCTTCACCGAGACCGCGCCGTAGTCGGACGATCCCGGTTCGGCGGCCAGTCGTTGCGCCACTTCCTTCTGCACCATCACGACGATGCGTCGCACTCCGGGGACGTCGTCGAGCAGATCGGCGATGAGCGGAGTCGCGACGTTGTACGGCAGATTCGCGACCACCACCGCACCTGGTTCGCGATCGGGCGCGAGATGATTCCAATCGAGTTCGCGAGCATCACCTTCGATCACCGTCACATTGGGCGAATCGCGAACAACATGACGCAGAACCGGTGCCACACCGTGATCGATTTCGATCGCGGTGATCCTGGCTCCGGTCTCGGCCAGGGCCAAGGTGAGCGATCCGAGTCCGGCCCCGATCTCGATCACGTGGTCATCGGCGCGCACATCGGCGAGCCGGGCGATGCGTCGCACGGTGTTCGGATCGGCCACGAAGTTCTGACCGAACGCCCGACGAGGAGCCAGTCCGTGCTCCTCGAGCAGAGCGGTGATGTCGCGTCGCGAGTGAGTCACGGGTGTGACCTCAGAAGTTGATTTCGACCGGGATCGGCGCGTCGACGAGATCGGCCAGATCGAGGAACACGTCGGTGTGCACGATGATCACGCTGCCGTCGCGCAAAGCCTCGATCGACACGTTGTTGCACTTGATCTGACGGCCGTTGTTGAGGTTGGTGACGGTGATCACCGCTCCGATCAGAGCGTGGGGCGTCGCACAGGGACGGAGTCCCAAGGTTTGCGGCCAGCGGACGTAACTCGCGGTGCCGTCGAGCACGGTGCCCGCGGGCGGGGCGGGAACGTTCACAGTGATGATTTCCGGCGCGATCGACGGATCGACATCGGGCAGGAAGGCCGGATCGGCCGGACTCGTGTCGAAAGCGGCCGGTGAACCGCCACCATCGCCGCCGGCTCCGGATGGGATCGACACGGCGGTGCCGGTTCCCGAGACGTTCGCGTCGTCGTCGCCCGAACCGTTCCCCGACACCGCGAAGGCGATCACGGCGATGACGGTCACGGCAATGGCGATGGCGAGACGTCGGCGTTGAGCGAACATCGCGTCACGGCCGAGGGGACTGGTCACGTGGTCAGGCTATGACGCGGCGGCGAGTTCCGGGGATCGAGTCACGCCGAGGATCGGTGTCACGCGATACGGGGGAACGCGGTGCTCGCGTTGACCGACGTCTGCGTCGCCAATTCGGCCACGGCGACACCGCGCAGGTCGGCGACGAACCGGCCGACGTCGGCCACGTACGCCGGCTGGTTCTTTCGACCGCGATACGGCACCGGCGCGAGGTACGGACTGTCGGTCTCCACCAGCAGTCGATCGACCGGGCACAGGCGAGCGGCTTCCTGGACATCGGTCGCGTTCTTGAAGGTGACGATGCCAGAGAAACTCAGGAATGCTCCGATGCCCAGACAACGACGTGCTTCGTCCGGTCCGCCGGTGAAGCAGTGGAAGATCGTGCGCGTCGGAACGCCTTCGGCCGCCAACACATCGAAGGTGTCGTCCCATGCGTCGCGGGTGTGAATCACCAGCGGCAAGTCGTGCTGATGAGCCATTTGGATCTGAGCCGCGAACACCTCTCGTTGCACTTCACGGGGCGAATGGTCGTAATAGAAGTCGAGGCCGGCTTCGCCCACGGCCACGACCCGTGGTGACGAGAGCAGATCGACGACCCCATCGAGACCGCCTTCGGCTTCGTGCGGGTGGACGCCCACCGTGGCCCACACATCGTCGTACTGCGCCGCCACCTCGATGCATTCGCGTGATGAGGCCAGGTCGCATCCGACGGTGATGAATCGATCGACACCTGCTTCGCGGGCCGCGTCGATGATGGCATCGAGCGAGTTCACGCCGTGATCGTCGTCCCGATACCGCGCGTCGAGATGGCAATGGGTGTCGGTCCAGCTCACGACGTTCAGCTCTTGCGCGGGAACAACGGATCGCCCTTGACGACCGCGGTGCCACCCGGATAGCCGCCCCACGCCACATCGTCGGGAACCCGTTGATCAGTGACCGCTCCCGAAAGACCGATGCGTTCCCACACGATTTGAGCGGTGCGGGGAATCGCCGGCGAGGCCAGGATCGCCACGATGCGCAACGCCTCGAGGGCATCGCCCATCACGTTGTCGACGTGAGTACCGGGTTCGGCCTTCCACGGCTCGTTCGCCTCGAGGTAGGCGTTGGTCGCACGAATGAGCTGCCAGGTGGCTTCGAGCGCGCGACTCGGTTGAACATCGGCCCAGCGGGCGATGGTCTCGGTCACGGCCGATCGGGCCGACTCGGCGAGGGGGCTGTCGGCACGCGGGGCCGGCCCGACTCCGTCGCACTTCTTCCCGACCACGGTGGCCACGCGGCTCAACAAGTTGCCGAGGTTGTTGGCGAGATCTGAGTTGTACCGGCCGATCAAACCTTCGTAGGTGAAGTCACCATCGGCGCCGTACGGAGTATCGGCGAGCACGTAGTAGCGGAAACCATCGACACCGACGCCGTCCTCGCGAGTCTCGTCGATGAGGTCGAGTGGGTTGACCACGTTGCCCGTGGTCTTCGACATCTTCTCGCCACCCACCAGGAGCCAGCCTCCGACGGCCCAGCCGTGCGGGGGTTCGATGCCGGCCGACATCAGCATGGCCGGCCAGTAGACGCAGTGGAAGCGGATGATGTCCTTGCCGATGAGGTGGTAGTCGACCGGCCAGCGAGACGAGAACGCGTCGTCGTCGACGCCGTATCCGATGGCGGTGATGTAGTTGGCCAGAGCGTCGAACCACACGTAGGTGATGTGCTTCGAGTCCCAGGGGAGCGGGATGCCCCACGAGAAACTCGTGCGGCTGATGCTGAAGTCGAGCAGACCTTGCTTGATGAAGCCGATGACTTCGTTCATGCGGTGGTCGGGGACGATCGCGCCCGGGTGCTTCGCGTACCAATCGAGGAGTCGATCGCCGTAGCGCGACAGGCGGAAGAAGTAGTTCTCCTCCTCGACGTGCTCGACGGGCCGTTTGTGAATGGGGCAGTTGCCGCTCACCAGATCGTCCTCGACGTAGTACGCCTCGCAGGCCACGCAGTAGAGGCCTCGGTAGGTGTCGAGTTCGATGTCGCCGTTGTCGTAGCAAGCCTGCAGAAGTCGTTGCACCCCGATTCGGTGGCGATCTTCGGTGGTGCGGATGAAGTCGTCGTTGGAGATGTCGAGTCTGCGCCAGGCGTCGGCGAACAACGGGGCGATGGAATCGACGAACTCGCGGGGGGCCATCCCGGCCGCGTCGGCGGCCTGCTGAATCTTCAGACCGTGTTCGTCGGTCCCGGTGAGGAAGTGGACGTTCTTGCCGAGCAGGCGCTGCCACCGGCACAGGGCGTCACCCACGATGGTGGTGTAGGCATGTCCGAGGTGCGGCTTGGCGTTGACGTAGTAAATGGGAGTCGTCGCGTAGAACGAACTGCTCCCATTGCCTGCGACCACGGGGTCAGGTTACGGCGTCACTAGCGTGACCGATGCATGACTTTTCAGGGTGACTTCACTTTCGACCGGGCCGTCGCGGTCGTTCGTCGCGATGGAACCGACGAGTCTCGTGTGGTGTTCGACGCGATGGTGAATCCCGGTTGGGACATCATGGGCAACGCGAACGGCGGCTATCTCTTGGCCATCGTGGGTCGAGCGCTGAGCGAGGCGACCGGTCGACCCGACTGCGTGACGTCGACGACGCACTATCTCTCGCCATGTCCGGCCGAGCCCGTGGTGATCGAGGTCGACGTGGTGCGCTCGGGCCGACGTTTCGCGACCGCCACCGCGGCGATGCGGCTCGCCGACAGCGGTCGGGAAATCGTTCGGACGATGGCGACGCTCGGAGATCTGGGCAACGATCCGGGTGGGCCGACGATGATGTTCGGCGAGTCGCCGGCACGGAAGGGGGCGGAGGATTCCGTGTTCCCGCGCTTCGAAGACTGCCTGGCGGCGAGTGGCTCCACCATCAACGACTTCGCTCACCTCCATCAGTTCTTGGGAACCCGCCTCGACCCTCGGGCCGCACGGTTCAGAGAGGGCGTCAAGAGCGGCGAACCGATGATGCGCGGATGGTTCGAGTTCAGGGACGATCGTCCCATCGATTCGCTGGCGCTGATGCTCGCCGCCGACGCGTTTCCCCCGGCCGTGTTCAATGTCGATCTGCCGTCGGCCTGGGTGCCCACGGTGGAGATGACGGTTCACGTTCGCGCCGTTCCGGCACCGGGTCCGATCGCGTGCGAGTTCTCGACGCGTTTCGTCCAGAACGGTCTGCTCGAAGAGGACGGGGTGATGTGGGATTCGGCTGGAACGCTGGTCGCGCAGAGCCGTCAGCTCGCACTCGCCCCACGCGGCTGAGTAAACCTCGTTCGTGCCGCGCGTTCGCTCAGTCCCGGGGCGGGTTCCGGAGCGCGAGCGCGCGGTCGTACGCGCTCTTGCGCGAGACGCCGAGTTTCGCCGACACCGCGTCGGCGGCGTCACGCACCGATGATCCGGCGTCCAACTCGATCCGTAGCGCATCGTCGATGTCCGACTCGGATGCGGCGGCCGCGGCCGAGGCTCCGCCGAGCACGATCACGTATTCACCCTTCGGCTCGCCGAGCGTGACGATCAGCTCGCGCAACGAACCACGTCGCACTTCTTCGTGCACCTTCGTGAGTTCACGGCAGATCGCGGCACGACGATCGTCGCCGCAAGCGCCGGCCAGATCGTCGAGGGTGCGGGCGATGCGGTGGGGAGCCTCGTAGATCACCGAGGTGCGGCTCTCGCGAGCGATCTCGGCCAGACGAGTCTCGCGTTCGCGACCCGAGCGGGGGAGGAAGCCTTCGAAGACGAACCGACTGGTGGGAAGGCCGCTGAGTGTCACGGCCATCACCACCGCCGACGGACCGGGCACCGCGGTGACGGCGTGTCCCGTCTCGGCCACGGCGGCGACGAGACGTTCGCCCGGATCGCTGATGGCCGGCGTGCCGGCATCCGAGACGAGGGCAACGTCGCGCCCTTCGTCCAGGGCATCGATCACTCGTCGAATCGACACGGCTTCGGTGTGTTCGTCGAGGCGCATGAGCTTCGCGTCGATGCCGAGATTGTTGAGCAGAAGTCCGGTGCGCCGAGTGTCCTCGCAGCAGACCAATCCGACCGCGCGGAGTTCTTCGACGGCGCGCGGGGCGAGGTCACCCAGGTTGCCGAGCGGCGTCGCGACGAGAACGAGGCGACTCACGACGGCCCGCGAATCTCGAGACGGTCGCCCACTCGCAGTCCCCACCGGGCGAACGCTCCGCGTTCGGCTTCGACGACCGAACGGGCCCGGGGGACGGGTGCGCCCACTCGGAATCGTTCCATCTGAACGGTCTTGATCACGACACCGTCGCGGTCGAGGTAGGCGACGTCGAGAGGAAACGACATCCCGATCGTGTGCACCCACGAGCACGGCGCCAGCACCATCGCTCCGGACAGATCGCGTCGCCCGATGAGACCGCGGCGTCGTTGGCGACGGGATGCGGCGATCTCGGCACTGGCCAAGACCCGACCTTCGCTCACCAGCCAGGCGTCTCCGGAAACCGCGTGTTCACTCATGATCGGTGATTCGACGACGAGTGCGATCCGGTCACACGTTGAACCGGAACTCCATCACGTCGCCGTCGGTCGGATGATATTCCTTGCCTTCCACCCGGATCTTGCCGACTTCCTTGGCCTTGGTCCACGAGCCGAGATCGAGCAATTCGTCCCAGTGAATGACCTCGGCCTTGATGAAGCCGCGCTGGAAGTCGGAGTGGATGCGGCCGGCGCATTCGGGTGCACTGGATCCGGCGCGGAACGTCCAGGCGCGCGACTCCTTCTCGCCGGTGGTGAAGAACGTGCGCAGACCGAGCAGGTGATACGCGGAGCGGACCATGCGGAAGAGCGCGCCTTCACCGAGACCGAATCCCTCGAGCACACCGGCGCGTTCGACCGGGTCGTCGATGGCGGCCGCCTCGGCTTCGAGTTGCACGCACATGCCGATCACTTCCACGTTGTCGCCGGCGTCGTTGAATTCGGCGGCGAGGCGAGCCTCGACGGCCGGAATGGTGTCGAGTTCGTTCTCGCCCACGTTGGCCACCGCGAGGACCCGACGATTGGTGAGAAGAAAATGCGGTGCGAGAGCCTCGCGGTACTCGGCCTTCAGGCCCGCTCGATAGAGCGGACGGCCGTCGCTCAGCGAGGCCTGGGCGGCTTCGAGTGCTTCGACCTCCGGAATCAGATTGCGATCGAGCTTGGCCTGCCGCTGGGCCTGACCGAGGCGCTTCTCGACCGTTTCGAGGTCAGCCAGTGCCAGTTCGATCTCCACCACGCGCAGGTGCTCGATCGGATCGGACGGGCCGGGCACGTCGTCATCGACGAATGCCCGCAGAACGAGCACGATCGCATCGACTTCGCGGATGTTGGCCAGGAACTTGTTGCCCAGGCCTTCGCCCTTGCTCGCACCTTCCACGAGACCGCCGATGTCGACCACCTGCACGGCTGCGTGCACCACGTTCTTGCTCTTGGACATGGCGGCGAGGCGATCGAGGCGATCGTCGGGAACCTTGGCGACGCCGATGTTCGGATCCTTGGTGGCGAACGCGTAGGGCGCGGCCAGGGCACCTCCACCGGTGAGGGCGTTGTACAACGAACTCTTGCCCGCGTTGGGGAGGCCGACGAGACCGAAACGTTCCATGAAGTAGTCGAGGCTATCCGTCGCCCCTGCGCCGGGGTCGGCCCCACATCGCTCCATGTCTTTTGGTTCGATCTCGGATTCCACTGCGACGTTCTCCGCGGTTCCCGTGTGCTCGCCGTATTCCATCGACGGTTCGCTCTCGACCGATGTCTCGCCACACCCCGAGTCGGGCCTCGAAGTCTCGGCCACGGCGTTTCTTCACGACGGCAGCGAACCACTCGCCGGTCATCAGGTCTACGCGTCGTTCACCATGGCCGGCGGCGCGCCGGCCGCCCCACCCGAAGTGCTCGTCACCGACGACGATGGCCGGGCCTCCATCGTCCTGCCGGTCGGATCGGTGGGTGTGGTGTTCTCCACCGAGAGTCCGTCGGCGGTGTGCGATGCGCAGGCCGAGCCCGACGTGGTGACGGCGGTGGTCGAACGGCCACTGTCACCTGCGGTGATGCCCGTGACCGGGCGGGGTGAGGTGGCCGCCCTCGGCGGTTGCCTCGTTCTGGCCGTGGGTATCGGGGTCCTGGTCGGGAGGGGTCGACGGCGAGGCGTCGAGCGATCCGGGCGGTAGCGTTCAGTCCCTATGTCGAAGAAGACCAAGAAGCGCAAGGCACGGCTCCGTCGGTCGAAGGCCAATCACGGCAAGCGTCCCAACATGGGCCGCGGCTGATCCTGCTCACCGAACTTCGACTCTCCGCATCTCCTGAGCCCTGGCGTCGCCTCGGCTTGACCTTCTCTCCCGTTGAAGCATCGTCTTCTTCGTCGTTCCCGCCTTTTCCGTCGGTCTGCATCGACGGTGTGCGCATCGTCTTCGACGAATCTCGTGGCTCCGAGTCGGTCGGTCTCGTCGGTTGGTCGTTCGCCGAATCGTCATCCACGGTCATCGACTCGGTTCCCACCGGAGTCGCCGAACCGAGTGAGTCACCGGTTCATCCATCGGGTGTGATCGCCATCGATCAAGTGGTCGTGATGACGCCGTCGCTCGACCGGACCTGCGGGGCCATCTCTGCCGCCACCGGGTTGCCCCTCAAGCGCATCCGTGACGCCGGCGGAGGTGTTCGACAGGGTTTCCACCGCGCCGGACGCGTGATCCTCGAAGTGGTCGAGCGACCCGATTTGCCCGCCGATCGTCCGGCCAACTTGTGGGGTGTGGTTCTGATCGTGAACGACCTCGACGCGACCGTGGCGTCGTGGGGTCCCGATGTGGTGGGGGCCGCGCGTGAAGCGGTTCAACCCGGCCGACGCATCGCCACGGTGAAGAGCGAAGTCGGTCTCGGCACCGCGGTGGCGATCATGTCGCCCCACACGTCGTCGCGCTGATCTACCAGCCCTCGTCTTCGTTGCGCTGTGCGATGTGGGCCTGACCTTCGTCGCACGAATCGAGCAAGGTGCACCAGCGACAGTTGTTGCCCGGTCGGCGCACGGGTTCGGCGTTGCCCAGTTTCAACTCGATCGCGCGTACGAGGCCGACGGCCAAGCGACGGCAAGCCGCGCGCAACGTTCCCTCGGTGATGTCTTCGGCGTGAATCTCGGCCGAGTCGATGTAGTAGCTGGCCACTTTGCGCGGCGCGTTGCCGATGGCCAGCAGATCGATGAGCGCGTACAGGCGCAGGTCGTCACGATGGGCGCCGAAGGCGTTACCCGTCTTCAGGTCGATGATGACCTTGTCGGGAGGACGACCGAGGGCGAGGTCGACTTTGCCCTGCACGCGGACACGGTTGTTGGCGAGGTTGAGAGTCATGGCCGACTCGGTCTGGGGATGCCACTGCTTCTTGATGGCCGGGAATCCCTCGAAGAATCGGGTGAGGAGCGAACTGCATTCGGCGACGAGCTCGGCTCGTCCGAATTCGTCGAGAGTGACGAGGAATTCGGAGATGCTCTTCGACGAATCGTTGGACAGTCGAGCGATGGTTTCCTCGATGAGGTCGCTTGGGAAGATGTCGCCGCGCGTGTGAGCGGACACCTCGACCGCTTTGTGGACGATCGTGCCGCGCGAGTTGGCGATGTTCCATTCGAATTCGCCCTGGCCGCCCACGAAGTAGGCCTCGCACGAATGAACGTTGGAGAGTGCGTTCTTGTTGAGGAAGAAGCGGTTCTCGTACGACTTGCCGTCGGGGAGCAGTTCGAGAACCGGTTGCAGCGCTTCGTCGAGCTCGTTTCGCAGTTCGGTGGCCAGGGAATCGGGCAGGTCGGCCCGACCGGCACTGCGTCCGATGACGTCGATGACGCGTTGCTGGGCGGGGGTGTACGCCGGAGCCTGTTCGGTCATGGTGCCGACCGTAGCGGTGGGGTGCCACACCCCCTTGGCAGGCTCGACTCTCCATGAAAGCCACCGACACGATTCGAGTCACCGACCCGGGCACGATCCCGGCCACGACGCTCGACTTCGCTCATGCCGCGCGTGTTCTGGCTCGGGGCACCGCGGCCCGCGGGCTGGTGATTCCCGGTTTTCGTTGCCCGCCCCGTCTGGTCGGCGTCGATCGTTCGTTGCGCCGAATCGGCGACTCGGTCACGGTCGCCGTCCGCCTCTCGGGCCGTCCCCTCGTCGCGGTGGTCGCCGACATGATCGACGGAATCGTGGTGGCCAATCGACTCGCTCCGCCGTTGGCTGATCGACTGCGCCGCGAACTGTGGGACGAGGTGCACTCGCTCGTCGTTCCGGTGGCACCGCGCTCGTCGGCTCGTCGCGTGGCCTGAGTCCGTAGCCTGCTTCCGTCGCCCGGGTGGCGGAATTGGCAGACGCGGGGGGCTTAAACCCCCCTGACTCTCACGAGTCGTGTGGGTTCGAGCCCCACCCCGGGCAC
>JBEAXP010000048.1:0-22207 GCA_041159745.1 Actinomycetota bacterium | reverse complement strand
CCCTGAAGCGCTCCATCGGTTGCGCCGCGAACCAGCGGATCGGAGCCGCTCTCCGAGGATCGGAGCGTGAGCCACCCCATGCGGCGAGTCACGGAATTGATGAACGACGAGCCGTCTCGTCCGAGTGCGGTCGAGGCGACACCGGGATGTGCGCCGACCGAGATCTGGGTTCGGCCGGCCGCCTTCAGTCGCCGGTCGAGTTCGAGGGCGAACAGCAAGTTGGCCAACTTGCTCTGCGAGTACGCATCCCAGCGGTTGTACTTGCGTCGTTCGAAGTGCGGATCGTCGAGATCGACCCGACCCTGTCGATGAGCGATCGACGAAACGGTGATCACTCGCCCGCCGTCGGACAGCAGCGGCAGCAGTCGAGCCGTGAGGGCGAAGTGGCCGAGATGGTTCGTGCCGAACTGGCCCTCGTACCCATCGGTGGTGCGACTCTCGTCGAGGGCCATGACCCCGGCGTTGTTCACGAGAACGTCGATGCGACGCCCACTCGACTTCAACTCGTCGGCGAAACGGGCGATCGACGACTGGTCGGCCAGATCGAGGCGCGCCACCGACACCCGCTCGGAACCGAGCTGCTTCTGCGCGGCTGTCGCCTTGGCTTCGTTGCGACAGGCCATGACGACATCGGCGCCGCGTTCGGCGAGTCGACGAGTCGCCTCCAGGCCGATCCCGCTGTTGGCGCCAGTGATCACGATGAATCGTCCGGCTTGGTCGGTCATGAATCGATCTCCTTCCAGAACGACACGAGGGCGGCCGCGGCCGGTTCGGGTGCTTCGATCATCCACCAATGGCCTCGTTCGGCCAACTCGATCGTGGATGCTCCGAGACGCGCGGCCACCTCACGAGCCATGGCGGGAGTGCCCGGATACGGATCGGCCGTCGGCACGATCACCGCTCCGCGCCCGGGTCGTCGAGACGCGAGTCGTTCTCCCAACTCGCGCATCGCCGGTTGGGAAGCCGAACGATAGAGCGCAAGGATGCATCGTCCCATCGTGTCGTCGACCCAGGGTGCTACTTCGGCCGCGATGGACTCGGACATGCCGAGCGCCACGAAGGCAGCCTTCTTGTCGTCGTTCGGCAACGACACGAGACCGGCCACCATCTCCTCGCCGACGCCCGGCGTCTGCCAACCCTGAGCCGCGTCGTGCCACTCGTAATCGGGATGAATCAGCCCGCCGCAATCCGCCGCCCACGACACGAAGAGGTCGGGGCGCACCGAGATGGCGCCGTACACGTGACCGGCACCCCAATCGTGTCCGACGATGTGAACCGGGCGCCCGATCGCCTCGACTTCGTCCACGAGCCACGATCGATAGTCGGCCTGCGCAGCACTCCATCCGTCGGCGCATCGCGTTCCGAAACCGGGGGGCGTCAGCCGAATCACGTCGGAGACACCCCGTGCACCAAGAGCGGCAACCAGTGGCGTCCAGATCGCCGCCGTCTCAGGATTGCCGTGAACGAGAACGACCGGGTTCATGCCTTCACGTTGTCACGAGCATCACAGGCGAGCCGAATCGGCTGCCCTGATCGCCGAGGGTGCGATCGGTAATCTGACGAGACGATGCTCGCCCCTCGTCATCGATCCGCAGTGATCGTCTCCATCGTCGTGATCGCCGCGATCTGCCTCGCCATCGGCGTGGTGTCGTCGGGGTCCGGCTCCGAATCACGGGCCAGCTCCGACCCCTCGGACACTTCAACCACGTTGTCGAGTGAAGATCCGGTCGACACCCTCCCCATCATCGGCCAGCCCGGTGATTCGTCGGCGGTTCCGGGTTCCGACAGCCCCCTCCCCGAAGCCGCCGCCGAGGACGTGGTGGGCGCCGATCCGGCCGCGACCGAGGAATGCACCATCAAGGAGCGTTCGCTCGGCGGCGGATCGAGCGGACCCGACGTGGTGTGCCTGCAAGAGGCGCTTCGCGAGGCCGGCCTCTACTCCGGGAACATCTCGGGCGTGTACGACAACGCCACCGCCGCGTCGGTGGAGAAGTTGCAGACCGAGCGCGATCTCTTCGTCGACGGCAAGGTGGGCCGCGAGACCGCTCTGTCACTCGGCATCTGGCCCGACGAGCAGTCGATGATCGTGCGCACACCGCCGCCGCCTCCGGGGGCCGTCGACATCTACGGCTATCCCTTGTCGACGGTTTCGACCAGCGGGCCCGACGCTCCCCCGCTACCGATCAACTCGGGTTCGGGCCGACGCGTCGTGTACGACCGCATGGGTCAGCGAGTGTGGGCGGTCGACGAGAACGACGTCGTCATTCGTTCTTGGCTCGTGTCGGGCAGCAAGTACGACAACGAGACTCCGGGTACCCACGTGGTCTACAGCCGGTCCGACGTGTCGACGGCCTGGAACGGCAAAGCCTTCCTGCCGAAGATGGTGCGTTGGCTGAAGACGGACATCGGAAACATCGGCTTCCATGCGATCCCGATTCGTCGCAGTGACAATCAGCCGTACCAGACAGAGGCCGAACTCGGTCAGCGTCTGAGCGGAGGGTGCCAGCGGCAGGCCAACGCCGATGCCGACTTCCTGTGGGACTTCGCCCAGGTGGGCACCAAAGTCGTCGTGATCTGAACGACGCTCAGCGTTCGAACAGACGTCCGAGATGCTTCTCGGCCATCTCCATGTCGAGACGCGGCTCATGGGCCAGTGACGAGAGGTAACTCACCGACACGTAGTCGGACTCGACCAGACCACCATCGGTGTCGGCCGGCAACGACACCGCGTCACCCCACTGCATGCGCACGTAGTACGAACCGGCATGACCCTCTTTGGGTTCGAGCACGGCCGTGCTCATGCGACGCGGAGGTTCGTGGCCCACTCGGGCGACACGCCAACCCTTCATCTCCGACACATCCTTGTTGGGAACGTTGATGTTGACCACCACGGGTTGGGCCGGCATCGCCGACACCAGACCTTCCACGAAGGTGGCCGCGACCTCGGCGGCCGACTCCCACTTCTGGCCCACGAGCATCTCGTCCCAACCCTGGCCTTCGATTCCGAAGCCGGTGACCGCCTGACTCACGGCCACACCCGAGATGAGACCATTGCGGCCCGACAGCGCCGCCCCCACGGTTCCCGAGTGATACACCGAGCGACCGACGTTGACCCCCGGGTTGATGCCCGACACCACCAGATCGAAGGGCGCGCCGAACGCACCGAGTCGCGCGAACATCACGCACAGCGCCGGCGGACCGGTGATGGCCCAGGCTTCGTCGATTCCGTCCACCTGCGCCTTGTGCACTTCGGGCTGGATGAGATGCAGGGCGCCGAGGGCGGCACCGGCGCCGGAGAACTCGCGATCGGGAGCCGCGATCACCACGTCGCCGAACGGCTTCATGGCCCGCGCGAGGATGTGCAGGCCGACCGAATCGATGCCGTCGTCGTTGGTCAGGAGAATGCGCACGGGACCATCATCTCGCATCGGCGCACGCGGATCCGCATCACCCCGTCAAAACCGGGATGAATTCGCGGTCAACGTCCGGTGAATCGCGCCGGACGACGCTCGAGGAACGCCGCGACCCCCTCGCGATGGTCTTCACTGCGGAAGCTGGCCGCCATGGCCGCGGTGTGACGGGCCATGTGATCGGGAACCGACGCGGTGAGTCCCTCGTAGGCGAGAGTCTTGATGAGGCGATGCGAATGCGGCGAACCGGCGGCCACCGCCTCGGCGAGCTCGTGCACGCGGCCGGCCAACTGATCGGGTTCGACGACGTCGAGCACGTACCCGAGTCTCAGGGCCTCCGGTGCATCGATCATCGATCCGGTGTACAAGAGACGCAGGGCGTTCTGTACACCGATGATGCGAGGCAGGAGCCAGGTGCCGGCACCCGTATCGGGAACGAGACCGCGGTGCACGAAGTTCCAGGCGAAGCGGGCGTTCGTGGTGGCGATGCGCAGGTCGCATTGCGACGTGAACTCGGCACCCATGCCGACCGCCGGCCCATCGATCGCACAGATCGTGGGCTTCGGGCACTGCACGAGCGGCCACCACTTGTCGGTCTCCTCGGCCGAGCCCCGCAATCCACGCTGTTCGCCCGGAATCGTCGACAGATCGGCCAAGTCGGTGCCGGCGCAGAACGCGCCCGGGACCCCCGTGACGACGAGGACCGCGGTGGATTCGTCCTGACCGGCCTCGTGAACGGCCGCGATGAAGTCCCCCAGCATCGCGTACGTCATGGCGTTCTTCTTGGCCGGCCGGTCGATGGTGATCGTGCCGATCCGGCCGTCGCGCGTGTATCGGATGAACTCACTCATCGTCGTCCTCACCGGTGTCGAGCCGGACCGTCGTGCCGGGCCGCCGCATCAATGGGGAGCGTATTCGTCGGGCCGGGCTACCGTGGCAGCGAAACCGACGGAGGAGTCGTCATGCGCATCGGAGCCCTGATCTTTCCGACCGATCTCTCGATCCGAGTCGATCGCCTGGCCCGTGAAATGGAGGACCGCGGCTTCGAATCGCTGTGGGTCACCGAGCACACGCACATCCCCACCAGCCGCCGAACCCCCTGGCCCGGAGGGCGCGAGTTGCCCGAGGAATACAAGCGCACCCTCGATCCGTACGTCGCGCTGGCGGCGGCCGGCGCGGTCACGAAGAACCTCGTTCTCGGTACCGGCGTTTCGCTGGTCGCGCAGCACCATGCGATCACACTCGCCAAGCAAGTCGCTTCGGTCGACTACTTGTCGGACGGCCGCTTCGCCTTCGGAATCGGAGTCGGCTGGAACGAGGACGAGATGGAACACCACGGCGTCGATCCCGCCACTCGGCGCGGTCGCGTTCGCGAGACGATCCTCGCGATGAAGGAACTCTGGACCAAGGAAGCCGGCGAGTTCTCCGGCCAGCACGTGTCGTTCTCCCCGAGTTGGAGTTGGCCCAAGCCCGTGCGCAAACCGCACCCGCCGATCCTCATGGGTGGCGCCGGAGGCCCGGTGACGTTCCGTCACGTCGCCGAGTATTGCGACGGCTGGATGCCCATCCACGGTCGACGCGACATCGCCGAAAAGCTTCCGCTTCTGCACGAGGCCTGGGATTCCGCCGGTCGTTCGCGTTCCGACCTCGATCTCGGTGTGTTCGGCTGCCCCGGTGACGCGGCAACGATCGACGGATACGCGGAGATGGGTTTCGGGCGCTGCGTGCTCGGGTTGCCGCCCACCTCGGAAGCGGCGGCGCTCAAGGCACTCGACTCCTACGCGGCCATCATCGAGCGCTACTAGCGAGATCGGTCACGGGACGACGACGGAGGTCGTCGATTCGACCGACGGAACCGTCGTCGACGTGGTCGTGGTCGGCATCTCGGGCTTCTCGTTCTCCGCTTCGACGTCATTCCCGTAGACCCACACCGGCGTTCCCTTCGGAAGAATGCCGGTCTCCCAGATCATGTCCATGGCCGCCGTGCTCACGCGAACACAACCGTGCGACGCCGGGTAATTGGGAATGCTTCGCGATCCGTGAATCGCGATGCCGCCGTTGAAGTACTTGGGTCGGTAGATCTCCCCGAGGTCGCCGGCCCACCACCCGTTCGAGCGTTCACGATTGATCTTGAATCGACCCGAGTCGGTGATCGAGCGCCCCAACTCCCACTTGGTGAGGTCCTTCTGATTCTGCTCGAGGTACCACTGACCGCTTCCGGTCGACGTGTTGAGCACCCAAAGCACTCGCCCGTTGACGACCACCATCAGGATCTGGCGATCCTTGTCGACTTCCACGGTGGTGCCCGGGTCGTTCGAACGGGCCTGCGGCCAGGTGGCCACCTGCGTCAGCGCGAGCGCGGTGTTGTCGTCGACTTTTCCGGTGGCCTTCAATCCGTAGAACTTCTGAAAGGCCATCACGGCTTGTTTGGTCGTGTGTCCGTACTCGCCGTCCACCGCGACCAGCCAGAATCCGGCTTCGAGCAGTCTCTGTTGGATACGGGCGGTCTCTTCTCCGCTCCGCGAACCAACCGCCGCGATGGCCCGATCGAGGAGGGGCACGGCCAGCGTGGTCGTGGTCGTCGAGGTCGTGGTGCTCGGCGGCACCGTCGTGCTCGACGTCGTCGTGGTGCTCGTCGTACTCGTCGGAACGACAGCGGTCGACGATGTCGTGGTCGGCAACGAGGGCGACGTCTCGGCCTCGGCGGCCGAACAGGCGGCGAAAATCAGCGCCGCCCCGGCGACGAGAACGCTTCGGTCGGTCATCAGTCGTCGAAACATGAGCACGGATCAAGGTACCGACTCGACGCGAGGCCGTGTCATCACCCGAAAGCCTGGCTTCGACGCACCGGATATCATAGCGTGATACCCGTCACCAAGTAGCGAGGAAGAACCCATGGCCCAGGCACTTTTCACCGTCGAGTACAACGCGGATCGGAGTCGAATCAAGAACCTGTTCCGGGTGATCCTCGTGATCCCGCACATGATCCTCGTTCAGGCCTGGCAATACCTCGTACAGGTCGTCACCCTCTTCCAGTGGCTCATCATCCTGTTCACGGGCAAGCGGAACCAGGCGATCTGGAAACTCCAGAACGATTGGCTGGCCTACGCCTCGCGTGTCTGGAGCTACTACAGCGTCATGTACGACAAGTGGCCCAACATCGGAGCCGAGCCGAAAGGCGAACCCACGTCGTACTCGTTCGAATACTCCGAGCAAGCCAATCGACTCACCAACTTCTTCCGAATCCTCTGGCTCATTCCGTCGATCATCATCGGCTTGTTCGTTCTCGTCGGAGCGGCCGTCTGCACCGTGCTCGCTTGGTTCGCCATCGTGATCACCGGGCGTCACCCGCGGGGATTGTTCGACTTCGTCATGAAGAGCCACCAGTTCGTGATCCGCCTCCAGAGCTGCGCCCTCTTGATGACCGACACCCGACCCAAGTTCGGAGCCTGACCGGAAACTCCGGGTCCCCTCGGCGACGGAATTCCCATCGAGAGATGGGTGAATTCCGGTCCGTCGCTGGCACGATAGGTACGTGAGTTCGACCCAGGTTTCGGAGATCTTCGACCCGTCCCAGTGGACGTCGGTCCCCGGCTTCTCGTTCACCGACATCACGTATCACCGGGCCAAGGCCCACGGAACCGTCCGGGTGGCGTTCAACCGTCCCGAGGTTCGCAACGCGTTCCGCCCGCACACCGTCGACGAATTGTTCACCGCCCTCGAGCACGCTCGCCAGAGCACCGATGTGGGGTGCGTCATCCTCACCGGCAACGGCCCGTCGCCACGGGACGGGGGTTGGGCGTTCTGCAGCGGAGGCGATCAGCGAATTCGGGGCCGTGACGGTTACAAGTACGCCGAGGGCGAAACGGCCGAGACGATCGACGCCGGCAAGAGCGGACGTCTCCACATCCTCGAAGTGCAACGGCTCATCCGCTTCATGCCGAAGGTGGTCATCTGCGTGGTCCCGGGCTGGGCGGCCGGTGGCGGCCACAGTCTCCATGTGGTCTCCGACCTCACTCTCGCCAGCCGCGAACACGCTCGCTTCAAGCAGACCGATGCCGACGTCGCCAGTTTCGACGGTGGATTCGGTTCGGCCTACCTGGCTCGCCAAGTGGGGCAGAAGTTCGCGCGAGAAATCTTCTTCCTCGGTCGCGAGTACTCCGCCGACGACGCGCACCGCATGGGCATGGTGAACGCCGTGGTTCCACACGCCGAGCTCGAGGCCACCGCGCTGCAGTGGGCCGCCGAGATCAACGGCAAGAGCCCCACCGCTCAGCGCATGCTCAAGTTCTCCTTCAATCTCATCGACGACGGATTGGTCGGCCAGCAGGTGTTCGCCGGTGAGGCCACTCGCCTCGCCTACATGACCGACGAGGCCCAGGAAGGCCGCCTGTCGTTCCTCGAGAAGCGCGACCCCGACTGGTCGCCCTTCCCCTGGTACTACTGACCCGACCCCGGATCGACATGAGCGCGCGCTTCGTCGTCGTCGATTCGCCCGACGACCCACGACTCGACCAGTTCCGTCTGCGCGAACGCGAACTTCGGCCGCGTCGTATTCCGGCGCGCGTCACCAAGAACATGCCGTTCCACGAAGTCGAGCGCGTCGCGTCCGGGTCGTTCGTCGCCGAGGGCGATCTGGTGGTCGAACGCGCGTTGGCCGCGGGCTGTCGAGCCCAGGCGGTGCTCACCGACGCCGACGAGCCGGCGAGTGTGTGCGCTCTGATCGCCGACGGCGTTCCGATGTACGCGGCCACCAGCGAGGCCCGGCGCATGCTCACCGGTCTCGGTGTGGCGCTCGACGTGATCGCTCTCTTCGAACGGCCGTCTCCTCGCACGCTCGACGATGTCGTGCGCGATGCCCGCCATGTGCTCGTTCTCGAGGATGTCGACAACCCCACCAACGTCGGCGCCATCGTGCGAAGTGCAGTGGCCCTCGGCGCGCAGGGCCTGATCCTCGACCGCAATTCGGCCGACCCGCTGTCTCGTCGCGCGCTGCGCGTGTCAATGGGCACGGCGCTGTCCCTTCCGACGGCACGTGTCGACGATCCGGCCGAAACGCTCGCCACGCTGAAGGCCAGCGGCTTCACGTCGTTCGGCCTCACACCCGCTCCCGATTCCATCGACCTCGACGAGGCGACGCACCGCGCAAACGGACGACTGGCCCTCGTGATGGGGTCGGAAAGGGATGGACTGAGTGATCGACTGATGGGCGCCGTCGACCACCGAGTGCGTATTCCGATGAGCGACGGCGTCGATTCACTCAACGTCGCCGCGGCCGCCGCCGTGGCGTGTTACGCGCTCCTCGCACGATCACGCACCGAAGTCGACGACTGAGCGCAACGCATCCGAGTCGATGTCGACTCCGAGCCAGCCTCGTTCGCTGCCGTCGTCTCCCGCGACCGTGAACGCGAACACCAGGCATCCGGTGTCGGCGGCCAGCCGCAACAAGTCGGTGTACGCCGGCAGGAGCAGAGCGACCGTCCACGAAACGACCACCGGTTTCGTCATCGACACTCGAAGCCTCACGACCCGACGCCCGTCGGGAAGGAGTGCCACGTCGGCCACGGTGTTCAGATCGCCCACACCCTCGCGCGCGACGATCTCGGGGAGCGCCGCCACATCGGGACGATCACTCGCGTCGACCTTGAGCGTCGGGAACATCACGGCCCGTTCGTCGAGCAGCGTTCCGGCCGACCGGATGACGAGCGAAGGTTCGTCCTGGAGCACGGCACGAGTCTCGGGGAGGTGGGAACCGAGCACAAATCCAGCAGACTCTCGGGGTGACCGCGACCGGAGTTCTGCTTCTTTCGTGCCCCGACCAGCGGGGTGTCGTCGCGGCCGTGGCCGACTTCATCGCCTCGCACAACGGCAACATCGTCCACGCCGAGCAGCACACCGACGACGTCGAGAAGGTCTTCTTCCAGCGGGTCGAGTTCGAGGTCGACGGTTTCGATCTCCCTCGTGATCGGATCCGAACGGCTTTCGACTCGGTAGCCAACCGCTTCGGCATGACCGCCGACCTGAAGTTCACCGACGTGCGCCCACGAGTGGCGATCATGGCCAGCAAGCAGCCGCACTGCCTCTTCGATCTGCTGACCCGGTGGCGTTCGGGCGAGCTCCCCGCCGACGTGGTGGCCGTGATCGACAACCATCCCGACCACGCCGACCTCGTCGAACACATGGGCGTGCCGTACGTTCACCTCCCGGTCACGCCCGAGACCAAGGCGGCCCAGGAGGCCAAGGTGCTCGAAGCGTTGCGTTCGTACGACGTCGACCTGGTGGTGCTGGCTCGCTACATGCAGATCCTCTCGCCCCGGGTGGTGGAGGCGTTCCCTTCGCGGATCATCAACATCCACCACTCGTTCCTCCCCGCCTTCATCGGAGCCAACCCCTATCGCCAGGCACACGACCGCGGCGTGAAGATCATCGGCGCGACCGCGCACTACGTGACCGAGGAACTCGACGAAGGCCCGATCCTCGATCAAGAGGTCACGCGTGTGACGCATCGCGATTCGGTCGCCGAACTCACGCGCAAGGGTCGCGATCTCGAGACGATCGTGCTGGCGCGGGCGGTGCGGGCCCATCTCGAGCACCGCGTTCTGGTCTACGGACGCAAGACCGTCGTCTTCGGCTGATCAGTTCAGCGCGAACTGCTGATGGGCAATCCGGTGTCGTTGCGCAGGTGCTCGGCCGCCTTCACGAAATAGGCGGTCATCTCGGCTCGCGCGTCGTCGTCGGTGCACACTCGGTCGAGCGCCGCCGCCATGTGCACCAACCACCGATCCCGTTCACGTGGTCCGACCACGAACCCCATGTGCCTCATGCGGAGCCGCGGATGGCCGCGTTCCTCGAGGTACGTGGTGAGCCCTCCCCAGTAGTGCGCGAGGAACAGGGCCAGGCGACGCTTGGCTCCGGGGAGATCGGACTGATCGGGATAGAGGGGCCACAGGATCTCGTCGGTGACCACCCCGGCGTAGAACTCGTCGACGAGACGTTCGAAGAACGGCAGACCACCCACCCGGTCGTACAAGGAGTCGTCGCTCACGAGAACGAGGGGTTCTCCCAATCGGGGAAGACGTCGGGCAGGCCATCGCTGACCTTGACCGGGAACTCGGCCGGGCGCTTCTCCAGGAAGCTCAGAACACCTTCGCGAGCGTCGTCGCTCGCGCCACGCGAATTGATGGCTCGCGAGTCGACGCGGTGCGCTTCCATCGGATGATCGGCACCGAGCATGCGCCACAACATCTGACGAGTGAGGGCCACCGACACCGGTGCCGTGCCACTCGCTATCTCCGATGCGATGGCTCGCGCGGCCGGAAGGAGTTCGTCGGCGGGATGAACACTGCGCACGAGGCGTCCGTCGAATGCTTCGCGAGCGGTGAGGATGCGGCCGGTGTAGCACCACTCGGCCGCCTGCGAGATTCCGACGATGCGCGGCAGGAACCAACTGCTGGCCGCCTCCGGCACGATTCCCCGCTTGGCGAACACGAACCCGAACTTGGCGTGCTCGCTCGCCAAGCGAATGTCCATCGGGAGAGTCATGGTCACACCCACCCCGACCGCCGCGCCGTTGATGGCGCCGATGACCGGCTTCTTGCTCTCGAAGATGCGCAGGGTGACGAGCCCGCCCCCGTCACGGACGACTCCCGAACGAGCCGCGACGTCGCTGCCGCCCTTGGCGAACGTCTCGCCACCACCCGACAGGTCGGCACCGGCGCAGAACGCCTTGCCGGATCCGGTCACGATCACGGCGCGCACGGAGTCGTCGGCGTCGGTGAGGTCGAAGGCGGCGATGATCTCCTTCAACATCGTGTTGGTGAAGGCGTTCATCTTGTCGGGACGGTGGAGTGTGATGGTGGCCACCGGCCCGTCCACGGAATACTGGATCTCGTTGAAGTTCACGATTGGACCCTAATCAGCGCCCGGGAACGGCCGCCGATCGTGCGTCAGACGTCGAGGAATCGGGACGCGGCGATGCCCGAACCGATGGCGCCGGCCAGCGCGCCGATTCCGAGCAAGAGGAGCATGATCCACCGCGCGTAACCGTCGGTGACGACGAGAGCCGCCAACTCGGTGTCGTTGAAGTCGGTGACCGCATTCGTCCAGGCGGTGTTGAGGCCCCACAGACCGAGACACGACAGCACACCGCCGACCAGGCCCTGCACGAGGCCTTCGAGCATGAACGGGATACGAATGAACCAGTTGGTGGCGCCAACCAGCTTCATGACCTCGATCTCTCGCCGTCGCGCGAACATGGCGGTTCGAATCGTGTTCCAGATGAGACCCACCGCGACCACGAGCAGGATGATCGACATGGCGGTGGTGGCCACGCGGATGAACTGCGACACTCTCGACACCACGTCGAACACGTCCTGCGCGTAGGCCACTTCCTTCACCCCGGCCAACTGCCGGAACTGCTCCCCCAGCTCTCGTACCAACGCCGAATCCTCGGCGATCGGCACGACTTTGAACTGCGAGGGAATGTTCTCGGGGGTGAGGAGTCGGAGCGTTCCGGGATCACCCGCGAACAGCCGCTCGGCCTCGGCGTAGCTCTCGGCCTGGTTCAGATAACGGAGTCGATCGACGTCGATGATGGACGGCTGCGACTTCAGGGCACCTTCGATGAGCTGGATCTGCTCGGCCGTCGCGTCGGATCGGACGTACACGATGAGTTCGACGTCGCCCTTCCAACGCGTGAGGAGATTGTCGAAGGCGCGTTGGATGAGGAAGGTGGTGCCCACCAGCAGCAGCGAGACGGCCGAGGTGATGATGGCCGCGGCCGTGAGGGTGACGTTGCGCCGGAAGCCGGCGGCCGTTTCGCGGAGGGCGTAGCTGATTCGGGACAGCATCAGTCGTACACCCCGCGTTCCTGGTCGCGGACGATCACGCCGCGGTCGAGCTGAACCACGCGACGGCGCATCATGTTGACCACCCGCGTGTCGTGGGTGGCCATCACCACGGTGGTTCCGGTCGCGTTGATGCGATCGAGCAGACGCATGATGCCCTCACCCGTTCCGGGGTCGAGGTTTCCCGTGGGCTCGTCGGCCAACAGGATGAGCGGACGGTTCACGAAGGCCCGCGCGATGGACACTCGCTGCTGTTCGCCACCCGACAACTGGTGCGGGAAACGATCTTCCTTGTCGGCCAAACCGACCAACTCGAGAACCGCCGGAACCTGCTGTCGGATGACGTGCCGCGGGCGGCCGATCACTTCGAGGGCGAACGCCACGTTCTCGAAAACCGTCTTGTTGGGAAGAAGTTTGTAGTCCTGGAAGATGTTGCCGATGGTGCGACGGAGATAGGGCACCTTCGACTCGGGCATGTCGTTGATGTCCTTGCCGGCCACCCACACGGTTCCGCGCTCGGGCTGCTCCTGCCGGTTCATGAGCCGCAAGAGCGTGGACTTGCCCGAACCGGACGGGCCCACGAGGAACACGAACTCGCCCTTGGCGATTTCGAAGGATGCGTCGCGCACGGCGATGACATCGCTGCTGTACGACTTGGTGACGCTCTCGAGCCTGATCATGGTTTTCCCCGCGGGATGGCCAGTTTACCAGTGCACGGATTTCAGTTGCCGTCACCCGAACGACGCCAGCGCAGGTAGCCCTCCATGAATCGATCGAGGTCTCCGTCGAGAACCGCCTCGACGCTGCTCGTCTCGACTTCGGTGCGCAGATCCTTCACCATCTGATACGGCTGCAACACGTAGCTGCGGATCTGACTGCCCCAACCAACCGTGGCCTGTTTGCCGGCGATGCGATCGAGTTCGGCCTGGTGCTCTTCTTCGATCTTGGCGGCGACCATCGCGCGCAGACGATTCATCGCCTTCTCGCGGTTCTGGAGCTGACTGCGCTCTTCCTGCGAAGAAGCGACGAGGCCCGTTGGCTCGTGGATGAGGCGCACCGCCGATGACGTCTTGTTCACGTGCTGTCCGCCGGCACCTGACGCGCGGAACACCTCCATACGGATGTCGCTCTCGTTGATCTCTACATCGGGGTCGTCCATCACCGGCCACACCTGGACGGCCGAGAAGCTCGTCTGACGGCGGCCTTGATTGTCGAAGGGGCTGATCCGCACCAGGCGGTGCGTGCCGCGCTCGGATGTCATGAGCCCGTACGCGTACCGGCCCTTGATGGTGAACTCGGCCGACATGATGCCGGCCTCGGTTCCGGGCGACACGTCGTCCACTTCGATGTCGAAGCCCCGCCGTTCGGCCCAACGCGAGTACATCCGCAACAGGATCTCGCTCCAGTCCTGCGCGTCGACGCCACCATCCTTGGTGTTGATGTGCACGATGCAATCGGCTTCGTCGTGCTCGCCGGTGAAGAGACTGCGCAATTCGAGACCGTCGAGGCGCAGCGAAATCGACTCGATGGCGGACTGAATATCGGGCTCCTGGCTCGCATCGTCCACCTCGCGGGCCAACTCATGGAGAACTTCCACGTCCTCGAGGTCGCCCGAGAGCTTGTCGTACTGGTCGAGGTCACCCTTGCCGTTGGCATACTCGGCGTTCAGGCGTTTGGCGCGATCCTGGTCGTCCCAGAGATCAGGACGCGAGATCTCGATCTCGAGTTCGGCGACGCGCGCGCGCAGCTCGTCGACACGCAGGTAGCCACGAGCCTCGGTGAGGCGACGCGAGAGATCGCGGATGTCGTCGGTGAAGTCGCGCATGCCGGGCCGTCAATTGGCGCCGTGGCACATCTTGAACTTCTTGCCCGAACCGCACGGACACGGCGCGTTGCGCGGCGTCTTCGAGAACTCGTCCTTGACGACGGTCTGCTGTTTGGCGGGCGCCGGAGCGGCCGGAGCCGCCGGAAGATCGGATGGCATCGGAGCCGGAGCCTCCGACTTGGTCTGCTGCACGTTCTTGACGGCCAGATCGGGGGCGTCGTTGCGCACGACCTGCACGTGCATGACGTACCGCACGAAGTCCTGGGCGATCCCCTTCATCATCGACCCGAACATCTCGTAGCCCTCGCGCTGCCACTCGGACAACGGGTCCTTCTGACCCATGGCGCGCAAGTTGATGCCCTCCTGGAGATAGTCCATCTCCTCGAGGTGTTCGCGCCAGCGCTGATCGATGATCCGCAACATGACCTGACGTTCGACGTCGCGCATGACGGTGGGAGTCAGTTCGGCTTCACGCCGCTCGTAGTAAGCCGACGCATCGGCCATCACGAGGTCGTACATGTCGTCGGTGTCGCGGCAGTCGAACAACGACGCGGATTCGACCTGGGCGGGCCAGAAGGTCTTGAGTTCCTTGGCCAATCCCTCGAGATCCCATTCGTCGTCAGCTTCGCTCACGCAGTGAGTTTCGATGAGCGAATCGACGGCTTCGGCCAGGTATTCCATGGCCGCGGCCTTGAGGTCGAGTCCTTCGAGGATCTGATCGCGGCGCTGGTAGATGACCTTGCGCTGCTCGTTCATGACCTCGTCGTACTTGAGCACGTTCTTGCGGATCTCGCCGTTGCGCTGCTCGACGGTGCTCTGGGCCCGCTCGATGGCCTTGGTGACCATCTTGTGTTCGATCGCCTCGTCGTCGGGAAGGGCGCGGCCCATCACCCAGCTGAGCGCGCCGGTGGCGAACAGGCGCATGAGTTCGTCTTCGAGCGACAGATAGAAGCGGCTCTCCCCCGGATCGCCCTGACGCCCCGATCGGCCGCGCAGCTGATTGTCGATGCGGCGACTCTCGTGGCGCTCGGAGCCGATGACGTAGAGCCCGCCCAGTTCGCGAACCTTGTCGCCTTCGGCGCGGCACTCGGCGGTGATGGAGGCGAGCAGCTCGGCGTAGCGCGCCTGGGCGACCCGACGTGCCGTCTGGTAGTCGGACGGCATCTGATCGAGCGGCATCGGCAACGCGAACTCGTCGATGAGCGTCTCGGGTGAGTGGCCTTCGGCGAGAAGAGCGCGGCGAGCCAAGCCTTCGGGATTTCCGCCGAGGAGGATGTCGACACCGCGACCGGCCATGTTGGTGGCCACCGTGACCGAGCCCAGACGACCGGCCTGCGCGACGACTTCGGCCTCGCGAGTGTGTTGCTTGGCGTTGAGAACCTCGTGGGCGATTCCGCGCTTCGACAGCGCCTTCGAGAGCGCCTCGCTCTTCTCGACGCTCACGGTTCCGATGAGGATCGGCTGGCCCTTGGCGTTGCGCTCCGCGACGTCGTCGACGATCGAATTGAACTTGGCGGCTTCCGACTTGTAGATGAGGTCGGGCTGATCGGCGCGCTGGTTGGTGCGATTGGTCGGGATCGGCACGACCTGCAGGCCGTACGTGTTCATGAGCTCGGCGGCTTCGGTCTGTGCCGTGCCGGTCATGCCCGCCAATTTCTCGTACATGCGGAAGTAGTTCTGCAGGGTGATCGTGGCGAGAGTCTGATTCTCTTCCTTGATCTTCACGCCTTCTTTGGCTTCGACGGCCTGGTGGATGCCTTCGCTCCAACGACGACCTTCGAGAATGCGGCCCGTGAACTCGTCGACGATCTTCACTTCGCCGGCCTGGACGATGTAGTCCTTGTCGCGCCGGTAGAGCTCCTTGGCCTTGAGGGCCACCTGCAACTGGTGCACGAGGTTGCGCTGAACCTCGTCGTACAGGTTGTCGAGTCCGAGCTCTTGCTCGACGCGCTCGATGCCCGCCTCGGTGGGCATGACGACGCGCTTGTCCTCTTCGACTTCGTAGTGCTCGTCGCGCTTGAGCCCGCGCACGATGGAAGCGAAGCGGTAGTAAAGCTGCGCGGCGTCGGCGACACGGCCCGAGATGATGAGCGGGGTTCGTGCTTCGTCGATGAGGATCGAGTCGACCTCGTCGACGATGGCGAACACGTGGCCGCGCTGAACCTTGTTCTCCTTGGTGCCGGCCATGTTGTCACGCAGGTAGTCGAAACCGAACTCGTTGTTCGTGCCGAACGTGACGTCGGCCGCGTAGTTCGCGCGCTTCTGTTCGGGACGATCCTGGACACCGGGAATCACGAGTCCGACGTCGAGGCCCAGCCAACGATGGATCTGGCCCATCCACTCGGAGTCGCGACGAGCCAAGTAGTCGTTGGTGGTGATCTGGTGCACCCCGCGACCCGACAGCCCGTTGAGGTAGGCCGGGAGGGTCGACACCAGGGTCTTGCCTTCGCCCGTCTTCATTTCGGCGATCCAGCCGAAGTGCAGTGCGGCGCCACCCATCATCTGAACGTCGTAATGACGCTGGCCGATGGTGCGTCGGCCCGCTTCCCTGACCACGGCGAAGGCCTCGATCAGAAGGTCGTCGAGCGACTCGCCGCGCGCGATCCGCTGGCGGAACTCGGCCGTCTTGCCGCGCAGGGCGTCGTCGCTGAGAGACGTCAGGGCGGCCTCTTCGGCGTTGATGTCGGGAACCAGACCTTCGAGGGCCTTGAGCTTCTTGCCTTCACCGGCCCGGAGAATGCGGTCGAGGATCGCCATGCGGAGGTCGAGCCTACCTTTCGACCTGGTCGGACCGGGGTCCGCCCACTTGGCGTCCGACCGCGGCGACGCACCAAACTGCCCAGGTGGCAACCATCGACACCGTCATCTTCGACTTGGGTGGCGTGCTGTCGTTGTCGGGTCGGGCCATCGACGTGGCGCGCCGGTTCCCGAGCCACCCGCCCGAGGTCGTCATGAACGTCCTGATGGGCGATTACGCGAGTGACCACGACCACCCCTGGCACCGACTCGAACGCGGTGAAATCTCGATGAACGAGTACCGCGAGGCCGTGGCGCCGCTCATCGCCGAGGCCGGCCTGGTGGCGGCCGAACCGCCGCCCGAGTTCAAGAACCGCACCGGCGTGAACTTCGCTTTCGTGCGCAGCGAGCCGATGTTCGCCCTCGTCGACGATCTGCGAGCCGGTGGACTGCGTGTCGGCGTGCTCACCAACAACGTGCGCGAGTTGAGATCACGGTGGTGGGATCTCGTCGACTTCCCGAGTCTCTTCGACGACATCGTCGACAGCCACGAGGTGGGGTTGCGCAAACCGAATGCCGAGATCTACCACTTGGCTCTCGATCGATTGGGTGCCGCCGCCGAGCGGACTGCGTTCCTCGACGACATGTTGGTGAACGTGAACGCCGCGAGAGCAGTGGGTATGCACGGTGTGCTGGTGGAAGACGATCAGTCGGGAGCGATCGCCACGGTGCGAGACCTCGCGGGTGTCTGACGCCGATCGGGCGTGGCGGCCGCGGCGAGCGTGGTGACGTCGGCCCAACCGGCCGAACCCAGTGCATGAGCGGCGGCGCGCAACGTGGCGCCGGTGGTGACGACGTCGTCGATCACGAGAACGTTCATGGGCGCGCGGGCGGGGCGAGCGCGAAACGTCGGGCCGTCCAGGCGAGCGCGCCGCGAGCGTCCGGTCTGGGCCGAACCATTTTCGCGGACGAGCAGACACCGACACGGAAGACGCAGATCGCGGGCGACCAGACGGGCGATCAACTCCGCTTGGTCGAATCCGCGACGACGACGCCGCGGAGCCGAGGTGGGAGCCCAGGTGACGACGTCGAACGCACGGCCGTCGGCCCGGACCGCGCGCGCGAGCTCGGCGGCGAGAGCTCGGGCCGCCGACTGACGTCCGCGGAACTTGAGATCGGAGACCAACTGGCGAGTCGAACCCTCGTACACCAGTGCCGCGTTGGGGATGGGTGCTTGCGACGATGGAAGGGCGCGGCAGTCGGGACACAGCCGCGTGAGCGAACCCGACCAGGCGTCGCGGTCGCGGTGGGGTTGGACCCGGAACATGTGATGGCAGTGCGGACAGCGCAGGGCGGTGAACATGGCTTCACCCCACCACAGGGGTGTGGCACCGAACCCGGCTTCGTCATCTGCTCCAGAGGGCGCGAAGTGCGGGCTCCGGGTCGCTGATTTCACCGCACTCCACGTCGAAACGGAAGGTGCGGCGGTCGGCGAGGTCGTACTCCGACCAGGCCAGGGATCCGGCGGTCGCGAACGAGAGCACCTGCGCCGCCAACTGATCGGCGACCACCTGGCGATCGGCTCCGTCGCCGGTGAACAACTCGACACCCGGCTGATCGAGATTGTGGAACGTGAAGGGGATGTCGATCGCGTGACACGAACCCAGAACCCCGCCGAAAGCCGGACTGGCCCACGTGAACCAATACATGTGCGTCGTCGTTCCGGCCTTGGCGCGCTTCTCGGCCAGACGAATCGCCCGTTGCCGGAAACCTTCGTCCGTCTGCGCCGCCATCACCAGCTGCGCATCGGTCTCGCCCGGACGATGCTCGCGATACAACGCGATCGCCTCGTCCACGCGATCGGGCAGCATGCCCGCGAAGAACGATCGCATCTTGGCGTCGTCCATGGAAGCCGCATCGGGGGAGAACGCGCCGAACAGACGATTCTCGTCGCGCGGCGTCCCGACCACCAGGTGCGCCGGATGGTCGGCCGCCGCGCTCACGATCTCACGCGGAAGCCCCGCACCGGGCCAGGTCGGTGCGAAGTAGTCGAACGCCCGACCGTTCTCGGCCAACAGCACACCCTGAGCGGCGAGCAACTCATCGGTTGACAACGCGAGCAGTTCGTCGTCACTGGAAACACCAGCGGCCCGAAGGAACTTGTCGGCGAGTTCATCGCCGCGCTGCGCGTTGCGATACTGGCCGATCGACGGACTCATCGACCACACCTTGTGGAACAGTCCGGCCGATGACGGTGACGCCATGAGGGCGACGACACTCGATCCTCCAGCCGACTCGCCGAAGATCGTGACGTTGTTCGGGTCGCCTCCGAACGACGCGATGTGCTTCTGCACCCAACGCAGCGCCTCGATTTGGTCGAGCAGACCGAGGTTGTTGTCGCGCAAGAACCCGAAGACGCCGAGTCGATAGTTGATCGACACCACGATCATGTCGCCACGACGAGCCAACGACGAGCCGTCGTACCAAGGCGTCGAACCCGAACCGTTCACGTAGGCCCCGCCGTGTATCCACACCAGAACCGGCCGAGCGGTCGCTGAACTCGTCACGACCGACGGTGGAACGAACACCCCGAGGCTCAGACAGTCCTCGCTCATGGGCGGCAGGGCCGCGCCCATCGTGGATTCGAGGAGGCCGGGCGCCTGCGGGCAGATGGGGCCATGGTGGGTCGCGTCCCGCTCCCCCGGCCAGGGCGCTTCGGGGGCCGCCGGGGCGAACCGGTCGGCCCGGGCGTAGCGCAGCCCCAGAAAGGCCCCGGTCCCGTCGGGCCGGACGAGTCCCCTCACCCGCCCCGAGGGGGTGTCCATGAGCAAAGTCGGGGCGGTTTCCACGTCTGGGGTCGAAATCTGTGTCACCGGCGAACAGTAATCCGAACGAAAAGTGCCAGGTTCCTTCGGAGTCCGGCTCTCCACCAGTGAGGCGAGCGCCCGGCCCGTCTCTTGACGATCCCTAATCGAATGGAGTTCTAATGATTGATACATTCCCCAGGGCAGCCGATCGGGACACACCCCGGGCTGCGAAGAAAGCGAGGGGGACCATGCGTCGCATCTGGTCGGCCACGATCATGGCCGGAGTTCTGCTGATCGGCGCCGCCTGCAGCGGCGGTGACAAGGACAGCGAGAGTTCGAGCGGCGATGGGCGCAAGTTGTTCCAGCCCGCCGGCGTGGTGGGCCCCGACTCGTTCGCTCCCACGTTCGAGCTCACCCAGTACGACGTCGACCTGTCGGCGCTGTCGGAGGGCACGGTCGACGGTTCGGCCCCCGGCCTGTACGCCGGCCGCACCTACGGCGGCACCGGCACGAACATCTGCGACATCGAGGCGATGATCCGCTTCCTCACGTACTACGAAGATCGTGGACGCGCCTGGGCCGACGTCCAGGGCATCACGTTCGAAGAACTCCCCGACTACCTGCGCAGCCTCACCCCGGTGTACGCGCTGCAGAACCTGAACGTGCAGATGTTCGGGTTCAAGAACGATCAGGCCTACGGCTACGACGCCGTGATCGCGGCCGGAACCGCGATCCTGATCGACGACCAGGGCATGCCGCGCGCCCGTTGCGCATGCGGCAACCCGTTGCTCGCGCCGAGCGAAGAACCGCCCACCGACGACTCGGTGCCGCCGAGCGACTCCGGCCCCGACATCACCACGGCTGAAGAACCGCCGAGTTCCGATGCGCCCGGCGATCAGCCCGGTGGCGGCGATCAGCCCGGTGGCGGCGACCAGCCCGGTGGCGGTGACCAGCCCGGTGGCGGCGACGATCCGCAGCAACCCGAGTGTCCTGAACTTCTCGTGGCCGGCTGGACCGACTACGGCGCACCCAACGGGGACGTGTGGCACTACGACCAAGCACTCGGCGCCTGGATCAACCTCACCGATCCCTCGGCACCGCCGATCGAGAACGTGGTCGACCTACCCGGCTGGCGCGATCTCTGCGATGAGGGACGCCGGCCTCAAGTCGAACCAGTGTGTCCGCAATTGCTCATCGGTGGCGGCTGGACTCCGTACATCGACATCAACGGTGACGAATGGCAGTTCGATCCGGCCAACAACTGGTGGAAGAACGTCACGGCCGTGCCCACGCCCGATCCGGTCACCGACATGAACGACCTGCCCGGCTGGACCGAATTGTGCGGCGGAGATCAGCCTCGCCAACCCGGCAGCGATTGCCCTCCCAACAAGGCCGCCGTGGGTGACATCTGGATCGCGGCCGACGGCCGTCAGTGGCAGCTCTGGCTCGACGGCGCCGCGCTGGTGTGGGACGAACTCACGACACCCGATCTCCAAGAAGGCGTTCCGTACGCCGACCTCGTGATCCTCTACGGCTGCGATGAGCCCGTCGAGGAAGGTCAGCCGGAGTGTCCGCCGTCGAAGCCGATCGCCGGTCAGTCCTGGATCGACACCCTCGGCAATCTCTGGATCTTCGACAATCACACGGGCGGCATGTATGGCTGGGACAACACCACGACGGCCGAAACCGAACTCGTGAAGACCGAGGCTCTGCCGAACCAACCCGATGGTTGTCTCCCCGAGGTGCGGCAGGACCCGTGCCCCGAGCTCGATCCGCGCCCGGGTGCGGTGTTCGTGAATCCGAACAACGGTGACCTGTGGGTGTGGTCGTTCGAGCAGGGTCTGTGGTTCAACGAGTCCGATCCGACGCAGCCGACGATCACCAACACGGCGCTTCTCCCCGGCTACCGCGAGTTGTGCATGCCGCCGTGCCCGCCGATCAACATCGGCCCCAACGAGACCGCGCACTGGATCGATCCGATCACCGGATCGGTGTGGGTGTGGTTCGAGGGTCAGTGGGTGAACTCCGACGACAAGTCGCAGACCGTGGCGAAGACCTCGGATCTGCCGGGCTGGATGCAACTGTGCGCACCTCCCTGCTTGCCCGGAATCGAACTGCCGCCCAACAGCTTCGTGCTCGATGACAACGGCCAGCCCGAACAGAACCCCGAAGCCTCCGATCAGAACGGCGACAACTCCGACAAGGCAGTCACCGTCGAACCGGCCAAGGGTGACATCGAAATCGCTCCGATCAACGAGGATCAGGTCGACGGAACGAAGGCTCGACTCGACCTGTGCAACCCGATCGGTTGCATCGAACTCGGAGCCTCGCCCGAGATCGGACACGTCTACACCGACAACCGTGGCGTGCGCTGGAGGTACGTCGCCGACGGCGTGTGGCTGTCGGCCAACGGCGAAATCGTCGACGACGCACTTCTGATCCCCGGCTACCGCGAGAACTGCTTGCCCGAAGACGATCCGTCCGACGATCCGTGTCCGCCTGAATTCGAGAAGGCGATCTACGTCGACTCGAACGGCGTGCAGTGGACCTGGGTGGGCTTCAACTCCGACCCGGCCGAGTCCG
>JBEAXP010000005.1:0-4216 GCA_041159745.1 Actinomycetota bacterium | reverse complement strand
CACGATGAAGAGGCTGAGGCCCTTGTGCGTGAGCGAACGATCCGGATTGGTTCGTGCGAGAAGCATGAGAACGTCGGCGCGGCCAGCGAAGGTGCACCACGTCTTCACACCGTTGATCACGTAGCCGGGTTGTCCGGCGGGGCCCTCGGCCGGCGTGGCCGTCACTTTGAGGCCGGCGACGTCGCTGCCGTAATCGGGCTCGGTCACGGCGACCGCGGCCATCACCTCGGCGGTGGCGAGCTTCGGCAGCCACTCCTGCTTCTGCGCCTCGGTGCCGCCCTTCACGAGCGCGCGCGTGAGGATCTCGGGTCGCGTGATGAGCGAACCGCCGATTCCGAGCGAGCCGCGGCTCAACTCTTCGGTGGCCACGACCATGGCGAGGTATTCGCCCTCGCCACCTTCGGAGAATCCGCCGTACTCACTCGGCACCGACAGACCGAACGCACCCATTTCGGCGAGACCGCTGATGATCTCCTCGGGAACGTCTTCGTTGAAACGATGGACGTGCTCGGCACGAGGAGCGATGACTTTCTCGGCGAACGAACGGAACGTGTCCTGCACCATTTCGAACTCTTCGTCGAGGTGACGCGGACCCTGCACGTCGGCGAGCGAGGCCACGAATTCGGGATCGCGATAGGTGCCGATGAAAGGCAGTGCCGAGTCGAGCGCACCACGCTCGAGACCCCACAGCGATTCGCGGCCGAGGAACTTGCTCATCAGTTCGTGGGCCATGTCGGCCGTGTACGCGCACGTGATGAGACCTTCGTGGTTGCCCTTGGCGCCGTAGTCGAGCAGCGAACGAGCGGTCTCGACCGCCGATGCGGCGTGGGCGAGGTCGTACGCCAGCACCTGGTGCTTGTCGGGGCCACCGATTTCGGAGAGATGGCGGAGGGCTTTGCCGACGGCGCGCGACGCGAGGTCGATCACGTCGGCAGCGGTCTGGAGGTCGGGGGCGACGGTGGTGCTCATCGGCGAGAACGCTACTTGTGGGCCTTCGACGACCCCGAAGTGGTGGGACCGATCGCCCGCCCGGTCGTGCGTCACCTCCGGGCCCTCGGTCCGCCGTGTGGGAACATGGACTCATGTCCCGGCTCGTCTGCGTCTACTGCGGTTCGAGTTCGGGGGCCCGGCCCGAGTTCGCCGACGAAGCGCGGCGCTTGGGGACCGAGATCGCCCGGGCCGGCTTCGGTCTCGTGTACGGGGGCGGCCGGATCGGGCTCATGGGCATCGTGGCCGATGCGGTTCTCGAAGCCGGCGGCCACGTGCACGGGGTCATCCCCGAGCACCTCGTACGGGCCGAGACCGCGCACACCGGCCTGCCCGTTCTCGACGTCGTCGAATCGATGCACGAGCGCAAGGCGCGCATGGCCGAGCTCGCGGCGGGGTTCATCGTGATGCCCGGCGGCTTCGGAACCTTCGACGAAGCCTTCGAAATCCTCACCTGGAATCAGCTGGGGCTCGTCACCAAACCGCTCGTGTTCCTCGACGGCACCGGCTTCTACGGCCCGTTGCTCGCCGCCCTCGACCACGTCGTCGAGTCGGGTTTCGTCGCACCGCAGTTCAGGAGAATCGCCGCAGTAGCCCGCACGCCGGAAGAGGCGGTGCGCATCGCGACCGGTCCGGCCCCCGATGTTCCGGGCAAGTTGAGTTCGCTCGACGTGACCGCGAAGCGGAGTTCGCTGTGACGCAGCCGGCCGGAATCCCGTGGCCCACCCGCGAGTGGCCCGAGGGCGACGAAACGATGGTGGCCGATCCGTCGCGGCTCATCGCGGCGAGCAACCGACTGTTCGACCAGCCGTCGTCCGACACCCACGGAACCTCGCTCGCCCTCGTGGTGGTGCACCGCGGTCGCATCGTGCACGAGCGGTACGGAGTTCAACCCGACACGCCGTTCGGCCCTGGCGGCCCGGTGGATGCCGACACCACACTCATCTCGTGGAGCATGGCCAAGAGCATCACGCACGCGCTGGTGGGGTTCCTCGTCGACGAACGGCGTCTCGATCCGTCGGCACCGGCACCAGTTGCCGAGTGGTCGGGCGACGATCGCCGCTCCATCACACTCGAGAACCTGCTTCACATGCGCGACGGCCTCGACTTCGTGGAGGAATACGTGGCCGGAGACAACGCGCCGGTTCCGCACGTGATCGACATGCTCTTCGGTTCGGGCGCCGACGACGTCGCCTCGTTCGCCAAGTCGCGTCCGCTCAAGCACGCGCCCGGATCGGTCTGGAACTACTCGTCGGGCACGACCAACATCGTCTCCAGCATCGTCGCGCAGACCATCGCCGGCACGCACGACATCACGTCGTTCGTGAGCGAGCGCTTGTTCGCGCCGATCGGTATGACGAGTGCGAGTCCGCGACTCGACACCGCCGGAACGTTCATCGGTTCGTCGTACGTGTACGCGACGGCTCGCGACTTCGCTCGATTCGGCTATCTCTACTTGCGCAACGGCGAATGGGACGGCGCGCGGCTGCTGTCTCCCGAGTGGGTGGCGAGTGCGAAACGGCAACACGCCGCCGATCCGGACACCGGCCACGGGTACGGATCTCACTGGTGGATCTGGAAATCGATGTCCGGTGTGTCGGCCGCTCTCGGCTACGAGGGTCAGCGCACCATCGTCGATCCGCAACGCGACACCGTGGTGGTTCATCTCGGCAAATGGGTTCACGACACGCAACCTCTTCTCGATCGGCTCCTCACCGATGTCCTCGAGGCCACGGGCTGACGCACGACCACCAGGTCGGCTGGATCGGAACTGCTAGGAAATAGGTATGACGGACGCGGGGGAGAGGGGCGTCGGCCAGAGCCGCGCCAAGCGCACTCCGGCCGAGCGTGCGGCATTCCGCCGACGCGCCGCGGCCCGCACGTTCAAGGTCTTGGCCACGGTTGCCGTCGTCTATTTCATCATCCTCAACATCCCGGGCCTGCGGAACGCGATCGACCAGTTGGGGGAGGTCAAGCCCGGTCTTCTCGTGGTGGGCCTCGTGCTGTCGTTCACGGCGCTCCTGTGTTATTCGGTGATGACGCGACACGCGTTGGGGCCGGTGGGTTCGCACCTCTCGTTGTGGCGGATGTTCCGCATCCAGTTGTCCACGCGCGCGTTGTCGAGTCTGGTGCCCGGGGGAAGTGCCGCTGGTTCGGCCCTCGGCTATCGACTGCTCACGGTCTCGAACGTTCCCGGACCGGACGCCGGATTCGCGCTCGCGACGGCGGGTCTCGCGTCGGCGGTCGTTCTCAACTTCGTGTTGTGGTTCGGTCTGGTGGTGTCGATCCCGCTGCGCGGTGTGAACCCGGTGTACGGAACCGCGGCCATCGCCGGAATCATCCTGATGGGAATCGCGGCGGCCATCATCTTCGGTCTGATCGAAGGCCAGCACCGGTCCGAGAAGCTTCTGCGCGCCATCGCCCGCAAGCTGCACATGAACGAGGATCGCGCCGGTGAGGCGGTGCGTCACATCGCCGGCCGCATGCAAGAACTCTCGGAGGATCGACCACTGCTGCGCCGACTCGTGATGTGGGCCACGCTCAATTGGCTCATCGACGCGGCCGCGCTGTGGGTGTTCCTGCGGGCCTTCGGTGGCGATCTCCCGATCGACGGTCTCATCGTCGCGTTCGGCTTGGCCAACGTCCTCGCCGCGGTGCCGCTCACGCCGGGCGGACTCGGTGTGGTGGAGGGTGTGTACGTGCCGGTGATCGTGGGCTTCGGTCTGCCGCGGGCCACGGCGGTGGTGGGCGTGGTGTCGTATCGCATCGCCCAGTACTGGCTGCCGATCCTCGTGGGTGGCGGTTCGTATCTCTCGCTGCGTGTGGGACCGTGGTCGATTTCGAAGGATCGCCTCGAGCCGTTGCGCGACGTGGTCGCGTCGGTCGGAACCACCGAGGAGAGCATCCTCGACTTCTCCGAGCGCTACCCGGCCCGCGAGCGCACACGGGAGATTCCGATGCCGCCGCAGGAACCCGAGGGGCACGATCCCACTCGCGAGTGGACGAATGGGGAGCCGCCGGCCGACCAGCGGTAAGTTGCCCTCATGACCGTTCATGAGCGCCCCTTCGGCCGTTGTCTCGAGGACTTTCAGGTGGGCGATGTGTATCGCCACTGGCCCGGCAAGACCATCACCGAGTACGACGATCATCTCTTCTGCATGATCACGATGAACCATCACCCCTTGCACACCAACGATTGGTTCGCGTCGAAGAGCGTGCAAGGTCGCAA
>JBEAXP010000204.1:0-2938 GCA_041159745.1 Actinomycetota bacterium | reverse complement strand
AAACCGACGCCCGGCTCGGAAATCCGTCGGCTGTCGAACAGTGGCGATCCGTTCCGATCGCTCCCGACAGCGGTGTCGACTCTTTGTGGAAGTCGGGTGCCATCACCAATCTTCTCGGCGAACGTGGAGTCGCCGTGAGTTGGAACGATCGGTCATTCAACGAGAGTTCATACGAGGTCACATTGACCCTCGCCTCCGGCAAGGTGAGGACCGCATCTCTTCCCGCTGGCTCGACGAAGTTCGAGGTCTACGACCCGACTTTGGGTCAGAGCCCCATCAAAATCGAAGTGAAGGCGTGCCACAACCACAACGGGAAAGGCGGAGGAGAGTGCTCCGCTTCGATCTCCGGGACCCTGTAACTACTAGAGGGGCGGCAGCATCGTCGCAACGACGGCCTGCACCGTGAGTTCGGAGTACGAGGTCTCCTGATCGTCGGTTGGCGACGTGATCTCGAGCAGGATCTTGCCGAACACGATTCCCGACAGCCAATACGCGAGCGAAAGGGCGTCCACGCCTGTTCGAACGATGCCCCGCCGCTGTCCGTCTTCCAACGCGTCGGCCAACACATGGGCCTGTTCGTCCTGAACCTTGCCCATCGACTCGCGCAGCGCCGGTCGATTGATCGCCGCACCCACGGCGGCGGCTCGCGCGAAACGAACGTCGCGATTGTCGCGGCCCTGCAGGAACGGCACGAAACGCTCGATGAGCGACTTCATCTCGTCGCAGTTGCGCGACTTCTTCACTCCAACGACGAAGTCATCCACGTTGGTGACGACGATCCGCGAGTAGCGCTCGATGAGCGCCGCCTCGATGAGACCTTCGCGGCTGCCGAAGTGGTGATACAGCGACGTGACCGACACCTGGCACTGGCGCACGATGGCGTCGACTTTCACCGCCGCCTCGCCGCCCTCGTTCAGCGCCTGGATGGCAAGTTCCACCATGGCCTGGGCCGTCGGGTGCCGTTCACCCATCGAGGCGGACCGTACCCCCGTTCGAAAACGGGTGAGAAGTCGTCTAGCAACGACTTTTCACGGCATCGGCGAGAAAGACGAAATCGTTGTCGTCGTTGTAGATCTGCGCGCTGATTCGGCAGGTCAGACGGCCTTCATCGGCGAACACCGGAACTTCGATGCGGTCGTCGGCCAGGAGCGATTCCTGCAGCGCCACCGCCTCCCCGCGGGTCGAGCCCAGCTCCGCGGGCAGGGCGACGTAGGCCATGGGGCCGATCATCTCGGGCGGGATGTAGAACTCGGTGCCCCACGCATCGGCCAGCCGCTGCGCCGACCGCAGCACCAGATCGTGGTTGTAGGCGAGGATCTTCGTACCGCCCCAGTCCTTCCAGAGTTCGATGGCGAAGGGAGCCGTCAGGAACGGCGATGGGTCGCGCGTGCCGAGAAGGTCGAACTCGGCGGCCAGCCCGTTGCCGTATCCCCACGAGATCACGGTCGGGTGGAGGTTGGACACGTGCTCTTCGGCGGCCCACACGAAACCGCAACTGCGTGGAGTCCAGAGCCACTTGTGAAGATTCGCGACGTAGAAGTCGACGCCGAGTGAATCGACATCGAGGTCGATGGCACCCGGTGCGTGCGCGCCATCGGCCAGCACCACCACACCATGTCGATGACAGGCGGCGGCGATCTCGGCGAGGGGAAGAACCAACGCGGTCTGCGACGTGATGTGATCAACCACGAGCATGCGCGACTCGGGCCGCAACGCCGCTTCGACGGCGGCCGTGAACTCGTGCGGCTCAGCGCCGGGCCGCGGGAGATCGATGGTGCGAACGGTGCAGCCGTTCTGCCGAGCCGTGAAGTCGACCGCGCGGTTCACTCCCCCGTATCCCAGGTTGGTGACGAGGATCTCGTCGCCTCGCTCGAACGGGAACGACCGGAGCACCGCGTTGCATCCGGTGGTGGCGTTGTCGACGAATCCGAATTGCTCGACTTCGCAACCCACGAAGTCGGCCACGTCCTGCGCGGCCACTCGCATGCGCGGCTGCGCCGGCTTGCCGACCGCGTCGATGTCGGCCAATTCGCGCAGCAAGAACTGCGCGGGCTGCAACTCGATCTCGTCCTGTAGGGCTCGCCAACGCGCGATCACCGGGATGGGCGGGGCACCGACGGTTCCATGGTTGAGATAGGTGACGGTCGGATCGAGCATCCACTGATCGATCATCGAGCGGCCGAAGACGCGCGCCATGTCAGGACTCTCGCAGGTTCTTCTCGATCTTTCCAAAGGCCGCGCCGATGGCCTTGATCTCGGCCCGTGTGAGGTGATCGATCATCAGCCGCCGAACGCTGTCGAGATGGATGGGCGCAACCTTCTTCAGGAGGTTCCAGCCCTTGGTGGTGAGTTCGGCGAAGGCCACCCGGCGGTCTTTCTCGTCCTGGACGCGGCGAACCAGGTTGAGCCGCAGCACGCCGTCCATCCGCCTGGTGAGGCCACCCCGAGAGAGACGCAGTTGGTCAGCCAGGTCGCAGAGCCGCAACCGGCTGTCGGGGGCTTCGGAGATCATCGCGAGCAGCTGGTAGTCGCCCATCGTGATGCCGTACGGCGTGACATCGGCTTCCAGGGCCTTCATGAGGTCGACCGAGGTGGTGATGTACGCGCGCCAGGCCCGCATCTCCTCGGGATCGAGCCACCGGGTCCGGGCCATGAGGTGAGCCTACCCAACTCTCACCAAATAGTTGCGCACGCAATCATTAGTCAATATCGTTGAGCAGGCAACCAAGTCGGCCTTTGCCGGCGCCCCTCAGAAGGAGACGTAAGTTATGGAATTCGTGATGCTCATTGGGCGGATCCTCTTCGGATTGATCTTCGTGTCGTCCGGTATCAACCACTTCACCCAGACCGAAGGCATGACCGGCTACGCCCAGTTCAAGAAGATCCCCTCGCCCAAGCTGGCGGTTCAGGGCTCGGGCCTCGTGCTGCTGCTCGGCGG
>JBEAXP010000198.1:0-10375 GCA_041159745.1 Actinomycetota bacterium | reverse complement strand
AGGGGGTCGAGTGATGGAACTCTGGAAGAAGAACGCGGCCGAACTGGCAGCAATGATCGCCAAGCGCGAAGTGTCGAGCCGCGAGGTGGTCGACGCGCATCTTGCGCGCATCGACGAGGTGAACCCGCGGCTCAACGCGATCGTCCGCCGCTTCGACGATCAGGCCCGAGCGGCCGCCGACCGCGCCGACGCGGCCGTCAAGGCCGGAGAACGCCTCGGACCCTTGCACGGAGTTCCCTTCACCGTGAAGGAGAACATCGATCTGGCGGGGACTCCGACCACGAGCGGTGTCCCGGCTCTCGCCGAGGCCGTCTCGTCGTCCGACGCGCCGGTGGTCGAGCGCATGCGCGGCGCCGGCGCGATTCCGATCGGGCGCACCAATCTTCCCGACCTCGGTCTGCGCATACACACCGACTCCCACCTCCACGGTCTCACGCGCAATCCGTGGAACCCGGCTCGTACCGCTGGTGGGTCGAGCGGTGGCGAGGGTTCGTCACTTGCTTCAGGAATGAGTCCCATCGGCCTCGGCAACGACGTCGGCGGATCGCTTCGCAACCCGGCCCACTGCTGCGGTGTCGCTTCCATCAAGCCCACGGTCGGCGTGATTCCGTACGCCACCGAGATTCCCCCCACCGCCCTCAACCTTGCCTTTCAACTCATGGTGGTCGAAGGGGTCATGGCTCGTCGCGTGTCCGATGTGCGAATCGGATTCGACATCGTGCGGGGCGCGCATTCTCGTGATCCCTACTCGGTTCCCGCCGATCTGAAGAGTGCGCCATCCGATCGGAAGTGGCGCGTGGCCGTGCTGGCCGAACCGCCGGGTGGACGCACCGATCCGGGGATCGCGGAGGTGGTGCGAGCCGCCGGTCGCTCTCTCGCCGACGCCGGACACCACGTCGAGGAAGCCACTCCTCCCGACTACGAAGAGTGCATCGACATGTGGGGCGCCACGCTCAACGGTGATCTCGCGATCGTCCAGACCGTGCTCGAAGCCGTCATGGGAGAAGGTGGCCGCACCTTTCTCGGGTACGGGCGCAAACTTCTCCGCGAGGCGGACCAACCGACGATGAGCGCCATTCACATGAGGCGCTTCGAAGTGGCCGCGAAGTGGTCGCAGTGGTTCGAGACGTACGACGTGTTGCTCTGCCCCACCTGGTCGATGCCCGCATTCGAACACGACGCCGACGTGGCGAGCGAGCAGGGAGCCCGCGACACCTTCGAAACGTTCCGGGCGGTGTTGGCCCCCAACTTGTTCGGAAGTCCGGCCGCGGTGGTTCCGGCCGGCGTGGCCGACGGACTTCCCGTCGGCGTGCAGGTCGCCTCCTGGCGATTCAAGGACCTCGTGTGTCTCGACGTCGCGAGCCAACTCGATCAGTCCTTGGGTGTCCGCACTCCGATCGACCCCACCTGGTGATCTCGCGTCACATCCGGGTCGAGCCACGACGGGTGAGTCGTAACCTGACCTCGTGACCCGCCTGGTGGCGCTCGATCTCGGTGGAGGCGATTCCTTCGTCTCGCACCTGGTGGACGTCTGGTCCGCCGGTGACGCGGTGTTGCCCCTCGATCAACGACTCTCGCGGGCCGACAAGTCGTCCGTTCTCGAAGCTCTCGGTGCACACGAAGTGATCGATGCATCCGGTCGGACGGTGCTCACGACGGGTCGCTCGCTCGAGTCGGACGACGCCTTGGTGATCGCGACCAGCGGGAGCACCGGTGCCCCCAAGGGTGTCGTGCACACTCACGCATCCATCGCCGCGTCGTCTCGCGCGTCGCTCGCCCGTCTGGACGGATCGTCGGCCGATCACTGGCTTGCTTGTCTCCCACTGGCGCACATCGGCGGCTTCTCCGTGATCACTCGCGCGCTCGCGTCCGGGGCGAAACTCACCGTGCGACCCGCTGCCGATCCCGGAACCATCGCCGCCGCCGTCGGGGCCGGATGCAATCGAACATCCCTCGTCCCGACCCTCCTCCATCGCATCGACGTCAGCGCGTTCGAGACGGTCCTGATCGGCGGCGGGCGGCCGCCCGTGGATCGTCCCCCCAATGTGGTCGCGACCTATGGGCTCTCCGAGACGGGAAGCGGTGTGGTGTACGACGGTTGGGCGCTCGAAGGCGTCGAACTGTCCATCGGGAACGACGACGAGATCCTGATCCGGGGCGCGATGCTCATGCGCGCGTACCGGGACGGAACCACCTCCGTCGACGAAGACGGCTGGCTGCACACCCGCGACGCGGGCTCGATCGACGCCTCGGGAAAGTTGTCCGTCACCGGACGACTCGACGACCTGATCAAGACGGGTGGCGAGAAGGTCTGGCCCGAACAGGTCGAGAGACTTCTCGACGAGTTGTACTCCGATCGCACCTCGTGCGTCGTCGGCGTTCCGGACGCCGAGTGGGGCGAGTCGGTGGTTCTGGTCACCGATCGCGTCGGCCTCGATCTCGACGAAGTGCGCGGCCACATCAAGGATCACCTCCCCGCGCGTTTCGCTCCGAAGCACATCGTGGTCGCCGACATCCCGCGCACGACGAACGGAAAGATTCGACGCGCCGACGTGCGCGTCATCGCCGAAAGGGCACTGACGAACGCCGACTAGGGTTCCGCCATGTCACGTCTCACGGGAAAGGTCGCACTGGTCACGGGTGCGGCATCGGGAATCGGTCTGGCCACCACTCGTCGGCTCCTCGACGACGGAGCAATGGTCGTCGCCGGCGATATCGACGAAGCCGGACTCGCGGCCATCTCGCCGAAGACTTCGTCGGATCATCTGGTCACGGCCCGCTGCGATGTCACCCAGGAGATCGATGTCGAGAACTTGGCCTCACTGGCGGTGTCGCACTTCGGCGGACTCGACATCGCGATCGCCAATGCCGGCGCCGGCGGCTACGCGCTTCTCACCGAGCACCCGCTCGACGAGTGGCAGCGCATCATCGATCTGTGCCTCACCGGCGTGTTCCTCACGGTGAAGCACAGCGGAGCGGTCATGCGCGACAACGGCTCGATCGTCACCGTGGCTTCCCTCAACGCCATTCAGCCCAGTCGGGGCATGGCCGCCTACTGCACCGCCAAGGCCGGCGTCGCGATGCTCACGAGAGTCGCCGCCATGGAGCTCGGTCCGCGTGGCATCCGAGTCAACACCGTGGCTCCGGGTCTGGTTCAGACGAACGCCACCGGAACGTTCTTCGCCATCCCCCCGATCGTCGAGGAGTTCGCCGAGAACGCACCGCTCGGCCGCTACGCGTCTCCCGACGAAATCGCGTCGGTCATCGCGTTCCTCGCCAGCGACGATTCGTCGTACATGAGCGCGTCGTTCGTGTCGATCGACGGAGGCGGCAACACGGGCCGCTACCCCAATCTGCCGGCGATCTTCGAACAAATCGGACTTCAGTCGCCCGCGACCTGAGCTTCGATCAGCGAGACCCGCACCTTTCGGATGCGGCGACCTTCGAGTTCGGACACCGTGAAGCGCCAGCCCTCGAAGTCGACGTGTTCACCCACCACCGGCACGTGTTCGAGCGTTCCGAAGATGAAGCCACCGATCGAGTCCCACTCCTCGTCGGGAATTCGAGTGGAGAGACGATCGTTCACGTCACCGACACTCGTGGCTCCATCGACCATGAAGTCCCCGTTGGGTAGAGCCGCGATGTCCACGTCCTCGTCGTCGTATTCGTCGGCGATCTCTCCGACCAACTCTTCGAGGCAGTCCTCCAGGGTGATGAGTCCGGTGATCGATCCGTACTCGTCGGCGACGACCGCGAGGTGGAACTTGTTGGCCTGCATCTCGCGCATCAACTTCGACACCGGCTTGTTCTCGGGGACGACCACCACTCGGCGCATCTGAGCCGAGACCGGGTTGGCGCCTCCGCCCGAGCGTTCGATTCGAACGAGGTCCTTCATGAAGGCGATCCCGATCACGTCGTCGTCATCGTTGAGGACCGGAAGTCGGGAGAAGCCATGCTCGATCGAGACACCGATCGCCGCGTCGATGGTGGTCGACTGATGCACGGTCACCATGTCGGGCAGGGGAACCATGATCTCGCGAGCCACGGTGTCGCCGAATTCGATCACCGATTCGATGAGGTCGCGTTCGTGCTTCTCGATCACTTCTTCGATGGCAGCCGCTTCGACCACGCCCAGGAACTCCTGTTCCTTGACGAACGGACCTTCTTCGAGTCCCTTGCCCTTGACGATCACGTTCGTGAGCCGGATCAGCCCTCGCGAGATCACGCGAAGCGGTGGGAACCGAACGAGCACTCGAATACCTCGGGCCGACATGAGGGCGGCTCGCTCGGAAAAAAGAACGGCGTACGTCTTCGGCACCGCTTCGGCCAGAACGAAGAACACGAGCACGTTGGCGACCACACCGACCGCGACGCCCACCGGACCGAAGGCGCGCGATGTGATCACACCGGTGAGGGTCGCCTGAACCGTCTGGCAGATGTTGACGGTGAGAAGAAGAGGATTGACCCACTTCTCGGGCTCTTCGATGAGATCGATCAGCGCTCGGCCCTGTCGGGGGCGCCGTTCGGCCAGGGCGGCCGCCTTCGGCTTCGTCATGCGCGACAGACCCATCTCGGCGACGGCCAGGAAGATGAGGACGAAGAGGAGGAGCACCACCACGAGAAGAAGCAGCCAGTCGAGACTGGTGAAGGCGGCAACGAATGCGGTCACGGCATGTCCTGTCGGAATCGGCTCGGTACGGGACCGCCCCAGTGGTGGTCGGCCAGCAAGGTTCGCTCACGAGCCCACATGCGCTCGCGCTCCTCGTCGGTGGCGTGGTCCCACCCGAGCACATGCAGGATCCCGTGCACCACGAGCAACGCGAACTCGTCGTCGAGAGTTCCGGCGTGAGTGTCGGCCTGACGCGCCGCCACCTCGGGGCAGATCACGACGTCGCCGAGGAGAAGCGGAAGGTCGCCGCGGTCGATGGGCGAGCGATCGGGCGCGCGAGAACCACCTGAGGGTCCGGCCACCACGTCGACCACTTCCCCGCCGTCGATCGGGAACGACAACACGTCGGTCGAGCCATCGGCTCCCATGTGCTCACGATTCAGTTCGGCCATATCGGCTTCGGCGATGAAGAAGATGCTGAGTTCGGTTCCACCGCGCACTCCCTCGGCGGTCAGCACCTTGCGGGCCAACTCCTGCCAGCGCGAAACGTCGACGGGGACGACGTCTTGTTCGTCCGCGCAGAACACTTCGGGGTCGACGTCGCCACCGATGCGTGTCTTGCGTCGAAATCGCGGTGGACCGAGTGTCACGAACGACCCTCGCTCGAGCGCTCGTACGCCGCGACGATGTCGGCGACGATCCGGTGGCGCACGACGTCACCCTTGTCGAGGTGGACGAAACTCAGCCCGTCGATACCGTCGAGCGTTCGTTCGAGGCCCACCAGGCCACTTCGGCCACCGGGCACGTCGATCTGTGTGGTGTCGCCGGTGACGACGACTCTCGAGCCGAATCCGATGCGGGTGAGGAACATCTTCATCTGTTCGGGCGTCGTGTTCTGAGCCTCGTCGAGAATGATGAACGAGTTGTTGAGCGTGCGTCCGCGCATGAAGGCGAGGGGCGCGACCTCGACGGTCTGCCGCTCGACGAGCTTCTGAGCCGCCTCGAGGTCGACCATGTCGTACAACGCGTCGTAGAGCGGGCGCAGATACGGGTCGATCTTGGCCATCAAGTCGCCGGGGAGAAAGCCGAGCCGCTCGCCGGCCTCGACCGCGGGCCGGGTCAGGATGATTCGCTGAACCGCCTTCGACTGAAGCGCGTGCACCGCCATGGCGACCGCCAGCCAGCTCTTGCCGGTTCCGGCCGGGCCGATTCCGAAGGTGATCACATTCGAGCGAATTGCATCGATGTAACGCTTCTGGCCGGCCGTCTTCGGGCGGACCGAACGACCCTTGGCGCCGCGGAGGACTTCGTCGGTGAGAACCCGGGACGGCCGCTCGTCGGCCTGGACCATGCCGATACTGCGTCCGACGACAGCCTGGTCGAGGGCTTCGCCCCGCTGCAGGACCAGGACCAATTCCTCGAAGAGCTTGGCGACGGTGTCGGATTGGGGGCCGAGAATCGTGACCTCGTTGCCGCGCACCGAGATATCGGTGTCGGGAAAGGCCGTCTCGATGGCGCGCAAATGAGAATCGCGCGACCCCAGGAGGGCCGGCATCAAGTGGGTTCCGGGAACGACGACGGTGGACGTACTACTTGGAGGTGCCATCGTGAGGTGTCGGGCGTGGGCCCATGCCGGTCACGCTAGCCGACCATTCATGAGCCGGCTACCACGCCGCCCGCCAAGGCGCCCGCCACCGTCGAAAGGCGCAGGTTCGCATGTCGGCAAGAGGGCTCTTGCCACCGAGGCTTTCTCGCGTCTACTGTCGCGTCCAGCAGGACATTCGTCATCGAACGGTTCGATGCGAGGTCAGGCTGGCGGGAAAGCAAGGAGCGGGGGACTCGGAACCAACGATGGGAGCCATTTGGTCGGCTTCTTCGATCGTTTTTGATTCTTCGTGCTGCGATCCAACGGGCGTGAGCCCTCAGCACAACAACGAACACATCGGGAAAGGAATGCAGTGCCGTCTTATTTGACACCAGGCGTGTACGTCGAAGAAGTCCCGTCAGGTCAGGCCACGCTGTCAGCGGGCCTCACTGCGGTTGCTGCCTTCGTCGGATTCACCGCCGACTATCCGAAGGACGATCCGAGTGACCCGCAGGGTCTGAAGCCTCGCCTCGTCACGAGTTGGACGCAGTACGAGTCGCTCTACGGCGGCTTCACACCGGGAGCCATGCTCCCCCACTCGGTCTACGGCTTCTTCAACAACGGTGGAGGCTTGGCCTACATCGTGCGCGTCGCACACCGTGCACCGTCCGACAAGCCGGGCCAGCTCGCCCTGCCCGCGGTCGATCGTGCGCTCGGTCAGCCGCTCGAGATCCAGAGTGTCGGACCGGCCGACGGCCTCTCGGTCACCATCGAGCCCGGTTCGCCGGTCGACGAGAAGGAAGCGCCGAAGTTCAACCTCGTCGTCAACGAAGGCGGCAAGGAAGTCGAGCGCTTCGACGACGTATCGCTGGCCGATGTCGCCAAGACAGTGACCGGCAAGTCGAAGAAGATCAAGGTGGAGTCGAAGGTCGATCTGAAGTCGCTCGCCGACCTCTCGCTCGCCAACCTCAAGATCGGCTCGTACGCGATCACCCCGGCTCCGGCCGTTCCGGTCGAAGTGAAGTCGAAGCACTTCGCCGGCAGCGAGACCGACCGCACGGGCATCAACGGCCTCGTCATCGCCGACGAAGTCACGATGGTCATGGTCCCCGACCTGATCACGGCGGCCACCAAGGCCGACGGCTCGCTCGACCTCGGCATGTGGAAGGCCGTTCAGACCGCTCTCATCACCCACTGCGAAGGCCAGGCGAACCGCATGGCCATCCTCGACGCGCCCCCGGGCATGTCGCCGCAGCAGGTCAAGGAGTGGCGCTCGAACGTCGCCATGTACGACTCGGCCTTCGCCGCGTTCTACTACCCGTGGATCCGCGTCGACAATCCGGCCAGCACCAGCCCAGCCGACGAGACCATCCTCGTTCCGCCGTCGGGACACGTGGCCGGAATCTGGAGCCGCGTCGACGACACCCGTGGCGTCTGGAAGGCTCCGGCCAACGAAGTCGTGCGCGGTGTTCTCTCGACCGAGATCGACATCACGAAGGGCGAGCAGGCTCTGCTCAACCCGATCGGCATCAACTGCATCCGTCCGTTCGGCACGCGCGGTATCCGCGTGTGGGGTGCGCGCACCCTCTCGTCGAACACCGACTGGACCTACATCAACGTCCGTCGTCTGTTCAACATGATCGAGACCGCGATCATGGAAGGCACGCAGTTCGCCGTGTTCGAGCCCAACGACCAGAAGTTGTGGGAAGGCCTCAAGCGCACCATCTCCGCGTTCCTTCGCGGTCTGTGGCGCGACGGCGCCCTCTTCGGCGCGACGGCCGAGCAGGCGTTCTTCGTCAAGTGCGACTCCGAGACCAACCCGCCCGATTCCATCGATCAGGGCAAGGTCGTCGTCGAAGTGGGTATCGCTCCGGTGAAGCCCGCCGAATTCGTCATCTTCCGAATCAGCCAGCTGCGTCAGGCAGCCTGACCCCGAAAGGACCATGAACCATGGCAAACGATCATGATCTTGAATTTCTCGGATCCCAGTTCGCCCTCGAGCTCGAGGGCGTCGAACTGGCCCGATTCACCGGCTGCAGCGGTCTGAGCTACTCGACCGAAGTGGTCGAGTACCAGGACACCGTCGGCGGCAAGATCGTCATCCGGAAGCGTCCGGGTCGCACGAAGTTCGATGACATCGTGCTGAAGCGCGGTCTCTCGGCCGACACGGCGATCATCGACTGGCACCAGAAGGTCCTCGAAGGGACGGTCGAGCGCACCAACGGCTCGATCGTCATCTACGACGCCGCTGGCGAAGAAGTCGGCCGCTGGAACTTCGAGAACGGCTGGCCCTCCAAGTGGAGCGCCTCCGATCTCGACGCCGGCACCGACGACGTGATGATCGAAGAACTGACCATCAGCCACGAAGGACTCTTCAAGGCCTGATGGCTCTCAAGACGGAATTCGCCTTCACTCTGCCCCGCGGCTTTCTCGCGGCGGACGGGACCGTCCACCGTCGTGGCGTCATGCGCCTCGCGACGGCTCGGGACGAGATCGAACCGCTGCGCGATCCGCGGGTGCAGGGTGCGGACGATCCGTACTTGACCATCATCGTTCTGTCGCGTGTGGTGACCGAATTGGGAAGCCTCTCGGCGGTCACCCCACGCGAGATCGAGAATTTGTTCGCCGCCGATCTCGCCTTCCTGCAGGATCTGTACGGCGTCATCAACTTCGGTGGTCCGGGCGACGTGCGAGCCTTTCTCGCCGAGGCCAACGCCGCCATCGAGTCGTCCAATGGCTCTCGTTCCCTCGACATCGACGACGAGGATGAAGACGACGAAGAAGACGATGATGACGACGACGAAGACGACGATGACGATGAAGACGACGACTACGAAGATGACGACGATGTCGACGATGAAGACGACATCGAAATCGCCGTTGGTCGTCGTCGTGGAAGTTCGGTGATCGAAGAAGTCAACCGGGACTCCTGATGGAGCTCTACCCAGAGGATGCTCTGTGGGACGAGGTCGTCTACCTCGCGTACCACATCCACTGGGATCTCGATCGTCTTCTCGATCTCCAGCACGCTGACCGGGTGAATCTGGTCGAGCGAGTCGCGTCACTCAATCGACGCGCGCTGGACGAAGCCAAGAAGTTGCTCGCCTAGACCACGGTCAGGAAATGAGCGATGGCGAAATTCGACTCCTTCTACGCTGCGAACCCCACTTCGGCGACCTTCATCGTCGAGGTCGACGGTCGTCAACTCGGTCAATTCCGTGAAGCCTCCGGACTCTCGGTCACGGTCGAGGTCGAGGAAGTCATCGAGGGTGGACAGAACTTCCACACTCACAAGCTCCCTGGTCGCTTCACCTTCACCAATGTGACCCTTCGTCGGGGAGTGACCGAGGACAACGGTCTCATCGCCTGGATCGACGAAGTCACCGCGGGCGGCTTCGAGAAGAAGGGCAAGAAGCTCAAGCGCAACACCGTTGCGATCATCCTCACCAGCGCCGACGGCAAGCGCTTGCGGACGTGGACTCTCCAGGAAGCGTTTCCCGTTTCGTGGAAGGGCCCCGACTTTTCTCTCGCGAGTGACGACTTCCTCGTCGAAGAAGTGGAAATCGCCCACCACGGATTCACGGTGTCGGCCGGCAAGGCCCCGGCGGCCAAGAAGCCGTCCAAGAAGGGCAAGAAGGTCAAGAAGCCCAAGCAGACGAAGAACAAGTCGAGCAAGGCGAAGAAGCCGGCCAAGAAGAAGGCTCCGGCGAAGAAGGCACCCGCGAAGAAGCCGGCCGCGAAGAAGCCCGCCGCCAAGAAGCAGCCGGGCTACATGAAGTCGACTGCCTCGTCGCGTGCGAAGCAGAAGCCGCCCGTGAAGAAGAAGCGCTGACCCATGAGCGAAGACACCACATCGCCCTCGCTTCCGTTGCGCCGCATCACTCGATCGGCGCGAATCGTCTCGTCGTCGCACCTGACGACTCGACCGCGAATCGGTCGACTGGCCTCCAGCACGCAGGCCCTCGCCAACAGCCTCGGCCGCCCCTCCACCGTGCGTCGCTCGATCAGCGAAGTCGCTCCGGTGAAGTATCCGTCGTGGTTGCTTCCCTCGATGGCCGGGCGTTCGGATGGACTCGACCAGTGGCGCGATCGCGACCTGATCGCAATCAGGCGAGCGCGCAGCAAGAACCGAGTGGTTCGCCAAGTGCCCCCGCGCGGCCTCCCGATGGCCTCGCATGCTC
>JBEAXP010000199.1:0-2711 GCA_041159745.1 Actinomycetota bacterium | reverse complement strand
GTGTCGGGGCCCGACCAACGGCGGGCCGCCGGCAGTTCGTGGGCGATCAGGGCGGCCAAGCGCGCGAGCACGCCGTCCTGTGGGACGCGCGGGGGCGCCGACGGCGTCCGCCCGGGCGGTTGCGCCGGGCGCGGCTCAGAGATCGATCTCGACCACGTGGTGGGGGAGTTGCGTGACGGTCTCGATGAACCCGTCACCGACCACCGCGAAGCCGTGCGCACCGTAGAAGTCGAGGGCGGCGTCGCGGGCGTTGGCCCACACCGTGCGCACACCGGCGGCGCGCGCCGCGTCGAGTCCGGCCCGCAGGAGTCGTCCTCCCAGCCCCGTGCCCTGCAACGTGCGATCGGTGGCCATGCCGCGCAACTGCCAGGCTGTGACGTCGGGTCGATGCGCAGCCGCTCGCGCCAGCCAGGTGGATGTGGCGACGCAACGGCCGTGGTGATCGAACGCGGCCAGATGAATGGTGTCGGGATCTTCGTCGCCGTCGAACACCACGGTCCGGTTGGCCATGCCGCGGCGCAACACGTCGAGGCGCAGCGGGCGAACCTCGTCGACGGTGGCGCGGCGAATCGTGAACGATGCGGCACCCACCGCCACCGCGTCGCCTCCCGAAGCGGCCGAGCGATACATCGCGTCGACGACCTCGTGGGCGCGCAGGGCCACGCGGGCCGACGGGTACGCGGGTGTGCCGGACACAACCGACTGGACGAACGCGCCGTCGGGGTTGGCGTGTCCGGGAACCAACGCGGCGGCCGCCGCGACGAGTTCGTCACCCTGCAGCGAACCCGACGAACCATCGGAGTCGGTCCACGTGACGGGCCCGAACCAATCGCCCTCGATGGCGATGTAGCGCCTTTCGCAGAAGATCTCGACCCGACGCAGGCTCGGTCGGGCCAAGTTGTCGTGCCAGATGCTGGTGAGCGAGCCGGTGGCCGACGGCGCGGCGCCATCAAATGAAATCGCCGCCGTGACGACGTCCTCGATTCCGTCGATGCCGTGGAAGTGCGCCTGGCGCGCACTCACCGAGCCGATCGGGCCGATGACGGCGTGCAACATGTCGACGTCGTGAATGCTGTGTTCGATGAGAGTGCCGGATCCGGCCCGACCGCGATCGGCGCGCCACGTCGACCCGTAGTGACCCTGGATCGGAATGAACTGATCGTCGCGGAAGACGACGGTCATGACCCGTCCGGCGCGCGAGTCGCGCACGAGATCGCGCGCCCACAGATAGGCCGGTGAGTGTCGCAGGACCAGACCGACTTGATGAATCGCGCCGCTGGTTTCGAGAACGTCGGTGAGCCGTCGCGCGGAATCGAGATCGGTCGCCAGTGGCTTCTCGCAGAAGACCGCCCGTCCGTGTTCGGCCGCCATCGTGGCCAGGCGCAGGTGTTCGGATGTCCAGGTGCACACGTAGACCGCATCGCACGAGTCGATGACGGCCGCTTCCGAATCCATGACCACGTGTCCGCTCGCCGCGGCGAAGGCTTCGGCCCGTGAACGGTCGACGTCGTGCACGCCGGCCCGGACGATGTCGACTCCGAGGTCGCGGGCGGCGCGTCGGAGGCTCTTCGAGTGATAGGTGGCGATGTGGCCGGCACCGAGAAAGCCGATGCGCAGAGCCGAGGACATGACTCGAAACTACCGAGGGGGCGCGGTTGGTGTCGCAGGAAGATCGATGCGCGACTGCGCGATGGCTTCGACGTCGGCCGGATCGTGCGACACGAGAATGGCCGTCGTGCCGGACTCCCGAAGCACTCGGTCGACCGTGGCAGCCAAGTGCTCGTGCAACGTTCGGTCGAGCCCGGTGAAGGGTTCGTCGAGCAGAAGGACGCGGGGTGACGGCGCCAGAGCGCGGGCCAGAGCCACTCGCTTCGCCTCGCCACCCGACAACGTGGCCACGTCCTGGTCGCGTCGGTCGCCCAGTTGAACGCGCTCGAGCAACTCGTCGACTCGCTCCCTGACACGGGGGGCGTCCCAGCCGAGCACGCGTAAGCCGTACGCGACGTTGCGGGCGACGTTCATGTGCGGGAACAACTGGTTGTCCTGGAAGACGAAGCCGATCGATCGGCGATGCGTCGGTGTGTTCGTGACGTCGATGCCGTCGACCTCCACCGACCCGGATTCCACCGGAACCAGTCCGGCGATGGCGCGCAGCAGTGTGGTCTTGCCCGAACCCGACGGCCCGCACACCGCGAGGGTGCGGCCGGTGTCGACGTGCAACGACACGTCGTCGAGAATGCGACGGCCCTCGAGAGTCACCACGAGCGAGCGAACCGTCAGGCTCATGTCCGCACCGACCGATCGACCGCGGTCACGGTGAGCACCGTGACGACGAGGAGAACCGATGCGACCGCGAAGGCGGTCATGTGCGGAAGCGATCCGGCTCGGCCGAGCAGAGTGTCGACAACGATCGGCAGCGTGGTCGTGTCGCGCCGGGTGAGAAAGCTGGTGGCACCGAACTCGCCGATCGACATCGTGAGCGAGAAAGCCGACGCGGTGGCGACGGCCGGGCGCAGGAGCGGCAGGTCGATGTCGAGCCAGCGGCGCCACGGGGCGGCGCCGAGGGTGGCGGCGGCCTGCGCGAGACCGGGCGGAATCGCCTCGACCATCGGAACGATCGCGCGGACGACGAAGGGCAGGGCCACGGCGGCGTGCACGAGCGGTACGAGCCACCATTCGCCGCGCACGTCGAACACCCCGGTGTCGTAGGT
>JBEAXP010000124.1:0-10561 GCA_041159745.1 Actinomycetota bacterium | reverse complement strand
GGCGTTGCCGAGCGGCACTCCGAGGATGCCGGCGCGCAGGAACAAGGCGAGGAACGACAAGAACGCGGCGAGCATCCACACGATGGTCGACAATCCGCCGACCGGAATTCCGAGCAGCGACGCCCGCTCGCTGCGTTCGGCCGCCGCTCGTACCGCGGTTCCTACGCGCGTGCGGGTGAGGAAGAGCACCACCACGACCATGGCCAGCGGAGCCACGATCATCGCGATGAAGTCGTTGGCGTTGAGGATGAACGATCCGATCGTCAACTTCCAGTCGAACGGCGGCGGGATGCGCTGCGACGCCGCGTTCTCGTCCCAGAGGCGCGGGATGAGAATGGCGAACACCGCGAGCAACTGCGTGATGCCGATGGTCGCCACGGTGAGCACCAGCCGCGGTGATCGCGCGAAACGTCGAATAATGGCCAACTCGACCAACGCACCGAGCACGATCGACGCACCGAGTCCGGCCGCCAGGCCGAGCAGATACGGAAGACCCGAGAACACGATGATGCCCACCGACAACGCGGCGGGAATGAAGCCGAGATCCGCCTGGGCGAAATTGAGCACACGATTGGCGCGGTACACGAGAGCCATTCCGACGGCGAGCAGAGCCGTGAGCAGACCGATCACCACGCCGCGGATCCACGCGCCGAACGGCACGCCGAAGAACACCAACTGCACGAGGACCAGAACCAGCGCAGGGGTGAGCGGCGCGATCACGCGCCGTGCCGACATCACTCGGTTGGCCAAACCCCTCATTGGCTCACCGACCCCCCTCGGTTCCCCTCGTTCGGTTGTCTATCACACCTGCTCATGGCCCTGATACGGTCGCTCGAATGGGGACCGTCAGAAGGCACGTGTTCATCGACCGACCGGCCGACCGCGTGTGGTCGCTGGTCGGCGATCCGGCCCGCTTGCACGAGTGGTTCCCTACCACCGGCACGGAAGTTGTCGGCAGCAAGCGATGGATCTCGTTGGCCTCGGGTCTGAAGTTCGAGGAGGACATCGTCACGCTCGATCACGACCTGCGTCGCTTCCAGTACACGATCGTCAACAACGCGATCGTGAAGTCGCACCTGGGCACGGTCGACGTGATTCCCGACGGCGATGCGCGTTGCGTCGTGGTCTATTCCACCGACGCCGACCCCGAGGTGATGGCCCTCATGATCGCCGGGGCCGCCGGCGACGGCCTCGATCGGCTCAAGACGATGATGGAGGCCTCCTGATGGGTCGCAAGATCCTGTTCATCACGACCGACCAGCAGCGCTTCGACTCGCTCGGGTGCAACGGCGGAACGGTGGCCCGCACGCCCACCATCGATCGGCTGGCCGCCGACGGCATCAACTACACCCGTGCGCATCCGCAGAGCGTGGTGTGCATGCCGTCGCGCTCCACCATGATCACCGGTCAACACGTGGCGACGCACGGCGTGTGGATGAACGGTGTGCCGCTCCCCGATGAAGCACCCAGCATCGCGAGCACCCTGCACGATGCCGGCTATCGCACCGCGCTCATCGGCAAGGCGCACTTCGAGCCCTTCCTCGATCCGTTCCTGCGGTTCGTCGAGAACCAGCTCGGCACCTCGGGCGACTTCTCGCGCGAGGTGAACGGCCATCTGCACCGCGGCTTCGACCACATGGAATCGGCGTCGCACGGCGGGATGGGCAACTTCCACTACGCCCGATGGCTCATGCAGAACCACCCCGAGGCGATCGGCATGTACTACCGCGTTCTCGACATGTCGCTGCAGGTGAACTCGAGTGGCGGCGGCGACACCGCTGGCCCGCAGGTTCATCACAACGCCATTCCGCGCGAGTGGTACCACACCGAGTGGGTGGCCGATCGCACCATCGCATGGCTCGATTCGCTGAACGCCGACGACGACTGGTTCTGCTGGATGAGTTTCCCCGATCCGCACCACCCATGGGATCCGCCGCAATCGGAACTGCATCGCGTGAACTGGCGCGACCTCGATCTGCCCGAGAACTACCCGGTCGACCGGGCCGAGCGCGAGGCGATCCTCGACGCCAAGCCGCGCCACTGGCGCCTGTGGTACGAGGGCGAATTCGTCTCGAACTACGAGGCTCCGGCGTCATGGGTTCCGAAGACCCTCACCGACGATCAGGTGCGCGAGATCAACGCGCTCACTCACATCGAGAACGAACTCATCGACGAAGCCATCGCCCGCGTGTTGCGCACGATCTCGGCCCGTGGCTGGGGCGACGACGTCGACATCGTCTTCACCACCGATCACGGCGAACTGCAAGGCGACTACGGCCTGTTGTTCAAGGGGCCCCAACACGTCGACTCGCTCATGCGACTGCCGTTGATCTGGCGCCCGGCTCCATCGGCTGGTGTCGCACCGTCCACCGTGAAGTCGCCGGTTGGTCTGGTGTCGCTCGCGTCCACGTTCGCGCACATCGCGGGGGTTCCCGAGCCGTCGTACGTCGAATCGCATCGCCTGCCCACCAACGATGCCGAGGCACCCGCACTCGGACACGAGCGGGTGCTGACCGAATGGGACTCGGTTCTCTTCGGCAAGATCGTGCGCCTGCGCACCATCTGTCGTGACGGCTGGGTGGCCACGGCCTGTCTGCCCGGCACGGTGCACGACGGAACCGAGGGCGAGCTCTACGACTTGGCCAACGATCCGCTGCAGCGCGAGAACCTCTGGAGCGATCCGCGCGTGGACGGCGTGAAGGGCGACTTGCTGGCCGACATGTGGGATTCACTCCCCCGCGCGGCCTCCCCGCGTCGCGAGTGCGACGCCCCCGTTTGACCGAGAGTCAATCCGAGCCGTCGAGGCGAACGATCGGCTCGTACAACTCGGGACGCCGATCGCGGAACACTCCCCAACCGTGGCGAAGACTCGCCACCGCATCGAGATCGAACTCGGCCGTGATCACCGTCTCGCTCGTGCGATCGGCTTCGACCACCACTTCACCGGTGGGTCCGGCGATGAAGGACGTTCCGTAGAAGGTGAGCGTGTGCTGTCGTCCGGTCTCGATGCCAACTCGGTTGGCCGCCACGACCGGCACCAAGTTGGCGCCCGCATGACCCTGCATCACACGTTGCCAATGGCGGCTCGAATCCCACGTCGGATCGTGCGGCTCGCTGCCGATCGCGGTGGGATACAGAATCACTTCGGCGCCGCGCAGCGCGAGCACGCGGGCCGACTCGGGGAACCACTGATCCCAACAGATGGCGACGCCGATGCGGCCGACTTTGGTGTCCCACACGCGAAAGCCCGTGTCGCCCGGATTGAAGTAGTACTTCTCCGAGTAGCCCGGACCGTCGGGGATGTGGCTCTTGCGGTACACGCCGAGCACCGATCCATCGGCGTCGATGATGGCCACCGAATTGAACGCGGCGTTGTTCGCCCGCTCGAAGAAACTCACCGGCAGCACGACGTCGAGTTCGGCGGCCAGACGCGCGAAATGAGCGATCGTCGGATGTCCCTCCAGTGGGCGGGCACGAGCCAGGTGCTCGGCCAACTGGTCGGTGCAGAAGTAGTGGCCTTCGAAGAGCTCGGGAATCTGGACGAGTCGCGCGCCGCGTGACGCCGCTTCACGCACGAGGCGCTCGGCGGTGGCGACGTTGACGGCCACGTCGTCGACCATCGCCATCTGAACGGCCGCGACGACGAGCCGGCGCATCGATCAGGCCGTGGCGAGGGCGCCGAGAAGACGCGCCGCGAACTCCTCGGTGTGGCCGGCGAGCTTGCTGCGGTGCAGAGCCATTCCACCGATCACATCGGCCCCGAGGCCGGTGACCGCCTTGTCCATCGCACCGAGGGTCCGGCCCGGATTGAGAGCGAAGGTGCAGAAAGTGACCGCCTTCTTGCCGGCCAGCGAGGGAAGCGCGTTGATCGCGCCGATTCCCCACGGAGCCTGACCGATGACGAAGGCACCGTGCACCCATGTTCCGATCATCACGACATCGGCCGACTGGATCGACGCGTGATCGGGGCGGCGCATCGGCGACAAACCGGTGACCTGCCAACCCTCCTGTTGGATGTTGCCGGCGATCATCTCGGCCGCCCGCCAGGTGTTGCCGGTGAGGCTTTCGACCAGAAGCGCTGCTTTCATGCCCACGATTCAACCACACCCTGGCTGGGCGGTCAGAGTTTCTTGAGCGGGGCCCAGGCGAGCAGCAGGTGTTTCGTGCCCTTGCCGCCGAAGTTCACGACGGCCTCGGTCTTGTCGCCCGAACCGGCGATGTCGATGATGATGCCCTCGCCGAACGCCGAGTGCTCGACACGATCGCCGACGCGCAGACCGAGCGTGTGCGAGTTGGTGGGCGGAACCGTCACGGAGCCGCGGCCGGCGGCCATCGCCTGATCGACCATGCGCTCACGGCGTTCGTGCGCGGCCTGACGATCGTCGTCGTCGATGTCGAACGAGCTGACGGCCCGGCGCGAACCACCGAACGCGTCGCGCGACGACCGGTGCGTGGGCACGTTGCCCTCGTTCTCCACGAGTTCGGCCGGGATCTCCTCGAGGAAGCGCGACGGCGGGTTGTACTGCGTGGTGCCGAACTGCTGACGCGACCACGCATGGCAGAGGTAAAGCTTCTCCTGCGCGCGTGTGATGCCCACGTACGCGAGACGCCGCTCTTCCTCGAGTTCGTCGGGATCGGTGAGGGCGCGCACGTGCGGGAACAACCCCTCCTCCACGCCGACGATGAACACCACCGGGAACTCGAGACCCTTGGCCGAGTGGATCGTCATCAGCACGACCTTGTCGTCGTCGTTGAGTTGGTCGGTGTCGGCCACCAGGGCGACTTGTTCGAGGAATTCGTCGACGCGCGCGAACTCGCGGGCCGAACCGACCAACTCGGCCAGGTTGTCGAGACGCCCGTCGGATTCGACCGAGGACTCGGCTTCGAGTTCGGCGAGATAGCCCGACTTGTCGACGAGGAACTGCAGCAGATCGCCCGGACCGCTTTCGTAATGGCCGCTGGCTTCGTCGATGACGGCGAGGAATTCGGCGATCCCCTTGCGAGCGGCGCCCGTGACACCGGCTTCGACCGATTGACGCAGAGCGTCGATGAACGGAACGCCGAGTTCGGCGGCCAGCGCGTCGATACGTGCGACCGACGTGTCGCCGATTCCGCGCTTGGGGACGTTGAGCACGCGCTTCACGTTCACCTCGTCGAGAGGGTTGTGCACGACGCGCAGATACGCGATCGCATCCTTCACCTCGCGCCGGTCGTAGAAGCGGGTGCCGCCGAGCACCTTGTAGGGAACGCCGAATCGCATGAGCGCCTCTTCCACGGCGCGGCTCTGCGGGTTGGTGCGGTAGAACACGGCCATCGATCGCCACGACCGACCGTTGTTGTGCAGACGATCGATGGAACGGGCGACGTAATTGGCTTCGTCGCCCTCGTCGTCGGCGTGGAAGCGGATGATCTTGTCGCCGGCCCCCGCGTCGGTCCAGAGGTCCTTGGGCTTGCGCGCCACGTTCTGGGCAATGACGGCGTTGGCGGCGTCGAGAATGTTCTGCGTGCTTCGGTAGTTCTGGTTGAGGACGACCACCGAGACGTCGGGGAACGCGTCCTGGAACTGCAGGATGTTGCGGTAGTCGGCGCCGCGGAACTTGTAGATCGATTGATCGGTGTCGCCCACGACGCACACGTTGTGGTGCTGCGCGCCGAGCATGAGGACCATCTCGTTCTGCGCGACGTTCGTGTCCTGGAATTCGTCGACGAGGATGTACTTGAACTTGCGCTGGTACTCGGCGAGCACGTCGGGGTGATTGCGCAACAGGACGACCGTGTTCACGAGCAGGTCGTCGAAGTCCATCGCGCCGGCCTTCAGCAGGCGGTTCTGGTACTCGGCGTAGATGTCGGCGTGTTTGCGATCGATCATGGTGTCGGCGCGTTCGGCCGCCTGTGCGGGCGAGAGCAGCTCGTTCTTCCAGTTGGAGATGGCGGCATGCACTCCGCGGGGCGTGAAGCGCTTCTGGTCGAAGCCCATGTCGCGAATCACGTAGCCGGTGAGGCGCTGGGCGTCGGCCTGGTCGTAGATGCTGAAGTTCTTCGGATAACCGATGCGTTCGGCGTGCACGCGCAGCATGCGCACGCAGGCCGAGTGGAAGGTGGAGATCCACATCGAGTTGGCCACCGGGCCGACGAGGGCCTCGATGCGGTGCTTCATCTCGCCGGCGGCCTTGTTGGTGAAGGTGATGGCGAGGATGGCCGAGGGGTGGACGCCGTGGTGCTCGATCAGATGGGCGATGCGATTGGTGAGGACGCGGGTCTTGCCCGAGCCGGCGCCCGCGACCACCAGGAGCGGGCCGTCGACATGTTCGACCGCGTCGCGTTGCATGGGATTGAGACCGGCGGACTCGAGGGGCGACATGAGAAGTCCATGTTAGGGACGGGATGCGGCTCGGGCCGGACCGCTGGCCTCTCAGCCAACGATCCGGCCCGGCGGGCGGAAACCGTATGAGTTCGGGTGGGATCAGTTACCAGTGGGGGCGCTCGGCGCGGTCGGCCGAACACCGTTCACCAGATCGGTGATGCGCTGACGCAGGTTCGCCGTCGCGTCGGCCACCATCGCGTCGATCACGCTGTTGACCGACACTCCGTTGGCCTCGGCCACCTGAGCGATGGTCTGACCGCTCTGCAGCGCCGTCTTCAGTTCGTCGACGCTGACGCCGATCACTTCGGCGGCCTTGGCGAGACCCTCGGCCCGCGGTCCACGCTGATGCGTGGAGTGGTCGTGATCGCCACGTCCACCCTCGCCGTCGGTCGGACGAGCGGCCTGCAACGCCGACGCCACGGCGTCAGCCTGGGCCTGCGTGATGGTTCCGGCGGTCACCAGCGCCGCGAGCTTGACCTGCGGGCCACGCGGCGCGCCTTCGGCCGGACGCGTGGTGGGACGTGTGGTGAGTGCCGTGATGAGCGCGGTGCGATCGGCTGCCGTGATCGTGCCGGCGTCGACGAGCGGCTGGAGCACCTCGTTCAACTTGGCGGTGATCTCGGCCACGTGCTCGGCGCGGTTGCCGTGATGCTGTGGTGTGATCGTGCCCGACTCGCTGTCGGCCTCACCGTCGGTCACGATCATCGTGCGGCTCGGCGAGGCACCGGCTCCACCGGGAATGTTGAGAACGAAACCGGCACCGGCTCCGGCGAGGAGTCCGGCGGTCACGCCCGCTACTGCCCACTTCTTCTGCTTCATGTCATCTCCTGTTCATCGGGCGTTCGACGCCGCTGTGGTTGTGACCTCGATCGGCGGGGGGTTCCGATCGGGGCACTCTCAGATTGCGGCACCTAGGTGAGAAGCCAACCGGGTGAGGGTGAGAACCAGGTGAGAACATCCGTCCCGTTCTGGGCCACAATCGAGTCGTGACCAGGACGACCTCCCTGCGCGACCTGGCCCGACTGTTCCTGCGCCTCGGGGTGACCGGCTTCGGGGGTCCGGCCGCCCACATCGCGATGATGCGCGACGAAGTGGTGCGACGCCGCCACTGGATGACCGACGCCGAATTCGTGCGCCTGGTGGGCGCCACCAACCTCATCCCGGGACCGAACTCGACCGAGCTCGCCATGCACCTCGGCACGCGACGCGCGGGAGGACGCGGTCTCGTGGTGGCCGGACTCTCGTTCATCGTCCCGGCCGTGGTGATGGTGAGCGTCATCGCCTGGCTCTACTCCCGATACGGCACCGATCCGCTCGTGTTCGACATTCGCTACGGAGTTCTGCCGGTGATCATCGCGGTGATCGCACAAGCCGTGTGGGGGCTCACTCGTTCATCGGTCACGAACATCGGCGCGGCGATCACCACCGTGATCGCGTTCGCGGCGTATACGTGGGGTGTTCATGAGCTGATCGTTCTGCTCGCCCTGGGCGCGGCGTGGGCCGCGACCATTGCCGCCCGACGTCCGCACCCGCCGCGGATGATGTCGTTCGCGCCATCCACGTTGCTCTTCGCGATGGCCGGCGACAACCCGACTCTCCTGCGGCTGTTCCTGATCTTCCTCGAAGTCGGATCGGTGCTTTACGGAAGCGGCTACGTGCTGGTGGCGTTCCTCGACAATCGACTCGTGACCGACCACGGTTACCTCACGGCCCAGCAATTGCTGGACGCCGTGGCGGTGGGCCAGATCACACCCGGACCGGTGTTCACCACCGCCACGTTCATCGGCTGGCAGATCCTCGGTGTGGCCGGAGCCGCGCTGGCGACGATCGGCATCTTCGGACCGTCGTTCGTCTTCGTCGCGCTTCTCGATCGATTCACGCGTTGGATCGACAACCGACCGGTCGCGCGCGCCTTCCTCACCGGTGTCACCGTGGGTTCGCTCGGCCTCATGGCCGGCGTGCTCGTGCGTCTCGCCGACGACGCACTCGTGGACTGGTTCACGTGGACGGTGGCGGCCGTCGCGATCGTGCTCCTCGTGTTCACCCGCATCGGTGCCGCCTGGCTGGTGCCGGCCGGCGTGGTGATCGGGATCATCCACCAAGCGGCAACGTGAAGCCCACTTCGGCGCCGCCACCCACCCGGTTGCGCGCGAATGCTTTGCCACCGTGTGTTTCGGCGACGTCGGCGACGATCGACAAGCCGAGCCCCGAGCCCGGAAGGGTGCGGGCGTTGACGGCACGATGGAACCGCTCGAAGACCTTCGACTGTTCGTCTTCGGGAATCCCGGGCCCGCGATCGCTCACCACCACGGTGCCGCGCGTGATGTCGACGGCTATCTCGCCGCCGGTGGTGTCGAACTTGAGCGCATTGTCGATGAGGTTCGAGACCGCCCGCTCGAACATGTGGCGTCGCACCACGCAGATCGAATCGTCGGCCGCGAAGGCGATCGAACGCTTGCTGCGGCGACGCGCTCGATCCACGAGCGGCCCGACCGATTCGGACAAGCGGACCGGCTCGGGCAATTCGTCGGCGTGGCGATCGGCCGCGAGAGCCACCACCTCTTCCACGAGTGACTCGAGATCGGACACGTCGCGATCGATGTCGGCGAGGATCTGCTGACGGGTGGAATCGTCGAGATTCCCGTGCTTGCGGATCACGTCGAGATTCGTGCGCAGACTCGTGAGTGGTGTGCGCAATTCGTGACCGGCGTCCTCCACCAGCCGCTGCTGTTGATCGCGCGACTGCGACAACGCGGCCAGCATGTCGCGGAAGGTTCGGCCGAGCCGACCGGCTTCGTCGCGACCGCTCACCGGTGCTTCCACGTCGAGCCGACCGGTGGTGGCCACGGTTTCCACCGCCAGCGAGAGTCGACGCAACCGCGACGTGACACCGAGCGCGATGAGCCAGCCGATCACCGCCGCGATGACGACGATCGAGAGCGTCGTCACGACCAGGCGCCGCCGCAGATCGGCCAGCACGCTGTTGGTCTCGGTGAGGTCGCGTCCGAACTGCACCACTCCCACCGACACGGCCACGCTGCGCACTCGGTAGTCGACGCCTTCGGCCGTCTTCACCGTGTCGAAACCAGGCACGACTTGGCCGCGCGAGTCGACACGCGGTGACGTGATCGGCAGCGTCACTCCGTCGGTGGCCGCCAGCACGTTGCCCTGCGAATCGAGGACCTGAACGACGAACAACTCGACGCCCAGCGGACGCTCGGGAACGTCGATGACCGCCCGACCCCGGCCCACTTCGGGCCGCCGCAGGAACCGTTCGGTCGCGTTGACGAGCGAGCGATCGACCTCGTCGTTGAGGCGGGAGTCGGTGGTGCGATACGTGAGGACGCTCGAAGTGCCGACGCCGACCGTGACGACGACGGCCAGCAACAGCGCGATCTTCCAACGCAGACTCATCAGCTGACCCGCGCCGTGTATCCGATGCCGCGCACGGTGTGAATGAGTGGCTTCTCCCCCGCGACATCGACCTTGCGGCGGATGTATCCGATGTACACCGCGAGATTCTTCGAATCGGGACCGAAGTCGTATCCCCAGATGCGGTCGTAGATCGTGGAATGGTCGAGCACGATCCCGCTGTTTCTCACCAACAGTTCCAGTAACTCGAATTCGGTCTTGGACAGATCCACCTCCGCCGACCCACGGAACACGCGTCGTGCCAACGTGTCGATTCGAAGATCGTCCAACACCAATTCCTCGTGCGAACCTTCATCGACCACCGGGTTGGTGCGACGAAGCAATGCGCGCAACCGGGCCAGCAGTTCCTCCAACGCGAACGGCTTCGGGAGATAATCGTCGGCGCCGGCATCGAGACCCTGCACCCGATCGCTGGTCTCCGATCGTGCCGTGAGCATCAGGATCGGAATCCGATTCTTCTCCGATCGAAGAACGCGACAAACAGTGAGGCCGTCGATCGCCGGCATCATGAGATCGAGCACCAACGCATCGTGCTCGCCGACGCGAATCATCTCCAATGCCTTGGCGCCATCGTTGGCGGACGACACGGTGTAGCCCTCGAGGCTGAGCGCGCGCACCAATGATTCGCGCACCGCCTTGTCGTCGTCGGCCACCAGCACCCGATTCACCATGAGTCCAGTTTGCCCGATGCGAGGTAAGAGTCGGGTGAGAAGCACGAAACCGGTACCGTGATCTCGTGCGTCTCGAGCCGGTGAAACAGTTCGT
>JBEAXP010000079.1:0-4213 GCA_041159745.1 Actinomycetota bacterium | reverse complement strand
TGGCGACGCGCGAACGCGCCTCTTTGTCGAGTTTGGGGAGGGCCACTCGGCCGGTTCGCTGGAGCTCCACGATGCCATAGCCGCGGAGCAATTCCTCGAAGTCGTCGAGTTTTTCGGGGCTGCCGTCGAGCGACACCGTGATGGCCTCAGTGCCCACGGCCAGGATCTTGCCCTCGAAGATGTTGGTGAGCTCGACCACTTGGCCGCGCTCCTCGGCGGGCACGCGCACGGTGGCGATCATGAGCTCGCGCTCGACCGAACGCCGCGGATCGAGTTCGCTGATCTTCACCACGTCGATCAACTTGAACAGCTGCTTCACGATCTGTTCGAGCGGCGACGATTCGACGTCGACCACGATCGTGATGCGCGACATGGCCGGATCTTCGGTGGGCGCGACGGCCAACGAGAAGATGTTGTATCCGCGACGGGCGAACAAGCCCGAGACGCGTGCGAGCACACCCGGGCGGTTCTCGACGAGAACCGAGAGGATGTGGTGGGCGGGTTGACCGTTGCTCATCGCAGGAACTCCCTCTTGCCCGACTGCGCCGGATGCAGGATCACGTCGTCGTTGCTCTGTCCGGCCGGGACCATCGGGAACACCTTCTCGCCGGCGTCCACGCGGAACTCGACGACGACCGAACGATCGTCGATCGAGTTGGCCTTCTCGATGGCGGCCTCGACTTCTTCGGGGCTCTCCACGCGAATGCCGACGCAACCCATCGCCTCGGCCCACTTCACGAAGTCGGGCAGTTCGGGCGACAAGTACACCTCGCTGTAGCGCTCTTCGTAGAACATCTCCTGCCACTGGCGAACCATGCCGAGGTACGAGTTGTTGAGCACGGCGACCTTGATGGGGATGCGCTCGACGCTCGCCGTCACGAGTTCTTGAGCGGTCATCTGGAAGCAACCGTCTCCGTCGACGGCCCACACGGTGCGATCGGGGCGGCCGACCTTGGCGCCGATGGCGGCCGGAACCGAGAAGCCCATCGTGCCGAGGCCACCGGAGTTGACCCACGTGTACGGCTCGTTGAACTTCCAGTACTGCGACGACCACATCTGGTGCTGACCCACGCCCGAGCACAGGATGGTGCCCTCGGGCGACGCGTCGCGCAGCTTCTCGAGGCAGTACTGCGGCTTCAGCGCATCACCGGGCTCGCTCTGCGCGTAGTGCAGCGGGAACTGCTCGCGCCAACCGCTCACACGGCTCTTCCACGCCGAGATGTCGGCCTGCTTCTCGCCGCTCGCGAACATGTCGCGCAGCGCCTTGATGATCTCCTCGATCACGAGACGGCAGTCGCCGACGATCGGAACGTCGGGACGACGAACCTTGCCTTGCTCGGCCGGGTCGATGTCGACGTGGATGATCTTGGCGTCGGGTGCGAACGTCGCGACCCGACCGGTGATGCGGTCGTCGAATCGCGCACCGAGAGTGATGAGCAGATCGCTCTTCTGCATGGCCGTGATGGCCGTGGCGTTGCCGTGCATGCCGGGCATGCCGAGACACAGCGGGTGATCGTCGGGGAACGCACCGCGCGCCATGAGCGTGGTGACCACCGGCGCGTCGATCATCTCGGCGAGTTCGCGCAGCGCATCGGCGGCGCGCGCCTTGAGCACACCTCCACCCACGTACAGCACCGGCTGCTTCGACTCGAGAATGAGACGAGCGGCCTCCTTGATCATGCGCGGATGGCCCTTGGTGGTGGGGCGATAGCCGGGCAGGCTGTCCTCGACATCGGAATCGGTGGGCCAGTGCCACGTCATCTGATTCTGGAGAACGTCCTTCGGAAGATCGAGCAGAACCGGACCGGGCCGACCGGTGGTCGCGATGTGGAAGGCCTGGCGCACCATGAGCGGAATGTCGTCGGCCGTCATGATGAGTTCGTTGTGCTTGGTGACCGAACGCGTGATGCCGACGGTGTCGCATTCCTGGAACGCGTCGGTGCCGATGGCCGTCGTCGACACCTGGCCGGTGATGCACACCATCGGAATCGAGTCCATGTACGCATCGCACAGCGGCGTGACCATGTTGGTGGCGGCCGGACCCGACGTCACCATGGCCACACCCGGACGACCGGTCACGTGCGCGTAACCCTCGGCCATGTGGCCGGCGCCCTGTTCGTGGCGCACGAGGATGTGGCGAATGGGGCTGTCGAGCAACGGGTCGTAGGCGGGCAGGATGCAGCCGCCCGGCAAACCGAAGATCGTGTCGACGCCCTCGAGCTCGAGCGCTCGGATGAGGGCCTGGGCTCCGGTGAGTTTTTCGGTCATGTCGTTTCCTGTCGTGACTGGTGGTGGGTGATGCTCGTCCGAGAAATGAAATGGCCTCCCACTCGGGAGGCCGGACGACGCGCTCTATGGGCGAGCGCGTCTACACGATTACTACGAGGGCCAGAGCCGGGATCGAAGCAACGGTGAACATCGATCGCAGTCTGCCAGGGTCGGCCGAGCGATCACAACCCCCGACGTGATCACGACCCGCGACGACATCAAGCCGGGAACGCCCCCTGGAGCCGGGCCGCCGCGAGCGTGTTCTCGAGCAGGCAGGCGATGGTCATCGGACCGGTGCCTCCCGGCATGGGCGTGATGGCCCCGGCCACGGCTTGCACCGCATCGAAGTCGACGTCGCCCACGATGCCGGCGTCGGTGCGCGAAATGCCCACGTCGATCACGGTGGCCCCGGGCTTCACGTGCGCGGCGGTGATCATGCGCGGCACCCCGGCCGCACCCACCACGATGTCGGCCTGGCGGCACAGTTCGGTGATGTCGCCCGACCGGCTGTGGGCGATGGTGACGGTCGCGTCCACTCCCTTGCGGGCCAGGAGCACCGACAGGGGCAGGCCCACCAGCATCGATCGGCCGATCACGATGGCGCGCCGACCAGCGGTGGCGATGCCATAGCGCTCGAGCAGGCGCATCACGCCGAGCGGCGTGCAGCCCACCAGACCGGGCAGGCCGCGCATGAGCCGACCCATCGACTGGGTGGTGAGACCATCCACGTCCTTGTCGGCCGGAATGAGGGCCAGCACCGCTTCTTCGTCGTAGCCGGACGGCAGCGGACTCTGCACCAAGATGCCGTGCACCGTGGGGTCGGCGGCCAGCCGCGCGACCACGTCTTCGACCGCGGCCTGACCCGCCGAGGCCGGGAGCACCTCGTTGCGGCTCACCATCCCGGCCTTTTCGGCCTGCGCATGCTTGTTGCGCACGTAGCGCTGGCTGGGCCCGTCGTCCCCCACCAGCACAGTGGCCAGGCACACCGGCGGCGACCCGGCCGCGGCGATCTCCCTGGCCAGACGGGCGACGATCTCGTCACGCAGGCGATTGCCGTCCATGACGAGTGCGCCACCGGGGGTCCGTGCGTCCATCGGGTTGATGCTACGAGCGGGGGCGACCGCCTAGCCTCTACATCCGGCCCGCCGGTCGCCCTGACTGGCGCCATAGAGAGGCCTTTTGCCATGACCACTCCTCCGTCCCCGAAGGTTGCCCCCGCCAGCGGTCGCCTGGGTGTCCTGACCGTCGGCCTGGGCGCCGTCGCGTCCACCCTCATCGCCGGCGTCGAACTCACCAAGCGCGGCCTGGGCAAGCCCATCGGCTCGCTCACGCAGATGGGCACCATCCGCCTCGGCAAGCGCACCGAAGACCGCTCGCCGCTCATCAAGGACTTCGTTCCGCTCGCCGCCCTCGAAGACATCGTGTGGGGCGCCTGGGACGTGTACCCCGACGACGCGTACGTGTCGGCCAGCCGCGCCGGTGTTCTCGAGAGCGGCAAGCACATCGAAGCGATCTCCGATGCGCTGCGCGACGTCCGACCCATGCAGGCGGCTTTCGAGCGCAAGTACGCGCGCAACCTCGACGGCGAGCACGTGAAGCCCATCTCGTCGAAGCGCGGAATGCTCAACGCCATTCGCGAGGACATCAACCGGTTCCGCGAGGACAACAAGTGCGATCGTCTCGTGATGATCTGGTGCGCGAGCACCGAGATCTTCATCGAGCCGGGCCGCGCGCACATCGATCTCGAATCGTTCGAGAAGGCCATCGACGCCAACGACGAGACGGTGTCGCCCTGTCAGTTGTACGCCTACGCCGCTCTGCTCGAGGGCGTGCCGTTCAACAACGGCGCCCCCAACCTGGCGGTCGACGCACCCGTGTTGCGCCAGTTCGCCACCGACAAGGGCGTGGCCATCTCGGGCAAGGACTTCAAGACCGGCCAGACGCT
>JBEAXP010000145.1:0-12037 GCA_041159745.1 Actinomycetota bacterium | reverse complement strand
GCCCGGAAGCCGGCTCGATCGCGTGTTCTCACTCGCTCGCGAATACGGCGCGGCCGCCGATGTGCTGCAGGCCGGCCTCCATCACCTGCGGCTCGGTCGAGTCGAGGACGAGCGGAACACTGGCCTGGGTGGCGAATCGACCGGCGATCTCGTCCATGTCGACCGTTCCGTCGCGTCCGACGTAGTCGACGCACACGTCGAGGACGTGCGCGCCTTCGCGGACCTGTTCGGTGGCCATCTTGCTGCAGTTGTCCCAGTCGGACGCGATCATCGCCTCGCGGAACGCCTTGGAGCCGTTGGTGTTCGTGCGCTCGCCGATGATGAGGAACGAGTTGTCCTGCTGGATGGGCACCGACGAGTAGATCGACGACACGCTTGGTTCGTACGAAGCAGTGCGCTGAGGTGCACCGCGGCCGCCCACGGCCTCGACGACGGCGCGCAGATGTTCGGGAGTGGTGCCGCAGCATCCGCCGACGATGCCGATGCCGAGATCGTCGACATGGTGGCGATGGAACTGGGCGAGTTCGGCCGGCGTGAGGTCGTAGTGAGTGCGTCCGTCGACGACGCTCGGGAGGCCGGCGTTGGGAAGCACGCTGATGGGGAAGGGCGACGACTGGGCGAGGAATCGCAGGTGCTCCTGCATCTCGGCCGGTCCGGTCGCGCAGTTGATGCCGAGGACGTCGGGGCGCATGGCACCGATGGCGGTGAGAGCGGCGCCGATCTCGCTGCCCACGAGCATGCGGCCGGTGGTCTCCATGGTCACTTGAACCTGAATCGGGACCTCGCGTCCTTCGGCCGACATGGCGCGACGGCAGCCGATCATCGCGGCCTTGATCTGCAGGAGATCCATGCACGTCTCGATCAGGAACAAGTCGACACCGCCGACGAGAAGGCCTCGGGCCTGTTCCTCGTAGGCGTCGCGCAGCTCGGCGAAACGAATGTGCCCGAGACTCGGCAACTTGGTTCCCGGACCGATGGAGCCGGCCACGAAACGTGTGCGTCCGTCGGTCTCGTAGTCGGCGGCGACTTCGCGGGCCAGTCGCGCGGCGGCGACGTTGAGGTCGTACGCCTTCTCGGGAATCGCGTACTCGTTGAGGACGGTGCTGAAGCTTCCGAAGCTGGCGGTCTCGAGGGCGTCGACGCCGACATCGAGGAAGGCGGCATGCATCCGGCGAATCACGTCGGGTCGACTGAGGCACAACATCTCGTTGCAGCCCTCGAGCGACGCGCCGCCGAAGTCGTCGGGTCCGAGGTCGAGGCCCTGCACGAAGGTGCCGAAGGCGCCGTCGAACACGATGACCCGTTCGTTGACGGCGTCCATGTAGGACTGTCGGGGGGACAGTCGATTGGGCTGGCGCGACATCGACGAGAACGCTACCTCTGGTCGTTCGTGCGACCGGGGAGTGTTCTCGGTTGTCGAGTCCTCGGTGCGGTGTGACTTGTGCTCGACGGTCGGTCGTCGACCGAGGCGGGGGATTACCGTCTCCCGAGTGCCGCGCGAACGCATCTACACCCGACACGGCGACGATGGTTCGACCGGCCTTTTCTTCGGCGGTCGGGTTCCGAAGGACAGCACCCTTCCGCGCGCCTACGGCTCGGTGGACGAAGCCCAGGCCGTCCTCGGCATGGCGCGGGCCGAAGCCGGAGCGGGCTCCGAAGTCGAAGCGATGCTCGTTCCGATCATGCGCGACCTGTGGGTCTTGATGGCCGAGTTGGCGACCCTTCCCGAGAACCGTTCGAAGTTGACCCCCGGTTCGTCGGCCGTGACCTCCGAGATGGTGTCTCGCCTCGAGACCTCGATCGACGGTCTCGACGCTCGCTTCGATCCGCCCACCGAGTTCGTGGTTCCCGGCGGGAACACCGTGTCGGCCTGGCTCGACATCGCGCGCACCGTGGTTCGGCGCGCCGAGCGGCATTCGATCTCGGCGGCACCGTCGCCTTCGCAGGTCGTGCCGTACCTCAACCGCCTGTCCGACCTCTTGTGGACCATGGCGCGTTGGCAGGAGGGCCAGAGCCTCCCGGTGCGTCGCGTGTCATGATTCGTTCATGACATCGAATCCAGCATCGAACACGGCACCGAACGTCTCCACCACCCGCTCCGCGCCTCGATCGGCCGATGCACTGGTCTTCGCCGTCGGCACCACCGGAGCGGTTCCGCGCGGTCTCGGATTGAGTCGCGCCGCGCTCAAGGAGAACGGATTCGACGGCAACGTGGGCCAGACCCTCGTGGTCCCCACCGCTCGCGGTGTGGTCGTGGCCGTCGGTATCGGTGATCCGCGCAAGACGTCGGCCGCCGACGTGCGCAACGCCGCGGCGGCGTGCGCACGAGCGACCTCGAAGCGCAAGCACGTGGCGCTCGCGATCGTCGACGCGGTTCGACTCGACGCTCGCGCGGCGGCCCAGGCCGCCACGGAAGGTTTCGTGATGGCGAGTTACCGATTCCAGGAACTCAAGTCGTCGCCGGTGTCGACCACCAGTGAACTCTCTCTCGTCACCGCCGCGGCCAAGGCGCGCGCCGCCGACACCGGCGTGGCCCGGGGTCGATCGACGGCTGGCGCGGTCGTTCTCGCGCGTGATCTCGCCAACACGCCGCCGGCGCACCTCACCGCGCGCATGCTCGCCGACCGGGCCGTGGCCGTCGCCAAGGAGTCGGGTCTCGACGTCGAGGTGTTCGACAAGGACAAGCTCGAAGTGATGGGGCTCGGTGGTCTGCTCGGCGTCAATCGCGGATCGACCGAACCGCCGCGCATGGTGCGCCTCACGTATTCACCGCGCAACGCCCGGGGACACCTCGTGATGGTGGGCAAGGGCATCACCTACGACTCGGGTGGCATCAGCCTCAAGCCGTCCGATCCGATGCACGCCAACATGAAGATGGACATGAGCGGCGCGGCCGCCGTGCTGGCGTCGATGAGCGCGTTGAAGGCGCTCGGCTGCCGCACCAAGGTCACCGGCTATCTCATGTGCACCGACAACCGTCCGTCGGGAAGCGCGATGGCCATGGGCGACGTCCTCAAGTTCCGCAATGGCAAGACATCCGAGATCCACAACACCGATGCCGAGGGGCGTTTGGTTCTCGCCGACGGGTTGTCGTTGGCGGTCGAGCAGAAGCCCGATGCCATCGTCGACATCGCCACGCTCACCGGAGCGTGCATGGCCGCGCTCGGTCCGAAGATCGCCGGTGTGCTGGGCTCGCATCAGGGTTTCATCGACCAGGTGGTGTCGGCGGCCAAGGAAGCCGACGAACCCATCTGGCAGCTGCCCCTCGAGCGGTCGTACCGCCGGTTGCTCGACTCGAACGTGGCCGACATGAAGAACGTGGGCGGCCCGTACGGAGGCGCCATCACCGCGGCGTTGTTCCTCAACGAGTTCACCGGTGACGTGCCCTGGGCCCACCTCGACATCGCGGGTCCGATGAACGTCGACGGCGACGACGGCTGGCTCAGCCGCGGCGCAACGGGTTACGGCACGCGACTTCTCACCAACCTGGCGCTCGACTTCAGCCGACCGACATCGCGATCGGCGAAGTAGAACACACCGGCTCGTAGCCGCACGCGGCCACGGCCACACCTTCCCGGCGAGAGCCGTTCATCCACGCTTCGTGTTCGTAACGCAGGTGCTCGGGTAGGCGAGCGATCTGCTTGAACGCGAGCGGCGGAACGGTGGTGCGAACGGAGAGGCGGTCGCCGTTCGCTTGGGCCAGGCCGAACATCAGCAGACGCTCGAGTGAGCGCACGAAGGGATTGGCCCGGCCGTCCTCCCAGCCGAGTCCGAGGGCACCGGCCGTGGACGGAAGATCGATCGTGCAACCCTCGGGATGCTCGGCGAGGGCGACGGCGAAGCGGCGCAGCAACCAGGTGGCGGTGGGTCCGAGAGTGCCGAGCCAGAAGGTCTCGACGTAGTCGCCGAGCGCGTCGTGGCCGAGGCGTTCGACCACCGGGTCGTCCCAGCGAACGATGTGCAGCGTGCGCGGATCGTGGTCGAGCAGGTGCTTGGTGCGAAAGGTGGTCATGGTGCTCCGAATGGTGGTGTCCCGAATCGTGAATTCGACGGACGTGATACGACGGCAGGGAAGCGCGCGAGTGTGGACGGCGACGATCACGCCGGGGCGGCCGGCGCCGGGCAGAATGTCGCGGTGTTCACGATTTCGTCGGCCGACGATCCCGATGTCTCGACGGTCGCGTCGTGGATCGCCGAGGCTCGACGCGTCACCGTTCTCACCGGCGCGGGCATCTCCACCGACTCGGGTATTCCGGATTTTCGCGGACCAAACGGCCTCTGGACGAAGAATCCGGCCGCCGAGAAGGCCGCCACGATCGAGCACTATCTCGGCGATCCGGAAGTGCGTCGCGTGGCGTGGCAGAACCGCGTGCGCAATCTCGGTCGCGAGCGGCCGCAGCCGAACTCGGGACACCACGCTCTCCTGAATCTCGAGGCGAGCGGCAAGCTGCGCGCGATCATCACGCAAAACGTTGATGGTCTGCATCTCGACGCGGGTCATCCGCGCGAGCGCGTGATCGAAGTGCACGGTTCGTGGCGCGACACGTTGTGTTGGGACTGCGGCGATCGCCGTCCCATGAGCGAGTCGATCCAGCGAGTCGTCGACGGCGACGAGGATCCGTCGTGTCTCGAGTGCGGCGGCATTCTGAAGAGTGCGACGATCCTCTTCGGCGAGCCTCTCGTGCCCGAAGTGATCGGTGCGGCCATGGCGGCGGCCGAGGATTGCGACGTGTTCCTGGCGGTCGGCTCGACACTGTCGGTGGGTCCGGTCAACAACACCGTGCCGCGCGCCCGGCAGGCGGGTGCTCGGGTGGTGATCCTGAACGGCGAGTCGACGGCGATGGACCGATTCGCTCACGCGCTGGTCATCGGCACGATCGGGGAGATGCTGCCGGCCTTGCTCGGTGGTGAATCCCGACCAACCCGGTAGGGTTTTGCCATGGCCACATTCCGGGACCTCCTGGCCGCCGCCAAGGCGTCCATCACCGAGATCGACACCGCGAGCGCCGAAGCGCGCATCGCCGTCGGCGGCGTCGCGGTTCTCGACGTGCGCGAGCCCGACGAACACGCCGAAGGCGCGCTGATCGGTGCGCTGCACATTCCCCGCGGTCACCTCGAGGCGCAAGTGGAGGGTCGACTCACCGACAAGAACGCGCCGGTGATCGTGTACTGCGCCGGCGGCGTGCGCAGCGCGTTCGCCGCCAAGACGCTCGGCGAGCTCGGCTACACCGACGTGCTGTCGATGGCCGGTGGGTTCGGCAAGTGGAAGGACGAAGGTCGCCTCTGGAAGGCGCCCGCTTCGCTCACGCCCGAGCAGTCCAATCGCTACAAGCGCCATCTGCTTCTGCCCGAAGTCGGGGTGGAGGGCCAGGCCAAGTTGTTGGGTTCGAAGGTTCTTCTGCTCGGTGCGGGTGGCCTCGGCTCACCGGCCGCGCTCTATTTGGCCGCGGCCGGTGTCGGCACGATCGGAATCGTCGACATGGACGAGGTGGACGCGAGCAATCTGCAGCGTCAGATCCTGCACAACATCGATCGAGTGGGCGATCGCAAGGTCGACTCGGCCAAGAAGACGCTCACCGCACTCAACCCCGACGTGAACGTGGTGTGTTACGACACCCGTTTGTCGGCCGAGAACATCATCGACATCATCACCGGCTACGACGTGATCGTCGACGGCGCCGACAACTTCCCGTCGAGGTACTTGCTCAACGACGCGAGTGTGAAGCTCGGCATTCCGGTGGTGCATGGCTCGATCTTCCGGTTCGAAGGAATGGTGTCGGTGTTCCACCCGAAGTTGGGCCCCACCTATCGCGACATGGTTCCCGAGCCGCCGCCGGCCGAACTCGCTCCGTCGTGCGCGGAGGCCGGGGTGCTCGGTGTGCTGCCCGGAATCGTGGGTTCGATCCAGGCGCTCGAGGCGATCAAGGTTCTGCTCGGTTTGGGCGAGCCGTTGATCGGCCGGATCCTGGCCGTCGACACGACCGAGATGTCGTTCCGGGTGTTCAACCTGCGACCCGATCCGAGCAATCCCGTCACCTGGGAGAACCGCGATCGCATCGAGGTCCGCGAGCTCGACGGCCTCTGCGCCCCCTGGCTCTCCACGCACTGAGAATCCCTCGAGATCCTCAGTGAAAATCCGGTGACTTTCAGTCACCGGATCCTCGCGGTCAGGGTTCGTGGTTGTGGGGGAGTTCATCGCGTTCCTGGATCACCACGCCGGCCAACACGAACGCCATTCCGAGGTAGTCGATCCCGGCCGGAACCTGATCGAGCGCGACGTATCCAGCGATCACCGCGACCACGGGAAGCAGCGCCAACAGAACACTGAAACGTCGGATCGGAATGCGGCGCAGGACGGCTTGATCGATTCCGTATCCGATCGCACTCGACATCACGCCGACCAGGAGGCAGAGGACCAACAGACGGGGTGATGTCCAGACGTCACCGCTCCCGGGTGCGCCGATCGGAGCAATGGCCAGAGCGCCGATCGCCAGACCGACGCCGAGCCCGGCCACCCCATGACTCTGCTGCGCGACTCGTGAACCCACCACGATGTAGGTGGCCCACATCGCCGAGGCCAGGAGCAGAAACACGATGCCCAGTGGCTCGCCGCCGATCTCGACGCCCGAGAGAACGACCACTCCGACGACGGCGATCCCCAGAGCCAGCGCATTGCGGCGAGTGCGCGTGCGAAACGCGGCCACGAGAATCGGGCCGATGAATTCGATCGTCACCGACTTGCCGAGCGGAATGCGATCGATCGCCAAATAGAAGAACGTGTTCATCAGCGACGTGGCGATGCCGAACACCGCCAGGGCGATCCACTCGGCTCGCGTGAAGCGGCGTCGAAGGTTCGAAGCCGAGACCAACACCAGAGCGATCGACGCCCCGATCACCCGCAGCCACGCGACACTCGCCGGATCGACCTCGTCGAAGAGGCTGACGGCAATCGTCGCGCCGACGTATTGGGCGGTCGCGCTGAGTACGAAAAGAGCCTCGGGCGGCGCCGAGGCCATGAACGAGCCGACCGGGCCGAGCGATTCGGCGCGATGCGACGGCGAGGTTTGTCGACGAGTCAGTCGAAGAGTTCCGGATCGGTGCGGCAGATCTCCTGCCACAACGGCTGGAATTGGAACCAACCGGCGAGATGGTGACCGGTCTGTTCCTGCGTGTACGCCGCGTACTCGTGACGGATCTTCTTCGGAGTTCCGGCGGCCATGGCCAGCAACTGCGCCTGGCACGAGCGCTCCATCGTGATGAACCAGAACGCGGCTTCCTCCACGGTGGTGCCGACCGTGAACAGACCGTGGTTCTGGTGAATCGCGGCCTTGCCCGAGGGAAATGCCGCCGCGAGTTCCTTGCCGGCGTCGATGTCGAACACGACCGCGCCGCCTTGTTCGGAGATCACGCGGTGGTCGTCGTAGAAGATGCACGCGTCCTGAGTGATCGGATCGAGCGGGATCCCGAGCGAGCTGAACGCCTTGCCGTGCACCGAGTGCGCATGGGCCGCCGCGATGACGTCGGGTCGCGCCTGGTGGATCGCCGAGTGGATCACGAACGCGGCGCGATTGACCGGCATGTCGCCGTGCACGACCTCGCCCTGGTGGTTGACGAGAAGCAGATCGCTCACGCGCATGTGGCGGAACGACAGTCCGAAGGGGTTGACCCAGAAGTGGTCGGGCTTCTCGGGATCGCGAACAGTGATGTGACCGGCCACGCCCTCGCCGAATCCGAGACGTCCGAAGATGCGCAAGGCACCGGCCAGACGCTGCTTGCGGTACAGGCGCTCTTCCTCGACGCTGTCGAAGGTGGGCAGAGCCAGCAACTGGGCGTTGCCCAATGCGGCGGCGCGCAATGACGGATCTTCGGTGGTTGTCATGTCCCCGAGGCTAGACGGCCCGACTTACGGCTGGCGCCGGTCACGGCTCGTGAGAGGTCGATCGGAATGCCACACTGGAACGGTGAACCGCGAAATCGCACCGGCATCCATCGCTCCGACCGCGGCGAACTACGCCCACGCGATCCTGTCCGAGTCGGCTCAGCGTTGGTTGCACACGTCGGGCGTCGTGCCGATCGCCCCCGACGGATCGGTTCCGTCGTCCATCGCCGAACAGGCGCGGACGGTGTGGGCCAATCTCTCGGCGATCCTCGTCGATGCCGGCATGGAACCGCGGGACGTCGTCTCGGTCACCACCTACGTGGTCGCCGGACAGCCCTTGGCGCCGGTGATGGCGGCGCGGGACGCGGCCCTCGGTGGCCATCGCGTCGCGAGCACGCTGGTCACGGTTCCCGCCCTGGCCCGGCCCGAGTGGCTCATGGAGATCGCCCTCGTCGCATCGGCTTGATGCGGGCGCCGGTCAGCCGGCACCAATGGGGTCAGTCGGCCGAACCGCTCGTACGCTTTGCCCGATGAGCGACGACAAGCGCACCGATTCGGGAATCCCGGTCAAGGCTCTCTACACCGCGGACGATCTCGCGGGCTGGAACGCTTCCGAGCGTCTCGGCGAGCCGGGCAAGCCGCCGTACACGCGCGGCGTGTACCCCACGATGTACCGCGGCAAGTTGTGGACGATGCGCCAGTACGCCGGCTTCGGCACGGCCGAGTCGACCAACGAGCGCTTCAAGTTCTTGCTGGCCGCCGGACAAACCGGCCTCTCGTGCGCCTTCGACCTTCCGACTCAGATGGGATACGACTCCGATCACCCGCGAGCCGAAGGCGAAGTCGGCAAGGTGGGCGTGGCCATCGACTCGATGGCCGACATGCGGTTGCTCCTGAAGGACCTGCCGCTCGACAAGGTCACCACCTCGATGACCATCAACTCCACGGCGGCGATCCTGCTCCTGATGTACGAGTTGGTGGCCGAGGAGCAGGGCGTTCCGTCCACCGCCATCAGCGGCACCATTCAGAACGACCTGCTGAAGGAATACATCGCTCGCGGCACGTACGTGTACCCGCCCAAGCCGTCGATGCGGATCATCACCAACATCTTCGAGTACTGCGCCAAGAACGTTCCGAAGTGGAACACCATCTCGATCTCGGGCTACCACATCCGTGAAGCCGGATCGACGGCCGTGCAGGAGATCGCGTTCACGATCGCCAACGGCATCGCCTACGTGGAAGCCGCGGTGGCCGCCGGACTCGACGTCGACGACTTCGCTCCGCGCCTTTCGTTCTTCTGGAACGCCCACAACAACTTCTTCGAAGAAGTCGCCAAGTTCCGCGCTTCGCGACGCATCTGGTACCGCATCATGTCCGAGCGTTTCGGCGCGAAGAAGGAGGCCAGCAAACTTCTGCGCTTCCACACGCAGACCGGCGGAAGCACCCTCACCGCCCAGCAGCCCGAGAACAACATCGTGCGCGTGGCCGTGCAGTCGATGGCTGCTGTCATGGGCGGAACGCAGAGTCTGCACACCAACGGTTTCGACGAGGCGCTCAGCCTTCCCACCGAGCGCGCCGCCCGTATCGCGCTGCGCACCCAGCAGATCATCGGCTACGAGAGCGGGATCGCCGACACGCCCGATCCGCTGGCCGGCAGCTACTTCGTCGAGACGCTCACCGACGAGATCGAGCGTCTCGCCCTCGAATACATCGCCAAGATCGACGAGATGGGCGGCGCGGTCGCGGCCATCGAGTCGGGTTACCAGATGGACGAGATCGAACAGGCCGCGTACGAATACACGAAGTCGATCGACGACGACGAGCGAGTGATCGTGGGTCTCAACAAGTTCGCGGTGGACGGCGACCCCGAACCCGAGGTGTTTCCGATCGACCCGTCGCTCGAACGCGGTCAGAAGGCTCGCCTGGCCGAGTACAAGGCCAAGCGCGATCGCTCCAAGGTCGACGCCTCACTGCAGAACGTGGCCGACGCGGCTCGCGGAACGCAGAACCTGCTGCATCCGATGAAGGAAGCACTGCGAGCCGACGCAACCCTCGGCGAGATCAGCGACGCGTTGCGCGGAGTGTTCGGGCTCTATCAGCCCTGACGAGTTTCGGGGCGCTCAGGCGAACAGCTTCGCCATCCGGTCGAGGGTGGCGATCATCGACTTCTTGTTGCGGGCCGGTGCATTGATCGCGCGCAGCATCAGTTGCGACTTGCTGCCGTTCCAGTCGAACTGCTCGGTCACCAACGTGCCGCCCTCGGCGGGTTCGAGGACGTAGCGCCAGACGTGGCCGCCGAAGTGGCGCCAGGCGATGCGCTTGCCCTCGTCGAACTCGACCACTTCGTTGGTGATCTTGTACGGAGCGCCGATCTTCATGTCCATGCCGAACTTGGCACCCAGCGACAGACGGGCCGGAGCGTTCGACTGGGCCGCCTTCACCGAACCGGATCCGTCGATGTCGGCGTGACGATTGGGGTCGGCGAGGAGGTCGAAGATCTGCTGCGGCGTGGCGGCCACGACTTTGTTCACCGACACGATCTTCTTGGGATCACTTCCGGCCATGACGACTCGCTTTCCTCGATGTTTGGTTGGGTGACTGCTCAACTCGACAATGATTCCACCACGGCACGGCCGGTGCGGCGTCCCGAGTACAACGCTCCCTGGATCGACGCGGTGTCGCGATGATCGCCGCACACGAAGAGTCCGTGGCCGAGCGACACCGGCTTCTTGGGGGAGAAGGGCGGGGACTGGTCGGGCTGTCCGTGGGCGATGGAGTAGGTGCGCAGATGACGCCATGTCGCCACCGACGCACCGAACATCCCGGTGAGTTGACGGCGGGCGTCGGCCTCGAGATCACCGTCGGTGCGGCCGGGGATGGCGGCGGCGACCAAATGTCGGCCCGGCGGCGCGTACGACGAACTCACGTTGCTCATGACGGCCACGTTGAGGACCGGGCCACGGCCGGTTCCGTCGAGCACGATGGCCTTCGATGCGGTGGGAGCGCGATCGGCGGCGAAGTAGACGCACGAGACCGATCGCGAGGCGACGTCGGGAATGTCGACGAGACGCCGAGCCACCGGCCCTTCGGTGGCGACCACGACCGCCCGCGCCTTCACCGCTCGGTCGCCGGCCACGCGAACCTCACCCGAGCCGACGGCGACGACCGGTGTGGACAGATGGATCGACTCGGCCGGGATTCGCGAGGCCAATTGCGAGGACAACTGCCCCATCCCGCGGGCGGGCACGGCGGCGTCGCCGTCGGCCAGCATGCGGAAGATCACGTCGAACATTCGGCGTGATGCCGAGAGGTGCGGATCGAGCTGGATGCCGCCAACGAGGGGAATGAAGAAGCGCTCGATCATCGTGGCCGAGAATCCGGACGACTCGAGGAGCGAGCGCGTGGTCATGTCGTCGCCGCGGAGTAGTTGCGACGCGTGGCCGGTGCGCACGCGGCGCCGCAGCAACGCGATCCGCGCCTTGTCGAACGGCGAACCGACCGGAGCCAATGCGGTGGAGACCAGACTCGTCGGCTTCCTGAACGGATCGGACACTTCGTAGCCGCGACCGTTGCGCCACACGAGAGCCCCCGGGTCGAACGCGCGGAGATCGAGTGCGCTCACGTCGAACTGTCGATGGAGTTCGGGGTACGCGGTGAGCAGCACCTGGAATCCGCGGTCGAGCAGGAAGCCGTCGACTTCGTCGGTTCGCACACGACCACCGACGCCGTCGGATGATTCGAGAACCACGGCCGACAAACCGGCTTCATGAATCACCCGCGCGGCGGCGAGGCCGGCCATACCGGCACCCACGACCACCACGTCGACCGACTCGGGGAGAGGCGATCCGGTGAGTGACGACACCGTGTGACGCCTCGGTCAGGCCGGTCGGCCGAGAAGCGAACGCAGAGCCGACTCGAGGTCGCGGTGAACGAACGCGTAGCCATCGGCGAGCAAAACCTTCGGTTCGACTCGCTGGCCGGTGAACAGCAACGCGTCGGCCAACTCGGAGCCGAGGAGCAACTTCGGACCGAACGACGGGACGGGGACGAACGCCGGACGCTTCAGAACTCGGGCCAGCGTCTTGGTGAACTCGGCCTGTGTGACGGGTTGGGGGGCGGTGAGGTTCACGGCTCCGGTCACCGACGACGACAGAAGGT
>JBEAXP010000135.1:0-45849 GCA_041159745.1 Actinomycetota bacterium | reverse complement strand
TTGGCATCTCCGAACGCCACGGAATTCCGTCCGGCCATCGCCCCACTCCACCGGCGTCGACGAGAAGTCCGGTGTGGGTGCGATCGCTGTGGGTGCTGCGCCACACGAGCATGTCCTGGGTCATGGCGAGCACTCGGGACGGATCGGTGATGGGTGTTCTCCAGGTGGGGTCGGCGGCGATGTCGAAGCACAGCCACGAGCCGTCACCGAACTGCACGTACGCGGTGTCGGCCGAGCGGCGAACCGTGAGATGTTGATTCTCGAGCCGTCGATCCCAGGGCCAGTGGTATTCGCCCCACGCGATGAGCGCGAAGCGCCAGTCGAATTCCCACGAGGCGGCCGTGCGCCACCAGGGAGGTTCGGCGCCCTCGATGAACGGTGTGAGTGGCAGACCGTCGCACTGCAACGGCACGTCGACCTTCCAGGTCTGAGCGAGCGTCGGCATGACGTCGACACTCTCGGTGAACGATTCGACGACCCGGCCGCCGGGATGGCGCGGATCACGCCAGATGAGCGGAATGTGATGGCTCTCCTCGAACCAGCCCACCTTCTGGAGCAGTCCGTGATCGCCGAGTTGCTCGCCGTGATCGGAGGTGACGACGACGACCGTGTCGTCCCAGTGTCCACTGGCCCGCAGAGCCGCGCACAGACGACCGACCTCGTGATCGACAGCGGAGATCATTCCGAAGTACTGCGCTCTGACTCGCCGCATCTCGGCGGGATCGGCCGGAACCTTCACGATGTCGAGGTTCATCAACACGTCGTGGAAGGGATGGCGGTCGTCGGCGGGCGCGATGGGATCTCCGCAATCGTCGGGCGAGTACATCGACGCGAATCGCCCCGGAGCCGAGTAGGGCGGATGCGGGCGGAGATAACTGGCGTGCACGAACCAAGGCTCGTCACCGTGAGTGTCGATCCAGTCGATGACCCGATCGGTGGTGAACGAAGCCATCGACAAGTCCTCGGATCGTTCGTTCTCGCTCCGCAGCATCGCGTCGTAACCGGCCGACACGTCGACGCCGCGCTCGGCCAGGAAGTCGATCCAGGGCTGATGCGGAATGGCCAGATCGACGATGCATTCGAAACCGGGCAGGATGCCCTCGTACGACTGGAGACGCGGATCGTCGGGACCGCTCGTGACACGCGGATCGACCGCTTGATCGGTGTAGCCGAAGAGAACCGGCCGTCGACCGGCGCGTCGGGCCAGCAGCGCGACGTTGTCGAACCGCGAATCGAGTGGAGTTCCGTTCGCCACCACGCGGTGGTTCATCTGGTACATGCCGGTGTACAAGCCGGCTCGACCCGGCGCGCATGGCGTGGACTGCGTGTAGTGCCGGGCGAATCGAACGCCCTGCGCGGCGAGGGCGTCGAGGTGGGGTGTGCGCACGAGCGGGTGCTCGGCGCATGACAGGGCATCACCTCGGAACTGGTCGAGTGTGATGAAGAGGACGTTGGGCGTCGAGGTCGACGTCATGACCCGATTGTGCCACTCAATCGGCGCGCGCGTACTCGAACCGGTCGGTGTGCTCGATCCGGACGAATTCGCCGGCGAGACGCAGGTGTTCGAGGTGGGCGAACGTCTCGCTGTCGGCCATGCCGCCCAGGGCACGCGGGGAGAACAGATGGGTGGACATCTCCATCACCGTGGCCGGACGGTCGAGTTCGGCGGCCGCATCGCGGAGTTTCTGAAGTCGTCCCTCGTGGTGTTCTTTGATCGCCCGGGCCCGCCCGGCGAGATCGGTGAACGGGTTGCCGTGAGCGGGCAAGGCGGTGGTGACCTGCGAACCGAATTCGGCCACCTTGTCGAGGGAACGGAAGAACTTCTTGAGCGGATCGCGAGCACCGATCAATCCGCTGATGTGCGGAGTGATGGTGGGCAAAACGTGATCGCCGCAGAGCATCAGACCGTGTTCGGGATCGAAGAGGCACAAGTGATCGTCGGTGTGGCCGGGAGTGTGCAGAGCGATCCATTCGCGGCGAGCGAATCGGATGTGTTCGCTGTCGTCGAGGCGAACCGTCGGCTTCGGAGTCTTGATGAGCCCCGGGACTCGACGAGCCATGGCGTAGCGCATCTTTCGCTGCCACGGAATCTCGTATCCGGGTCCGCCCCACGGGGTGGCGTCCCACGGACGGCGCTGAACCGGGATGTCGGCCGCGTCCTCGACGTCGATGTCGGGAGCCTCGGTCGGATCCCAGAACATCCGGAATCGCTTGCTCGTGATGATCTCGCTTCCGGTCTCCTTCTGGAGCCAGTACGCACCGCCGTAATGGTCGGGGTGACTATGCGTGACCACGATCGAGTGCACACGCTTCAGCGGTACACCGGCGAGCCCCAGGCGGTGGGTGATCGCCTTGTAGTTGGCCGCGGTGGCGAGGCCCGGGTCGACGACCGTGACCCCGCGATCGTCCTCGAGCACGTACATGTTGACGTGTCCGAGACCGGGCATGTCGATAGGTAGCTGCGTGCGCAGGACCCCGGGTGCGATTTCGTCGATCTGCTCGGTGGCCGGCAACTGCTCTTGTTTCGGCGGCCGTGGGGCCGACGTCTGATGATGAGAGTGGGCGTCGGTCACGACGACGAGGGTACTGGTGTGCTCTCACCCGCGACGAATACTCGCTCGCGATAGAAGCGCAGCTCCTCGATGCTCTGGCGGACGTCGTCGAGAGCCCGGTGGGTTCCGGCCTTGAACGGTCGAACGTTGTCGGTTCCGGGATACCAGCGCTTCACCAGTTCTTTGATGGAACTCACGTCGACCGAGCGATAGTGCAGATGGTTCTCGATGTCGGGGAGATACTTGGCCAGGAAGCGACGGTCGGTACCGATGGAATTGCCGCACAACGGAACGGTCCGGGGCTCGGGTACGTGCGACTTGATGAATTCGAGCGTGAGGCGGCCGGCTTCTTCGAGGGACAGCGTGGAGGCCTTCATGAGTTCGAGCAACCCCGACTTGGTGTGCATGTCGATCACGAACGGGTCCATGGCCGCCAGGACGCCGGGGGGTGCCGGCACGACCAGGTCGGGGCCCTCGGCGACGATGTTCAGCTGATCGTCGGTGACGATGGTGGCGATCTCGACGATGACTTCTTTCTCGGGGTCGAGCCCCGTCATCTCGAGATCCATCCACACCAGCACGTCGGAGACCATAGGTCATCCATGTGGCGTGGATCGAAGGCCGCAGGCGACACCGCCTATCGTCGAAGCGTGTCCGAAGCGTCCTGGCCCCGCGTGACCATTCCCGTCGTCCGCCTCGACACCGACCTTCCGCTTCCCGGCTACGCACATCCGGGCGATGCCGGCCTCGACTTGTTGGCCCGTGAAGATGCACTCGTCCCTGCCGGGGGCGGCCGGGTCCTCGTTCCGACCGGAATCGCGTTGGCCTTGCCGCGCGGTACCGCGGCGTTCGTTCTGCCGCGAAGCGGGTTGGCGTTGAAGCACGGGTTGACGGTGGTGAACAGCCCTGGACTCATCGACTGCGCGTATCGGGGCGAGATCAAGGTCGTTCTGTTGAACACCGATCCGAGCACCGACTATCACGTGCGCCGCGGCGATCGCATCGCCCAACTCGTGGTGCAGTCGGTCCTTGAAGTGCAGTGGAACGAGGTCGACTCGCTCGACGGCGACGACCGCGGCGGCGGTTTCGGTCACTCCGGCCGCTAGGCGGCCGCCGACATCTCGTCGAGTTCGCGGGCGATCAGAGTCCGAACACCGTCGCGCAGATTCGGCACGTCGTCGAGAGTCATGCCCTCGGTGGAGATCGGCTCGAGTACGCGAACCACGGCGTGCGAGTCGCCCAGTCGCCAGTCGTGCTTGCGAAGGGCGGTTCGGGTTCCGTGAACGACGAGCGGCAGGATCGGTACACCGGCTTCGATCGCCAAGCGGAACGCCCCGTCCTTGAACGCACCGAGCGATCCGTCGGCGGAGCGCGTGCCTTCGGGGAAGATCATCACCGACACCTTCTTGCGCAACCGGTCGTGGCAGGCGGCGATGGCGGCCGCTCCACTCGCGCGATCGCCGCGCACCAGTCGGATGTCACCGGCCATGCGCATCATCCAGCCGACGAGCGGGAACTTGAAGAACGTCTCCTTCGACATCCACTTCATCTCGATGGGCAGGTGGCTGATGAGGAGGATGTCGACGAAACTCTCGTGGTTGGCGACCACCACGTACGGGCGCCGCTTGTCGGCGGGCAGACGTCCGCTGGTTCGAAACTTCCACATCGGCGTGAGCGCCTGGTGCACCACGGTCAGCTTGCGGAACAAGTATCCAGCCGCATAGTGCCCCTTGTCGAAGGGAAGGGTGACCAGCCAGGTGACGAAGACGAGCGGTGTCCAGATGATGATGACGATCACGAGGACCATCCAACTCCAGATGCTGAGGACGCTTCTTCTGATCACGAGCCATCCTCGCACACGGGGTCGACACCACTCGGTCACGCGGGGTCGTAAGTTGTGAGTCGTGAGCGCGACCTGGCCGTATCCACCCGAACATCGAGTCGCCGAACTGTTCGCCGCCGCCAAGCGAGTGCAGGAGGAGGCCTACGCCCCGTACTCGCACTTCTTGGTCGGTGCCGCGATCCTGTCGTCGTCCGGTCGCATTCACGTCGGTTGCAACGTCGAGAACGCGGCGTATCCCGTGGGTACGTGCGCCGAAGCCGGTGCCATCGCCGCGATGTGCGCGGCGGGTGACCGCGAGATCGCGGTGCTCGTGACCATTTGCGACAGCGTCGAGGTGGGTACGTGCTGCGGCGGATGTCGGCAGCGAGTGCGAGAGTTCGCCGGACCCGCGACACCGATCTATGCGTGCGGTCCCGACGGTGTGCGCGCGGTGTTCACGATGGAGTCGCTCCTGCCCACGTCGTTCGGTCCGGAGAACCTGACCGGCTTCGTGTCGTGACCTCCGATCGGGAGATCGCGCGGCGATCGCTGGCCTGTCTCGATCTGACCAATCTCGACGATCGGTGCACACGAGACGACGTGGTTCGGCTGTGCGAGCGGGCGTCGACACCTTTCGGGCATGTCGCCGCGGTGTGCGTGTGGCCTCGATTCGTCGCCACGGCCGCCGAGTGTCTGGCCGGTCTCGAAGTCGGAATCGCGACCGTCGTGAACTTTCCGTCGGGTGACGAACCACTCGGCGACGTGATCGACATGACGCGGGCGTCGCTGGCCGATGGCGCGACCGAGATCGACCTCGTTCTCCCGTACTCGTCGTTCGTTCGCGGTGACACCGCGCGAGCGAGCGAGTGCGTCTCGACGGTGCGTGGCGCCGTTCCGGCCTCGCGTCATCTCAAGGTGATCCTCGAGACCGGCGAAATCGGCGATGTCGCGCTCATCGAATCGGCGGCCCGCCTGGCGATCGCGGCCGGCGCCGATTTCCTGAAGACGTCGACGGGCAAGACGAAGACCTCGGCCACGCCCGACGCGGTTCGGGCGATGCTCGGAGTGATTCGATCGACCGCCGCTCCGGTGGGCATCAAGCCGTCGGGCGGTATTCGCACGATCGACGATGCGCGGGTGTACCTCGATCTCGCCGACGAGATCATGGGGCCCACCTGGGCCACGCCGCACTCGTTCCGATTCGGCGCGAGCGGACTTCTCGATGCGGTCCTCGCGACGCTCGGCGTAACCTGACCCCATGTCGCGCGCGCCGTTCCTGACGTCGAAACTGCAGGGGTTCGGTTCGACGATCTTCGCCGAGATGACCGCGCTGGCGACCGAGACCGGCTCGATCAATCTCGGCCAGGGCTTCCCCGACTACGACGGGCCGAGCGAGGTGCTCGACGCCGCCGTCGAGGCCATTCGCTCGGGGCAGAACCAGTACCCACCCGGCCCGGGAGTGCCGGTTCTGCGACAGGCGATCAGCGAACATCAGATGCGCTTCTGGGGTCTCGTGTACGACCCCGACCGCGAGATCCTGGTGACCGCGGGAGCAACCGAAGCGTTGGCCGGTTGTCTTCTCGGCCTGCTCGAGACCGGCGACGAGGTCGCCCTCCTCGAGCCGATGTACGACAGTTATCAGGCCTGCATCGCCTTGGCCGGAGCCGTCACGCGGCCGGTCACGCTGCGGCCGCCGTCCTACTCGTTCGATCCGGACGAATTGCGGGCGGCGATCACACCGAAGACTCGTGTGATCCTGCTCAATTCACCCCACAATCCGACCGGTGCGGTGCTGAACGACGATCAGTTGAGGACGATCGCCGACATCGCGATCGCCAACGACCTGATCGTCATTTCCGACGAGGTGTACGAGCACCTCACCTACGACGGTGTCGTCCACCGGTCGATCGCGTCGTTGCCCGGCATGAAGGACCGCACACTCGTGATCTCGAGTGGCGGCAAGACCTTCAACACGACCGGATGGAAAGTGGGCTGGGTGTGCGGCCCTGCTCCGCTCGTCGCCGCCGCCCGTGCGGCCAAGCAGTTCCTCACCTACGTGTCGTCGGGGCCGTTCCAACCCGCCATCGCGAACGGACTGCGACTCCCCGACGAATACTTCGTCGAGTTGGCCCGCGATCTTCAGATCAAACGCGATCGCCTGATGACCGGCTTGGCCGAAGCGGGCTTCGACGTCTTCAAGCCGGCCGGCACGTACTTCGTCACGGTCGACATCCGACCGGTAGAACCGTCCGGCGACGGCTACGCGTTCTGCCGGTCGTTGCCGTCACGCTGCGGCGTGGTCGGAATTCCGAACGTCGTGTTCTACGACCGGGCCCACGAGAGCGAGGGTCGCCACCTCGTGCGGTTCGCTTTCTGCAAGCGATTCGAACTCATCGACGAGGCCGTCACACGGTTGAAAGGACTCTCGTGAGATTCGCCGCGGTGCAGCACGACATCGTGTGGTGCGATCGTCGGGCCAACTTCTCGCACCTGGCCGAACTCGTCGAGTCGGCCGTCGCGCGTGGAGCCGAGTTCGTTCTGCTTTCCGAGACGTTCTCCACCGGTTTCGCCGTCGACTCACCCGACTTCGCCGAAGAAGAAGGTGGACCGTCGTCGCAGTTCCTGACCGAACAGGCCCGTCGGCACGGGGTATGGGTAGCGGGTTCGTGTCCGGAGATCCCAAAGGATTCGTCGGCCGACGATCGCCGTCCGGCCAACACCTTGGTGGTGGCGGCTCCCGACGGAACGGTGCACCGCTACCGCAAGATCCATCCGTTCACGTTCGGTGGCGAGGACCGCCACGTGCGCCCAGGCACCGATCTCGTCACGATCACGGTTGGCGATCTTCGTGTCTCGCTCTTCGTCTGCTACGACCTGCGCTTCTCCGACGAGTTCTGGCAGTTGGCTCGCGACACCGATGTCTTCCTGGTGCCGGCCAATTGGCCCGAGCCCCGCCGCGAGCACTGGATGACGCTGTTGCGGGCGCGAGCCATCGAGAACCAGGCGTACGTCGTTGGATGCAACCGCGTCGGCTCGGGCGGCGGCCTCCACTACTCGGGCGACAGTTGCATCATCGACCCGTACGGCGACGTGCTGGCCAGTCAGCGCTACGGCGAAGGAGTTCTGTTGGCCGACGTCACGGCCGAGCGCGTGAAGGAGATCCGCGACCGCTTCCGATTCCTTCCCGATCGGCGTTCGTGATCAACGCAGTCGTTTGGCCATCAGGCTGACGATCTTTCCCGGACGAGTCTCTTGCTGGCTGACTTCGACGAACCCTTCGCGTGCATGGAAGCGAAGTGATCCTTCGTTGAGAGGTTTGACGTTCACTTCGAGAGTGAACCAATCGGCCCGAGCTCGCCGCTCGACCTCGCGATACAGCGCGGGTCCGATTCCGCGTCCGCGCCAGCCGTCGGTGACCGCGACGCGGTCGAGGTACACGAAACTCGTGTAGTTGTCGCAGAAGTAGAGATAGTTGGGACTGTCGTAATCCACACCGGGCGGCATGACCATGCAGAAGCCGCGCACCGCGCCTTCGGCTTCGATGACCAGATTCATCGACGAGACGTCGAAGATGTGCTCGAAGTCGGCGTACGTCTCGTCACCGACGGCCGGGACGTTCTCTTGATTGATGGCATGGGCGATCCGGAGATCGGCAGTCGTCATGTCACGAACGATCACACGCCGAAACTACTCCGAGCTTCAAAGACCGTGAGTGCCGAGCACGCGTCCCACTATGGTTCTCGTCGTGTCAGGGATCGAAGCGGTGATCGAGGCGCACGACCTCGTGAAGAGGTTCGGCGACTTCGAAGCCGTGAAGGGCGTCGAGTTCCGTATCGAGCGCGGAGAGTCGTTCGGCTTCCTCGGTCCGAACGGTGCCGGCAAGTCGAGCACCATGCGCATGATCGGGTGCGTGTCGCCGGCATCGGGCGGCGATCTGCGGATCTTCGGCCTCGACCCGGCTCAGCACGGGAGTCGAATTCGCGCGCGCATGGGCGTGGTTCCCCAGCAGGACAACCTCGACAGCGAGTTGACGGTGCTCGAGAACCTGGTGGTGTACGGGCGGTATTTCGACATTCCGAGAGCCGACTGCAAGAAGCGAGCGGCCGAATTGCTCGACTTCGTTCAGCTGACCGACCGCGCCAACTCGCGGGTCGAACCCCTGAGCGGCGGAATGAAGCGCCGCGTCACGATCGCTCGCAGCCTCATCAATCGTCCCGAGTTGCTGCTGCTCGACGAGCCCACCACCGGTCTCGACCCTCAAGCACGGCACATTCTGTGGGACCGCTTGTATCGACTGAAACAGCAAGGTGTCACCCTCGTGCTCACCACCCATTACATGGACGAAGCCGAGCAGTTGTGCGATCGATTGGTGGTGATGGACGGTGGCCGCATCGTCGCCGAGGGTTCGCCGCGGCAGCTGATCGAGCAGCACTCGAGTCGCGAAGTCCTGGAGCTGCGGTTCGCGGCCGGTACCAACGCCGATCAGACGGCCGTCCTGGCCGGCCTCGGTGATCGGCAAGAGGTGCTCCCCGATCGAGTTCTCATCTACGCCGTCGACGGCGAAGAAGTTCTGGGTGAAGTCCACCGTCGTGGTGTGCCCCATGAGAGCGCGTTGGTGCGCCGGAGTTCGCTGGAGGACGTGTTCCTGCGACTCACCGGCCGGAGTCTGGTGGAGTGATGACCACACTGCCGGCGGTTCGCGTCTGGGAGTACTACGCGACCATCCTGCGCCGCACGTGGAAGACGGAGGTCGTGCTCGGTCTGCTGCAGCCCCTCGTCTTCCTCCTCGGCATGGGACTCGGCGTCGGTTCGCTCGTCAACTCGCGCCAGTCGTCGGTCGACGCACTGGGTGGTGTTCCGTACGTGTCATTCCTCGCACCGGGACTCCTCGCCACCACCGCGATGATCGTCGGCTCGTTCGAATCCACGTATCCGGTGATGGCGGGCTTCAAGTGGCAAGGGTTCTTCGAGGCGATGGCCGCCACCCGATTGTCTCCGATGCAGATCGTGCGCGGGATGTTCCTGTGGTTGGCGACGCGCATCGGAATCTTCGTGGCCGGTGTCGGAGTCGTTCTCGCGCTCTTCCCCGACACGCGATCGTGGGGACTCGTGCTGGCGGTGCCGGCAGCGGTTCTGTGCGGTCTTTCGTTCGCCGCCGTGATCGCGGCCTACGCCGCGGTGTGCGAGTACGACGCGTCGTTCAATTACGTGCAGCGCTTCGTCATCACTCCGCTGTTCCTCTTCGGCGGCGCCTTCTATCCGATCGAATCGCTGCCGGTCGGATTGCGTCCGATCGCCTGGGTCACGCCGCTGTGGCACGGCGTCGAGTTGTGCCGAGGTTTCTCGCTCCACACGATGGGCTTCGCCACTGCGCTCGGGCATCTCGCGGTGATCGTCGCCTACATCGCGGTCGGCATCGCCATCTGCCGTCGCCTCTTCATTCGGCGGCTGTACCGATGACGTCCACTTTCCTCGTGGCTCGGGTGATTCCGCCCATCTTCCGCGGTGCGCGTCGTCCGCAGCGCATGGTGGAGCGGAGCATTCTCGTGTACCGCCGAACATGGATGATCCTGGTGTCGGGGTTCTTCGAGCCCCTCTTCTACTTGCTCTCCATTCGCATCGGCTTCGGGTCGTTGGTAGGCGATGTCGACTTCGCCGGGCGCAGCATCGACTACGCCAAGTTCGTGGCACCGGCTCTCATGGCCAGTTCGGCCATGAATGGCGCGGTGTACGACAGCACGATGAACATCTTCTTCAAGTTGCGCCACGAGCGGCTCTACGACGCCGTGCTCGCGACACCGATGGGTTCCAAGGACGTGGCCCTCGGAGAGATCGGGTGGGCGCTCCTGCGCGGCACGATCTACTCCACCACCTTCCTCGTGTGCCTTCTCGGGCTGGGTATGGCCGACAGCGCGTGGGTCGTTCTGTCGCTGCCCGCGTGCGTGCTCGTCGGTCTCGCCTTCGCATCGGTCGGAATGGCGGCCACCACCTACATGCGGTCGTGGGTCGACTTCGAATGGGTCCAGACGATCGTCATGCCGCTGTTCCTGTTCTCGGCCACCTTCTATCCCTTGTCGTCATACGGTGACTGGGGCTGGCTCGTTCAGCTCAGCCCGCTGTACCACGGTGTGTCGCTGGTGCGTTGCGCGTCACTCGGCATCGCGACGTGGGGGATCCTGGTGCACGTGGCGGTTCTGCTGGGCATTTCGATCGTGGGTCTGAGCGTGTCGGCCCGCCGCATCGACGAATTGCTCCTGAAGTAGCCCCGTACGGCGACGCGAATCGACTGCCCGTAATCTGACGACATGTTGTTCGCCAAGAAGAATGCTTCGATGGTGTCGCCCGAGCAAGCCCTCCCCGGTCGAACCGATCAGACCATGCCCGTTCCCGCTCAGCACCATGCTCTCGGCACGCCCCTCGTAGGACCCTGGCCGAACGGTTTCGAAACGGCCATCTTCGGGATGGGTTGCTTCTGGGGCGCCGAGCGCAAGTTCTGGCAAACCGATGGCGTGTATTCCACGGCGGTCGGATACGCCGGTGGCTACACACCCAACTGCACCTACGAAGAGTGCTGCAGCGGGTTGACCGGGCACGCCGAAGTCGTGCTCGTCGTCTTCGATCCGGCCAAGGTGACGTACGACGATCTTCTGCGTGTCTTCTGGGAGAACCACGACCCGACCCAAGGGATGCGACAGGGCAACGACGTCGGTAGTCAGTACCGCAGCGCGGTCTACGCACTGAACGATGCGCAGTTGTCGGCTGCTCAGGGATCGGCGTCGGTGTTCCAGGAGCGACTCACCAAGGCCGGTTATCCGCAGATCACCACCGAGATCGCGATGGCCGGACCGTTGTACTACGCCGAGCCGTACCACCAGCAGTACTTGTCGAAGAACCCGAACGGTTACTGCGGTATCGGTGGCACCGGTGTCTCGTGCCCGATCGGCACACGCGCCTGATCAGGAATTGGCGAGTTTCCACTCGGTGAGCGCTCCCTCGAGTTCGTCGAGTGAGCGAACGAGCGTGTTGATCGAGCACTGCATCATGAGATTCACGACTTCGTTGGGAGCCGGAAACCGAGCCCGCCAGTCGGTGAACAATCCGATGCTGTACTTTCCCGAACCGTACGCGTAGCCGAGTTCCCAGGCGGTTCCGTCATCGGTGGTGATGCCATTGAGGTTGGCCACGATCACGTCGCACCGGTCGATGCCGCTCTTGTCGTTCTCGAAGATCGTGCGCACGTTGTGGGCGGTCTTGGGGGGATTGTCGCGATGCGGGAGGAACGTGTCGAATCCGAGCGAGCGGATGAGTGCGTCGACCTTCTCGATGAACCACCGTTCACCTTCGTCGAACAGCGGACCCGCCACGTACACGTACGGTTTGCGGTCAGTCATGTTCCCAACCTTTCTTTCTGATGTCGTCCCCGTCGGCGTCGAGTGCCCGACCTGGATGGCGAAGTTCACCCGGAGTCCTGGACAAGCGGGCGATGAGGTTCTGCATGGGGGTGTCACCGACGTTCACCACGGCCTGGCGGGCGAGGTAGTGCGGATCGGCGGCGATGTCGGCCATGTCGAGGATCGGCCCGATGGCCGCCTCGGCCTCCTCGAAGGCGCGTAGAACCTCGACCTGTGGCCGGGCGGCGCACCACTCGCGCATGAGGTGCTCCAGTTCGTCGCGGTTCGCGGCCCGGCCGTCGAAGGTGGCGAATCTCAGGTCGGCTCCCACTCCGAGCAAATCCATCACCCGTCGAGCCACCGAGTCGGACGACGTGGAGATACCGACCCACTTGCCGTCGGCGCAGCGATACGTTCCCCGCGGCACCGTGTAGGGCAGACCCGACCCGAGTCGGGGCTGCGTCTGGCCGGTGAGGGCGTAGAGCGAAGCGAGAGGGCCCATCGCGTGGAAGACGCTCTCGAGCAAGTTGACATCGACCACCTGTCCGACGCCGGAATGCAGAGCGACCATCGTGGCGAAGGCCGCGACGATTCCGGTGAGTTCGTCGGTGAGGGCGATCGGCGGAAGCATCGGTGCACCGTCGGCTTCACCGGCGATCGCCGCGTACCCCGACATCGCTTCGGCGATCGATGCGAATCCGGGTCGTTGTGCGTACGGGCCGTTTTGCCCGAAACCGGTCACTCTCGTGATGACGAGATTCGGATTGAGACGATGGAGTTCGTCGGGTCCGAGGCCGAGCCGCTCGAGAGTTCCGGGCCGGAAGTTCTCGACCAGAACGTGAGCGTCACGAACGAGGCGCAGGAGAACGGAGCGGTCGTCGTCGTTCTTCAGATCGAGAGCGATGGTTCGCTTGTTGCGATTGGTGAGTTTCCACCACAGTCCGACTCCGTCGCGCGGGTCCTTCCAGGCCATGTTGCGCAGAGAGTCGCCGGTGTCGGGACGCTCGACCTTGATCACATCGGCCCCGAAGTCGGCGAGATAGCGAGCACAGTTCGGGCCGGCGATGACCGTCGACAGGTCGATCACGCGCAGATCGGCCAGAGGGGTCGTCATGGTGTCCAGCCTGCCAAGAGACAGCAGGCCTCTTCCAACTGCTCCCGTTCGCCGGCGTACGAGAAGCGCACGAAACGGTGGCCTCGGGCGAGATCGAAGTCGAGGCCGGGAGTGACGGCCACTCCCAGGCGTTCGAGCCACTGGTGGCACAGTGTCATCGAGTCGTCGGTGAGGTGGCTGACGTCGGCGTACACGTAGAACGCACCATCGGCGGCCGCGATGCGATCGATTCCGGCGGCGGCGAGGCCGGCGATCAGGACCTCACGATTCACTGCGTAACGCGCCACGTGTTCATCGAGCTCGGCGGTGCAGTCGAAAGCGGCCAGCCCGGCGATCTGGCTCACGTGGGGCGCGCAGATGTACAGGTTCTGCTGGAGTCGATCGACGGTGTCGTGAAGATGATCGGGAACCACCATCCACCCGAGGCGCCAACCAGTCATCGAGAAGTACTTCGAGAACGAATTGATCACGACCGCATCGTGTGCGCGACCGACAAGAGTCGGAGCCGGACCGTTGTAGGTGATGCCGTGGTAGATCTCGTCGGCGATCAACTGGATGCCCCGCTCCGAGCAGTGGCGGGCGATGTCGTCGAGCGAGCCCGGATCGAGTGTCGTGCCGGTGGGATTCGACGGCGAAGCGATCACGAGGCCGTCGAGCGGCCCGGCGGCCTCGAGCATGGCGCGGGTCGGAATCCACCGCGACTCGGGGCCGACCGCGATGGGCACCGGTGTGACTCCGAGGGCGAGGAGTGTGTTGCGATAACACGGGTAGCCCGGCTCGAGCACGGCGACGCGGTCTCCGGCGTCGAATGCGGCGAGAAACGCGAGGGTGAAACCGGCCGAGGCACCACTCACGATCGTGATGCGATCACTCGCGACGTGGGCCCCGTAGGCCTCGGCGTAGTGGCGCGCGATGCGATCGGCCAGAGCCGGAAGTCCGGGTGAATTCGTGTAGCCGAGAGGCACGCCCTCCCGCATCGCATCGATGACCGCCTGCCGTGCTCCGGCCGGTGCACCGGTGCTGGGTTGACCCACTTGAAGGAAGAGTGTTCGCCCACCCGATTTCGCGCGTGCGGTCGCCTTCGACGACATGTCCATGGCATGGAACGGCGGGACCTGGGCGGCGCGAAGCGCACTCCTCATGCGGTCGGCGGTCATCGTCCACCGCGGTCGGGAAAGACGAAGCAGCGTTCGGCGAGCGAGCCCATCGCGTAGGTCTGGTAATCGACGCCGAAGTCGGCGTAGAGCCCGCGGCACCGCTCGCTCCATTCGAGGGCTTCCGGAGACGAGATTCGGTGGACGATCTGCATGACGCCGCCCTCGTACACCCGATACTCGGCCCAGGTTCCCGGGAAGTCCTTGATGGTTCCGATCTCGATGGTGGGTGCGCCGCACGGCATCCTGCGAACACGGTGCCGGTGCGTGTGTCCCGCCGTGTAGCCGATGATGTTCGAATGAGCGGCCACCACTCGATCGAGGGCGTCACTCGAGTCGGGATGCAGGCCGAAGTAGTCGTCGCTTCGCTTGCCCGACACCCATTGCTGGTGATGACCCATGACGATCACGGGCAGCGAGGTGGAAGCCGCATGATCGGCGAGCCATTGCATCTGGTCGTCGTCGAACGCGCCGGTCGTCTCGGTGGGGATGGCGGTGTCCATCAGCGCGACACACACCCCGGGCATCTCGATCCAGAGGTCGTCGTCGTAGAGACCTTGGTCGAGGTATGAATCGTGGTTGCCTCGAACGACGTGAAGGCGTTCGCCGAATGCTCCGCGATAGCACGCTTCGAACGCTGCGAACTCGGCGTCGGTGCCGAACGCGGTGAGATCGCCTTTGACCAGAACGGCACTCGGGTCGATCAGCGCGATCTCTCGACAGGCCTCTTCGTTCATCATCTCGGGGTGACGACTCTGGTGATCGTCACGACTGATGATCGGGCCGAGCGGACTGTCGTCCATGCGCCCGCACACGATCTCACCGAAGTGGACGTCGTTGACGGTGGCGAAGCGACTGAGGAGCTGGCCTCCCGGTCGCGCGAGGGTTCGCGCCTCCACTCCGTGGAAGACGTGCGACGAGTCGGGCGCCAGATCGTCGAAACGTCGAACTTCGGCCCCACGGTGCAGGACCACGAAATCGTCGGCGATGGTGGTGACTTCCACCCCTGTCACGGTAGTGGTCGCTCGTGCCCGCTACTTTCACGAATCGTGGCCGAATCGGTGTCGACGTCGCGATGGCAGGTACGACTGGAGGTAGCGGTCCTCGTGGCCGCTCTCGCGTCGGTTCCCGCCGTCTATCTCCACGCGTCCAAGGGCGCTGCCCACGATCTGGGTGTGTTGCTGGGTTGGCTGATCTGGCTGGTGTTCGCCACCGAGGTCGCGGTGATGCTCACGATCTCCGCGGACCGACGGGCTTGGGCCCGGGGGCACCAGTTCGAACTCTTCGTGTTCGTCACCTCGTTCCCGCTCTTTCTCGATCTACCGGGCGTCCGCGAGCTCATTGGTGTGTTTCCCGTTCTCGGGGCGGTCAAGTTGCTCAAGGCTCTGAAGATCCTGAAACTGGTGAAGATCTTCCGACTTCTCCATGCGTCGTCACTCGCTGGCTGGGTCGTGCGTTCGGCGTCGGCGGCCGGAGCCGTGGTTGCTCTCGGACTGCTGGGTGCGATCGTGACCGAGAAGAAGGTTCCGACTCCGGCTCACGGCGTCGATCGTCTGGGTGACGAACTCGCGAAGGTGTTCGATGCACCGAACCATGTGTTCACCGTGTTGTTGATCGCCGTGGTGATCGGCGGTGTCGAATGGTGGGCTTGGTCGAGGCGCCGAGTCACCAAGGACGAGCGCGACGCGACACCACCGGCGGAGACCACCAGCGTCCGCTGAATCGCCACGACGAGCGGCGGGTCGACGCGTCGTCGGCCATGGCCACCAATGGGCGCGGCCACAACGCCTCGATCGCCGCCGCGATGGCCACCGCTTCTTCGTCGGTGGGAGTGGGCGAGATTCGGTCGGTCATAGCGGCATGTTGCCGTGCTTGCGCCGCGGGAGTTCTTCACGCTTGCTGCGCAGCATCTTGAAGCCGTTGATGACCTTGACGCGTGTCTCGGCGGGATCGATGACGTCGTCGATGTACCCGCGCTCGGCCGCCGCGTAGGGATTGGCGTACTTCTCGGTGTACTCGGCGACGAGTTCGGCGCGACGAGCAACCGGGTCGGCGGCCTGCTGCAGTTCGCGGCGATAGACGATCTCGACCGCGCCATTGGGTCCCATCACGGCCAGTTCGGCCGTGGGCCAGGCGTACGCGAGATCGGAACCGATCGACTTCGAGTCCATGACCACGTACGCGCCGCCGTAAGCCTTGCGCGTGATGACCTGGATGCGCGGCACCGTCGCCTCGCAGTAGGCGTAGAGCAGCTTCGCGCCGTGGCGGATGATGCCGCCGTACTCCTGATCGACTCCGGGAAGGAAGCCCGGCACGTCGACGAGCGTGAGAAGCGGAATGTTGAACGCGTCGCAGGTGCGAACGAACCGCGCTCCCTTCTCGGCACTCTCGATGTCGAGGACTCCGGCGAGGACCATCGGCTGGTTGCCGACGACGCCGACGGTCTGGCCGTCGATGCGCGCGAATCCGCACACGATGCTCTTGGCCCAGTATGGGAAGTATTCGAAGAACTCGCCGTCGTCGACGATGGAAGCGATGACCTTCTTCATGTCGTACGGCTGGTTGGGCGAGGGCGGCAGGATGTCGCGCAGCTCGGGGCACAGGCGCTCGGGATCGTCGCCAGCATCGACACTCGGTGGTTCCTCCATGTTGTTCTGCGGAAGAAACGAGACGAGATAGCGAACATCGTCGAGACAGGCCTTCTCGTCGGCCGACACGAACGTGGCCACGCCCGATTTGCTGGCGTGGCTCATGGCGCCGCCGAGTTCTTCGAGCGTGACCTCTTCGCCGGTGACGGTCTTGACCACGTCGGGGCCGGTGATGAACATGTGGCTCGATTCGCGAACCATGAAGATGAAGTCGGTCATGGCCGGCGAGTACACCGCACCACCCGCGCATGGGCCGAGGATGACCGAGATCTGCGGAATGACGCCGCTCGACAACACGTTGCGATAGAAGATCCCGCCGTAACTGGCCAGCGAAACGACACCCTCTTGAATACGGGCGCCGGCTCCGTCGTTGAGTCCGATCACCGGAGCGCCGACCTTGAGAGCGAGATCCATCAACTTGTGGATCTTCTCGGCGAACACTTCGCCCAACGCCCCGCCGAACACCGTGAAGTCCTGAGAGAACACGAAGACTTTGCGGCCCTCGATGGTGCCCCAGCCCGTGATGACACCATCGGTGTACGGCCGTTCTTCGAGACCGGCGGCCTGCGCGCGGTGGCGGGCCAGCATGTCGAGTTCCTGGAACGAACCCGGATCGAGCAGGTAGTCGATCCGCTCGCGGGCCAGCATCTTGCCCTTCTCGTGCTGGCGCTCGATGGCGCGCGGGGAGCCGGCGAGAAGCGCCTGCTCCTTGCGCTGCTTGAGGTCGTCGAGCTTGTCGTGCATGGGGTTGCCGCTGGTCACGGAGGAGACGCTACCCCTCGGTCCGTGAGGGGCTCACAGTCGGATCGGCTCGGAATCGGCCGTTACGGAACGACCGTGGCCGTGACCGGCTGGATTCCCGGCACCGTCGTGGTGGCGCCTCCGACAGCGGCCGATCCGCCCACCGGCACCAGGGCCGTCATCGGAACCGTGGCCGCGGTACCGACGGGAGACGTCGTGCTCACGAGCGCCGCAACGTCGGGGTTGTCGTCGTTGGCCATCACCGACACCGTGTACGTGACCGACGGCAATGGACCTTCGGGCCCGTTCCCGCTCACGATCACGGTCCATAGTCCGGCCGTTCCGAACGGAACGCCTTCCTTCAGCGGAAGACGAGCCGCGCCCTTGCCATCCAGCGGAACCGACAACGTCACACTCGCGGTGTCGGCGGTGGGCGGATTGAACTGAACGGTGAGGTCGGTGAGGCCGCTTTCGGGCGAGTGAACGTCGATGCGCACGGCGTTGAGTCCGACCATCGCGGGCGTGACCTTCACCTGAACATCGAAAGCTCCGCCGGAACGTTCGCCGACGAACGCGTAGTCGGTGCGATCGGTTCCGGGCGGTTCGATGTTGGCCGGAAGCGTGGCGACCGCCCATGACGACAGCGCGAGAACGAACACGCCGAACGCGGCCTCGGTGGCGACCGCGCGTCGCAGACTGAACGCGATCTTGGCGTTGAGCGCTTTGGCCTTGCCGAGACGGGTGGCCACCACCTGGCGCATGAGCATGCCCAGGTACACCATCGCCGCGACGCCGATCACCTTGAGCACGATGAGTCGCCCGTGTCGACTGCTGAGGAATCCGCCGCCGTCGAGTTGGATCAGATGGAGAGTTCCCGACACGACGGCCACCGTGACGAACGCCGGTGCCAGTCGGGTGTAGCCGCGCACGGCGTGCACGAGATCTTCTTCACCGGGCCCGGCGAGTACGGCGAGCAAGAGCAGAGCGAGCCCGCCGAACCACAGCGAAACCGACACGCTGTGGAACGCACCCGCGAGAGTGCCGACCAGAGAGAACTCGGCGGTTGCCCGCGTGAGCGCGAGGGAGGCGACCGCGATGCCCAGTGGCGCGAGTGACACCGCTTGGGTTCGCGGGTCGAGCAAACGCTCGGGTCGAACCATCACTCCGGCGCTGGCGGCCACGAGGAAGAAGCGGGCGAGAATCGCCGTGCCGCTCAACGAGTCGAAGAGATCGAACCACTCGGTTGGATTGAGTGCCGACGTGACCGAGATGCGCGACTCGATGGCGACCGTGAGCACCACCACGAAGAACGTGGAGATGGTGCCGACGAACCACGAGATGCGGAAGAAGCGCGGAACCAGTCCGTCGTCGACCCCCTCGGGCCAGACCAGAACGATGAGGACCGCCCCGCCGAACAGCGCGGCCAGGGCCATGTACGCCACCATGCGCGCGAGTCCGAGCGGACCGCTGACCGGCGGAGGATCGGCCAAGAGATTGCCGCCGTCGGTGACGTCGATTTCGGTGAGGTCACCCGGGTCGATACTGGCCGGGTCGAGCACCTCGAACGAGAAGACGCCGGTGGCGACCTTTCCGTCGGGTTGCGGAATGGAATAGGTGACGTTGCAGGTGCCGACGGGAAGTGCGCCGACCACCGGCACCGAGATGGAGATTCCGTCGGCTCCGAACTCGGCGGGTCCGATCGGCGCCGGCGCTTGATCGCACACCGCCTGGACGACCGAGTTGGACGGCACCGTTTCGTTGAAGACGACCGTGATTCGGGCCGGTGCGACCGCGACCTTTTCTCCGTCGGCCGGTGACGACGACACCAACGTGGTCTCGGCCCGAGCCGGCTCGGCTCCGATGAAACCGGGGGCCACGATGCCGACCGCGAACAAGGCGAGAACGGCTCGCCGGAACACGCGTGTTCGGCCGGTCGTGGCGGTGGTCGGCGACAGCGACATGGTCGGTACCACGGTAGTCAGCGGCTCGTGGGTGACCGGGGCACTCGCGGGGAACGCCGACCACACCCCATCTGTAAAGTCGGAGCGTGGCCGAATCCGGATACCAGGCGCTCTATCGGCGTTATCGGCCTCAGCGCTTCTCCGAATTGCGCGGTCAGGATCACATCGCGCTCGCGCTGCGCAACGCGGTCAAGTCCGATCGTGTCGGCCATGCGTATCTCTTCTCCGGTCCGCGCGGCACGGGCAAGACCACCACGGCGCGCATCCTCGCCAAGGTTCTCAACTGCGAGGCGCCGGTCGACGGCGAACCGTGTTGCTCGTGCGGTTCGTGCGAAGCGGTCGTGAACGGAAGCAGTTTCGACGTCATCGAACTCGACGCCGCGAGCAATCGCAGTATCGAGGACATTCGCGAGATCATCGCGACCGCGGCCCTGGGCTCCCCCGGACGCCACAAGGTGTACATCCTCGACGAAGTTCACCAGCTCACCGGTCCGGCCGCCGCGGCACTTCTCAAGACCCTCGAAGAGCCTCCGTCCCACGTGGTTTTCGTTCTCGCCACGACCGACCCCGAGAAGGTCCCCGAGACCATTCGCAGCCGAACGCAGCACTTGCAGTTCCACCTGCTTCCGGTGGCCGATCTCGAGCAGCACGTGCGCTGGGTGGCCAGTGATGCCGGTATTCCGCTCGACGAACGCGGCCTCGAGGCCGTGCTGCGCCAAGGCGGTGGGTCGGCGCGCGACACCTTGTCGGCCCTCGAACTTTTGGCCGCCACCGGCGGACGGATCGACGAGACGACACCGGTCGACGAGTTCGTGGAAGCGCTCATCGACTTCGATGCCGGTCGTGCGCTCGCGGCGGTCGCCCACACCGTGCACCGCGGACGCGACCCGCGCACGATCATCGACGATCTCGTTCGCCATCTGCGCGACTGCTTCCTCACTCAGATGGCACCCGAACTCGTGCAGGCCCAGGAACACCGGGCCGCCGAACTCGCCGATCAGGCCCGTCGTCTCGGCACCGCACGCATCGTGAAGGTGATGGAGACGCTCGGTTCGGCTCTGCTCGACATGCGCGGTGCGCCCGATCAGCGCGTCGTGCTCGAGGTTGCTCTCGTCCGACTCGTGCATCGCCAACTCGACACCGGGCTCGATGCTCTCCTGGCCCGCGTCGAGCGGCTCGAACGCGACATCGTCGACCGTCCACCCACGCTCGCGCCGGCCCCGGTCAATCCGGCCACCGGGCGTGCGGTTCTGGGCGGACGCGTGAGCCGTGACGCCTCGGCACCCACTCCCCGTCCGGTGGCTCCGGTTTCCGCGCCAGCCGCCGTTCCATCCGAGTCGACTCCCGAACCGGCGTCTCCGGTCGCTGGGTCCGGAGCATCGCTCGACTCGTTGGTGAGCCGTTGGGCCGACGACGTGCTGGCCAAATTGGTGGGTATGCGTCGCGCGGTGGCCCAAATGGTGAAGCCAGTGATTCGCGACGGTGCGGTGGTGCTCGTGGTCGACAACGAGCACGCGGCCAAGCGTGTGAACGATTATCTCGACGACTTGTCGGCCGCCGTCCGCGCCGCGGCTGGGTCGTCGTGCGCGGTCGTGGTGGAAGTTCGTGCCGATGCACCGGCCGAAACATCAACCAAGCGCAAGAAGGCGATCGTGGTTCCCGATGACGACGAGATCGACATCGAGGAAGCCAAGAAGTTGCCGACCTCCACCGCCAAGAGCACCGAGGAAGAACTTCTCGAAGCGTTTCCGGCCGCCAAGTTCGTCAAGAAAGAGCAGTGATCGGTGGCTTCGACGTACACGCTGCCGGTTCAGAACCTCATCGATCATCTCGGGCGCCTTCCGGGAATCGGACCTCGTTCGGCGCAGCGCATCGCGTTCCACTTGTTGAAGTTGCCGGCCGAAGATGTTCAGCGGCTCACTCAGGCCATCACCGACGCCAAGGAGCGAGTGCGTTTCTGCTCGCAGTGCTTCAACTTCGCCGAAGACGACCTCTGTCCGATCTGCGCCGATCCGCGCCGCGACTCGAGTGTCATCTGCGTCGTCGAGGAGAGTCGCGACATCATTCCGCTCGAACGCACCGGTGAGTTCAAGGGTCGCTACCACGTGTTGCTCGGCGTCATGAATCCGATCGAGGGCATCGGCCCCGACCAGCTCAAGATGCGCGAACTCGTGATGCGCATCGGAAGCGAAGACGTTCGCGAAGTGATCGTGTGCACCAATCCGAACACCGAGGGCGAAGTCACCGCGCAGTACATCGGCCGCTTGTTGAAGCCCTTCGACATCACGGTCACCCGACCGGCGTCGGGGCTCCCGGTGGGCGGCGACCTCGAGTACGCCGACGAGCTCACCTTGGGTCGGGCCATCAGCGGTCGTCGTCGACTCGACGACTGACATGCTCCGGGGTACCGCTCGGGGCTGGCGCGGGCGGAAAGGCCATCCCCGGTCGATACCCCGGATCAACGGAGACGGCCGTGCGTCCCTGTATGACGATCAGGTTACGAATATGACGGAGTTGGCGCAAGAATCTCCCCTGACCTGGGGCGTTCCGTCCGTTCAGTATGACGGTCGAGCGTCGGTGCGGGTCAGAGGGCCCGCACGATCAGGGCGTCGCCCTGGCCGCCACCTCCGCACAGTGCGGCCGCGCCGAGCCCACCGCCCCGGCGACGGAGTTCGTGGAGCAAGGTGAGGGCGATGCGGTTGCCGCTCATGCCGATCGGGTGACCAAGGGCGATCGCCCCACCGTTCACGTTGGTGATCTCGTCGGTGATGCCGAGATCGGCCATCGATGCGATTCCCACCGCGGCGAACGCTTCGTTGAGTTCGAACAACTTCATGTCGGCCACCGTGAGGTTCGCCTTGTGCAACGCTTTCATGATCGCGCGACTCGGCTGCTGCAGAAGTGACGCGTTGTCGGGGCCGGCCACCATGCCGTAGCCGACGACCTGTCCGAGGGGCTGCACACCGCGGGCCTTCACCGCGCGCTCCGACATGATCACCATCGCCGAACCGCCGTCGCTGATCTGCGACGCGTTCGCCGCGGTGATGGTTCCTTCCTTGTCGAAGGCCGGCTTGAGAGTGCCGAGAGAGTCCATGGTGGTGTCGGCGCGCACACCTTCGTCGTTCTTGACGAGGACCGGGTCGCCCTTGCGCTGCGGAATGGCGACCTCGACGATCTCATCGGCCAACTTTCCGCTGGCGATGGCCGCCGCCGCCCGCTGGTTGCTCTTCATGGCGAATTCGTCCTGTGCGGCACGCGAAATTCCACCACCGTTGTAACGCTCGGTACCGAGACCCATGAGACACGCGTCGAACGCGCACCACAAGCCGTCGGCGATGATCGCGTCGCGCAGTTCGGTGTTGCCGTAGCGGAATCCACCGCGTGCGCCGGCGGCGATGTACGGAGCCTGCGTCATGCTCTCCATGCCGCCTGCGATCACGATGTCGGCGTCACCGGCTTGGATCATCTGGTCGGCGAGATAGATCGCGTTGATTCCCGACAAGCAGACCTTGTTGATGTTCACGGCCGGAACACTCATCGGAATGCCGGCCTTGACCGCGGCCTGACGACTCGGAACCTGACCCTGGCCGGCCATGAGGACCTGACCCATGATCACGTGCTCGACTTCGTTGGGCGCCACACCGGCGCGCTGCAACGCGGCACTGATGGCGACACCACCCAAGTCGGCGGCGGTGAACGACGCAAGTGCACCGCTCATCTTTCCGATCGGTGTGCGGGCTCCTGCGACGATGTACGACCCGGGCATGATGCGCCTTTCTGCTGACGTGGTGAGTTGCGGTTGGTGCGACGAATTCTGGCTTCGGTGCGGACGGGGGATGCCCCGGCCGAGAACGCCCAACTTACCGATGAGTAACAACCGGAGATAACTTCGCCGAATGGAGCAGATTCGCCAGGCCATTCTCGATGGGGCCGACTCCGCGGCCATCGCCGCCCTCCCCATCCCCACGCACTATCGGGCCGCCCACTTGTTGGCTTCCGAGACGGCGATGTTCGAGGGGGTTCCGTCCGAGCAGAAGGACCCGCGCAAGAGCATCCACGTGAGCGACGTGCCGACGCCCGAACTCGCCCCTGACGAGGTGTACGTCGCGGTGATGGCGAGCAGCATCAACTTCAACACCGTGTGGTCGAGCATCTTCGAACCGGTGTCGACCTTCGGGCCGATGAAGCGTCTGTCGCGCGACAGCGACTGGATGAAGCGGCACGACCAGCCGTACCAGGTGATCGGTAGCGACGGATCGGGTGTGGTTCTGAAGGTCGGTTCGGCCGTGCGTCTGTGGAAGCCGGGTGATCACGTGACCATTCACTGCAATTACGTCGACGATCAGGACAACACCGCCCACAACGATTCGATGCTGGCCGCGAACCAGCGCATCTGGGGTTACGAGTCGAACTTCGGCGGGCTGGCCGACCTCTCGGTCGTCAAGGCCAACCAGCTCATGCCCAAGCCGGCCCATCTGACGTGGGAGGAAGCCGCGGTCAACGCGCTCTGCAACTCGACGTCGTACCGCATGCTCGTGTCGCGCAACGGCGCGGCGATGAAGCAGGGTGACGTCGTCCTCATCTGGGGTGCGACCGGCGGTATCGGTGCGTACGCCACGCAGTACGTGTTGAACGGGGGCGGCATTCCCGTGTGCGTGGTGTCGAACTCCGACAAGGCGCAGATCCTGCGCGACATGGGAGTCGAGGCGATCATCGATCGCAAAGCCGCCGGATACAAGTTCTGGAAGGACGAGCACACTCACGACGAAGGCGAGTGGCGTCGTCTCGGGAGCGACATCCGCGATCTCGTCGGCGAGGATCCCGACATCGTCTTCGAGCACCCGGGGCGATCGACGTTCGCGGCGTCGATGTACGTGGCGAAGCGCGGCGGCACCATCGTCACGTGCGCGGCCACGAGCGGTTTCATGATGGAGTTCGACAACCGCCACTTCTGGATGCGCCTCAAGAATCTCGTCGGCAGTCACTTCGCCAACTACCAGGAGTCGTGGCAGGCCAACCGCCTCATCGCCAAGGGCATGATCCATCCGGTGATCAGCCAGACGTTCGCACTCGAGAACGTCGGCGAGGCGGCGTACCAGGTTCACCACAACATGCACGAGGGCAAGTTGGGTGTGCTGTGCCTGTCGCCCGAGCCCGGTCTCGGCGTGACCGATCCCGAGTTCCGCGCCAAGGTGGGCGAAGCAAACCTCTCTCGGTTCCGTCGTTCCTGAGCCGTCGTGGCAGGCTGAGTTCATGATCCTGACCGAAATCGACCACGTGGCCATCGCAGTGAAGGACCTCGAAGCGGCCATCGACTACTACCAGCGCGCGTTCGGCGCCACCGTCGATCATCGCGAAGTCGTCGAGAGCGACGGTGTCGAAGAGGCTCTGTTGAAGGTGGCCGAGAGCTACGTTCAGTTGCTCACACCGACACGCGACGACAGCCCGGTGGCCAAGGCGATCGAGAAGCGCGGCGAAGGCCTTCACCACATCGGTTATCGCGTGAAGGACTGCGGCGAGGCGTTGGCGTCGATGCTGGCGGCCGGTGCGACGCCGATCGACAAGGCGCCGCGTCCGGGCAGCCGTGGTACGACCGTGGCGTTCATCCACCCGAAGGGCAGCTTCGGAACTCTCATCGAACTCGTCCAGGAATAGATCCGCGCCGTCGACCGCACTGGTCAGACGAGGAGGACGAGACCTTTGAGGTACTCGGCCTCGGGGAAGTGCAACGGAATCGGGTGATCGGCCGGCTGGCCGAGTCGGCCGACGATGCGGGCCTCGCGATTCGCATCCACGGCCGCGCCGGCCAGAACCTTCTGGAACAGATCGCTCGACACCGCACCCGAGCACGAATAGGTGAACAGCAGTCCACCGGGTCGCAGCAACTTGAGCGCGAGCAGGTTGAGGTCTTTGTACGCGCGGGTCGCGCGGTCGACCTGATTCGGATTGTTGGCGAGTTTGGGCGGGTCGAGAACGATCAAGTCGAAACTGGCCCGGCGATCGCGCAGTGAACGGAGTTCGGCGAACGCGTCGGCCTCGACGAGTTCACCGATGTTCACGCCATTGAGTCGACCATTGGCCTCGGCGATACGCAGAGCAGGTCCGGATGAGTCGATGGTGGTGACGGAACTCGCCCCGCCGCGGGCGGCCACCACACTGAAGGATCCGGTGTAGCCGAACACGTTGAGCACCGCACGTTCACGCGAGTGCAGCGCCACCAGTCGGCGGCTGTCGCGTTGGTCGATGTAGAAGCCGGTCTTGTGGCCGTGCTCCACATCGACATGGAACCGAAGGCCACCCTCGTGCGCCCGCACTTCGGCCGGAAGCGAACCATGGCGCGCACCCATTTGGGGTTCGAGGCCTTCGCGAGATCGGTTGTCACCGTCGCTTCGTTCGTACACGCACTGCACACCATCGAGTGACGCGAGGGCGGAGACGACCGCGTCTCGCCGCGCATCGACTCCCACCGTGGTGATCTGGAACACCACGACCGGCCCGTAACGATCGACAACCAGTCCGGGCAGTCCATCGGCCTCGCCGAAGACCAATCGAACGGCGTCGTCGTCGGCGATTCCGAGTCGATGCCGTCGTTGGGCGGCGGCCGTTATGCGAGTCGTGATGAAGTGGTCGTCGATCGACTGGTCGAGGTCGAAGGTCCACACACGTGCGCGGATCGACGAATGAGGGCTGTACGACGCGAGCGCCAACGGCCGGGCCGCATCATCGACCACCAACACCGTGTCTCCGGGCTGCGGATTCCCCGTCACTCGATCGACGGAACCGCTCATGATCCACGGATGATGACGGCGCAGGCTGCGGTCGCGGCCGGCCTTGAGTCGGAGCGTCGCGCGGTCGCTCATGCCCCGCCGTCCTTGATGCGATCTTGATCGACATGGCGGTCATCAACGATCAGGCTCGGGGCTCGGAGGAACACATCATGACGGTACTGGTCGGAACACTGGTGGGAGTGCTGGGCGTGCTGATCATGCGCCCGATCGTTCGTCACTTCGCGGTGGACAACTCACCGTCATGGGTGAGTGTTCCGGTGGCGGCGTTGTCGGCGACGGCGATGACGATCGGTGTCGATGGTCTGCTCGTGGCGACGGCCCTGGGCTCGCTCTCGGCGACTCTCGTCGTGTTGAGCGACATCGACATGAGGGTTCGGCGTCTTCCGCGGGAGATCAGTTATCCGGCCGCCGTGTTGGGAGCAGTTCTCTTGACGACCGATGCGTTCGTGAGGAATCGAGCGGATCGCGTCGTGATGGTGCTGGCTGGAGCGGCCGCGTTCACCGCCGTGATGCTCGCTCTTCACGTGCTCGGTCGGGGTGCGCTCGGTGACGGCGATGTTCGAGTTGCACCATTGCTCGGCACGTTCCTTGGTTACTGGTCGCCTGGTCTGGTTCTGGTCGCGTTGTTCGTGGCGTCGCTCTCGGCGGCGGTCGTGGGCGTCGGACTCATGGTGTTCCGGCGCACCGGTCGGGCGACGACGGTGGCCTTCGGGCCGTTCCTGGCGGTCGGCACCGTGGCCGCCATCGTGTTGGGCGGTTGATCACCCGGGTCGTTCGACCGGCTTAGCGAATCGTCACTTCGCCAGGCGTTCGAGCAGTTCCCGGTCCTGCTCGATGATCCGGCGAAGTCGAACCCGGAAGTCCGGGTCCGCTTGGCGACGCTCGATTGCCTCGCGGAGCGCGACCTTGATGGTTTCGTTGAGGCTCCAGCCTTCGGCGCGGGCCAAGGCCTCGGTGTCGGAGGCCAGCTCGGAGTCGAGACGGATCGTGAAGTTCTTACTCATGGTGGCATGATACCATGATGGCGGATCCACCTGCGACACGTCGGCCAAATTCTCATCCCTCGTCGAGAGCAACAATTGGCCGGTGATCGTTCACCTGGTCGACGGAACCTACGAGCTCTACCGGCAGCACTACGGCCAGGCCGTGCGTTCGTCGGAGCCCTCCCCCAACGCCGCAACCGTCGGCGTTCTCAATTCCACGTTTCAGTTGCTCGCGGACGGTGCCACGTACATCGGTGTGGCGACTGATCACGTGATCGAGAGTTTTCGCAACGATCTGTGGGCCGGTTACAAGACGTCCGAGGGAATGGAACCGGAGATCCTCACGCAGATCCCGATCCTCGAAGAAGCGTTGCGATCGATGGGTGTCGCGGTGTGGCCGATGGACGAGTTCGAGGCCGACGACGCTCTCGGTTCGGCCGCCGCCGTCGCCGATCGCGACGAGCGCGTCGAACAGGTTCAGATCTTCAGCCCCGACAAAGATCTCGGTCAATGCGTTCGTGGTCGACGAGTCGTGCAGTCGATCGCCGCAAGATGGCCAAGGACGGCACCGGTCTCATCGACGAAGACGCGGTGCGCGAGAAGTTCGGCGTGGGGCCGGCGAGCATCGCCGACTGGCTCGGTCTGGTGGGCGACACCGCCGATGGTTTTCCCGGTTTGAGCGGCTGGGGAGCCAAGTCGGCCTCGGCGGTACTCGCGCGTTACGAGCACATCGAGAACGTTCCCGACGCCGTGAGCGAGTGGGACGTGCGCGGATTGCGCGGTGCCGCCAAGTTGGCCGAGTCGTTGTCGTCGCAGCGCGAGCTCGCGCTGCTCTTCCGGCAAGTGGCCACCATCGTCACGACGGTGCCGGTGGGTGGTGTCGACGATTGGCACTGGACCGGCCCGCGCGACGACTTCCGCGACTTCTGCAACGATCTCGGTGCACCGCGCCTGGCCGACCGGGTCGCCGGCCTGGCCTCATCACGCGGGCGGTAGCCTCACGGATGCGTCAGTCGGCTCCTGCCGGGTGAGGTGACGGTCGGGTCCTGTGCAACGGGTTCCCGTGAATCAGGTCAGGACCGGGAGGTAGCAGCCTTCAGCGGATCGGCTCGTGTGCCGCAGATCGCCTGGCCGTCACCTCATCCGGCAGGAACGAGTCTGGCCACCGGGAAGGATGCGAGAGCGGCCGAATCGGCAGCACTGGAAATGCTGTGACCTCGCAAGGGGTCCGTGGGTTCAAATCCCACTCCTTCCGCCATGGACATCGAAGAAGCCATGCGTCGAGCTCTCGACGAAGCGCGCGCCGCGTCCGCTCGCGGCGACGTTCCCGTCGGCGCGGTCGTGCTTCACGAAGGTCGTGTCATCGCGGCTCGCCACAACGAGCGCGAAGTCGCGTCCGATCCCACGGCCCATGCCGAAGTGCTCGCGTTGCGGGATGCGGCCGCCGCGCTCGGTCGTTGGCGTCTCGATGACTGCACGCTCGTGGTCACACTCGAACCGTGCGTGATGTGCGCGGGGGCTCTGCTCAACGCTCGGATCGGACACCTCGTGTACGGGGCGGCCGATTTGAAGGGTGGCGCGACCGCCAGCCTCTACAACGTGTGCGCCGACCCTCGCCTCAACCACAATCCCCCGGTTACGCACGGGATTCTTGCCGGCGAGTCGGCCGCTCTCCTCGAGCAGTTCTTCGCCGAGCGCCGCTAACCTCGATCGACGGAAGGGTGCCCGAGCGGCCGAAGGGACACGCCTCGAAAGCGTGCGACGTGCAAGCGTCCGTGGGTTCAAATCCCACCCCTTCCGCCAGAGAGTGTCAGCAGTTCGCGTCGGTGGTCGGTGCTTCCAATTCGATGAGGTAGTCGTCCACCACGTCTCGGGCGCACTCGCTCGCCGTGTAACCCGTGTGTTGGTTCGCTGTCACGACCACCAAACGACCGTCCTCGAGCGCCTTCACCATGTTGCGCGTGCTGTCGAGCGGTGTGGAGGGGTCGCCGGTGGTTCCGATCACCACGATCGGCCCGGCACCGCGGCCCGTCACATCGACGCGGGGGTCGGTTGCCGCCGGCCAGAACGTGCAGCCGTAGTTGCCCTGGGTTTCCGGCGACATGCGCGGAGCGGCTTCTCGATAGAGAGGAACGAACGAGTTGGCTTCCTCGATCGTGAAGCGCTCGTCCTCGTCGGCGCAGGTGATGGCGATGAACGCTTCGAGCTCGTTGCCGTACGAGCCGTCGGGCTGCCGTTGGAAGTAGGCGTCGAAGAGCGCGAGAAGAATCGAACCATTGCCACCGGCGGCCTCGGCCAACCCGGCCGCGAGCGTGTCCCAGTACGACTCGTCGTACAACGCCTGCGCGACGCTGGTGGACGCCATTCCGCGCGTCAGGTCGGGGCGACCGTCCTCGGTGGGCAGAGGGTTCTCGTCCAACTCGGCCATGAGGCGGTCGAACGCTCCCTCGGCGTCGCCGTCGTTGTGGAACTTGCACGAGCGCGTGGCCGAGCAGTCGGCGAGGAACGCCGTGAGCGCCTGCTCGAAGCCGCGCTTCTGCTGCACGGTGGCTTCCACCGAACCGACGTTCGGATCGGCGGCACCGTCGAGAACGGCCGCGCGCACGGTGTCGGGGAACATCGTCGCCCACACCGCTCCGAGCTCACTGCCGTACGACAGGCCGAAGTACGAGATCTTCTCCTCGCCGAGAGCCTGTCGAATCAGGTCCATGTCGCGTGCGACGTTGTTGGTACCCACGTGATCGATGAACTCGCTGTTGTTGGCGAGGCAATCGTCGACGAACTCCTTGGCCAGATCGATGTTGAACTGGGCCTCGGCGTCGTCGTCGGGGGTGACGTCACCTTTGCCGAAGTAGTAGTCGTAATCGTCGGTGCAGTCGATGGCCGGCTCCGACTCTCCCGTGCCGCGCGGATCGAAGCCGATGATGTCGAAGTGATCGAGGAGGCCCTTGCTGAGGATCTGATCGGCCGCCCGGGCGAGGATCGATCCTCCGAAACCGGGGCCACCGGGGTTCATGAGCAGCGAGCCGATTCGCTTGTCCGGATCGTTGGCGACGCGGCGTTCGAGGTAGATCGAGATCGTCCCCGAGTTCGGGTCGTCGTAGTCGAGGGGAACCTCGAGGGTTCCGCATTCGACCGGGCCGCACTCCTCCCATTCGATCGTTCCGGCCGACGCGGTGTCGCCATCCGACGTTGCATCGGTCGGGTCGGTGACGACGATCGATGATTCGCTGGTTTCGGAGTCGACGACTACGACGTCGGAATCACCACCACAGGAAGCAACAACGAGGAGAAAGCCGATGACAAGAGTGGTCCGCCGCATGCGTCGATGGTAGGCGAAAGTATCCTCGGCGTGTGCGCATGAACCCCCACATGATGATGCCGGGTGACGCATCAGCAGTGAAGGGTCGTCGCATCGAAAGGGCCGCGTTGCGACGCGTGTGGATCTTCGCTCGTCCGTACCGGGCGAGCATCACGGGCTTTCTCGTGACCATCCTCGTGGCGGCTCTGGTGGCCCTCGTTCCACCGTTCGTGTTCCGTTCGATCATCGACGACGCGATTCCCGACGGCTCACGGTCGCGAATCTGGACGCTCGCCCTCATCGCCGTGGGTGCGGCGATCGCCGACGCGGTTCTCGCGATCGGACAGCGTTGGTACTCGGCCCGTATCGGCGAAGGCCTCATCTACGACCTGCGGGTCGCGTTGTTCGACAAGGTTCAGCGGATGCCCGTGGCGTTCTTCACACGCACGCAGACCGGCTCGCTCATCAGCCGTCTCAACAACGACGTGATCGGCGCGCAGACCGCGGTCACCTCCACTCTCGGCAGCGTGGTGAGCAACGTCGTGGTGCTCGTCACCACCCTCGCGGCCATGATCGCGCTCGAGTGGCGCCTCACCCTCATCGCTCTGATCGTTCTTCCCGTGTTCGTCGTTCCCGCTCGTCGGGTGGGCAACAAGTTGCAGGAGATCGCGCGTGAGCAGATGGGCCTCAACGCCCAGATGAACACGCAGATGTCGGAGCGTTTCAACGTGGCCGGTGCGATGTTGGTGAAGTTGTTCGGCCGTCACGACCGCGAAGTCGGTGACTTCTCGGGTCGGGCGGCCGGAGTCCGCGACACCGGCATTCGCTCGGCGATGTACGGACGGGTGTTCTTCGTTGCGCTCGGTCTCGTGGGTGCACTGGGTGCGGTGGCCGTGTACGGCATCGGCGCGCAGTTGGTGGTGTCGGGCGACATCACGTCGGGAACCCTCGTGGCACTGGCCGCGCTGGTGGCGCGCGTGTACCAACCGCTCACCGGTCTCACGAACGCGCGCGTCGATCTGCTCACCTCGTTCGTGAGTTTCGAGCGGGTGTTCGAGGTTCTCGACGCTCCGGTGGCGATCGTCGACAAACCCGGTGCGGTCGATCTCGTCGATCCGAGTGGCCGTGTCGAACTCGATCAGGTGACGTTCCGCTACCCGCCGGCGTCGGCTGTCTCAATCGCCTCGCTCGAGACGCCGGGTGCACCCACCGGCGATCCCGACCGCGACGTGCTTCATGGCGTTTCGCTCGTCATCGAACCCGGCGAAACCGTGGCCCTGGTGGGCTCGTCGGGTTCGGGCAAGACGACGCTCGCCTCGCTCATTCCACGCTTGTACGACGTGACCGGTGGCGCCGTTCGGATCGACGGCAAGGACGTTCGCGACCTCACCGGGCACACACTGCGCGGCGCGATCGGCGTGGTGTCGCAGGACCCGCATCTCTTCCACGAGAGCATCGAGTCGAACCTGCGTTACGTGAAGGAAGGTGCGACGACCGCCGACATCGAAGAGGCCTGTCGACGAGCGCGAATTCACGACACGATCGCCGCTCTCCCCGATGGTTACGCCACGGTCGTGGGTGAGCGCGGCTATCGACTCTCGGGTGGCGAAAAGCAGCGTCTGGCGATCGCCCGCCTCTTGTTGAAGGATCCGGCGGTCATGATTCTCGATGAAGCCACCAGCCACCTCGACAATGAGAACGAGGCACTCGTGCAAGGAGCCCTCGACGACGCGATGCGCGGTCGCACCGCCATCGTGATCGCGCATCGACTCTCGACCATCAAGGACGCCGATCGAATCGTGGTTCTCGACGATGGACGAATCGTCGAGCAGGGAACGCACGAGGAGTTGATGGCGCTCGACGGTGCGTACGCCCGTCAGGTCCGAGCCGGCAGCCTCTTCTCTATCCCAACCTGACCCACCCCTTGTGGTTCTGGGTCCACAAAGCGACCGAAATGCGACGCCTTTTGGACCCAGAACACCATTGAGCGTTCAGATCAGTGGGGGGTGGGGCGGGAGCGCGGGCCGCGGACGAGACGACCGGGCAACTCGCCCGTGTGCTGACCGTCCTGGAACGTGATCACACCGCCCTTGATGGTGAAGCGATAACCACTCGCGTCCTGCACCAGACGGCGACCACCCGCGGGTAGGTCGTGAACGATGCGCGGAGGAGCCGCCGCGAGCGTGCGCATGTCGATCACGTTGAGATCGGCGAGGTAGCCCGGAGCAACCACTCCCCGATCGAACCAGCCCACGTGACTCGCGGTGCGTTGCGTGAGGTGGTTCACCATCAATTCGATGGGCAGACGACCGTCCTCGTGGCGATCACGGGTCCAGAGTGCGAGAGCCGTGGTGGGGAAACTGCCGTCGCTGATGGCTCCACAGTGAGCGCCCGCATCCGACAAGCCGATCACCGCGTTGCGACGCAGGAGCATCTCGCGCACGTCGTCGAGATTGCCGTGCGAGAAGTTGAACAGCGGCTTGTAAAGAAGGCGATTGCCGTTCTCCTCGATCATCAAGTCGATCAGGAACTCGATCACCGGACGACCGGCCGCCTGCGCGCGAGCGGCCACCGAGTCGGATTTCTTCGGCTCGTAGTTGACCGGGTTCTCCATCGGGAAGAGCTTGTAGAACGAGCCGAACACGTCGGCTGCCAGCCCTTCGAGCTTCTCCATCGCCGCCGTGTGTTCGGCCGCGATGCGCGAACGGCGCTCGGGATCGCGAAGTGCCGCCACCACCTCGGGCAACGGACGCCCCGCGATCTCCTGGTAGCTCGGGCACACCAGCAGCGGATTGGCCGAGGCCGTGAGACCTTGCAGGATTCCGATCGGGCGCACGGCGACCTGAGTGGCCAGTTGGGCGCCTTGCGCCACGTTGTGATCGACCCACTCGCCCATCTCGCGCCAACGATCGGGAAGCATCTCGGGCTGTTGCACCGTCATCGACAGCGGACGGCCGGTCGAGCGGGCGATGTGCGCCATCAGATCCATCTCGGCCCGCGCGTACTCGGTGTCGGTCGACTGATACGCGTCGGAGATGAGCTGGATGACACCGGCTCCGGTCTCGGCCATCGCGGTTCCGAGGGCGATGAGTTCGTCGGCCGACGAGAAACGCGTCCCCAGGAATTCTCCGTCACGTGTGCGGTGAACGAAGGTGCGACTGGTGGTGAAACCCAGTGCTCCGGCGCGCATGCCCTCCCGGACGGCGGCGGCCATGCGTGTGAGCTCATCGACCGACGGCGCTTCGTTCGGATCGGCACCGCGCTCTCCCATCACGTAGGCGCGCAGCGGCGCGTGCGCCACCTGGGTGGCGACGTCGATGGCGTAGTGACGACGGTCGAGGGCGTCGAGATAGTCGGGGAAGGTCTCCCAATCCCACGTGAGTCCCTCGGCCAGCGCGGTACCCGGGATGTCTTCGACACCTTCGAGCATTCCGATCAACCAGTCGTGGACCTCGGGAGTGGGCCGGGCCGGGGCGAAGCCGACACCGCAGTTGCCCATCACGATCGAGGTCACGCCGTGGACGCTCGACGGGGCGAGCACCGGATCCCAGGTGGCCTGGCCGTCGAAGTGCGTGTGAATGTCGACGAAGCCGGGGGTGAGCATCAGGCCCTCGGCGTCGATCTCGCGATGACCGCGACCAGCCAGGTCCGGGCTGACCTCGGTGATCACCCCGTTGCTCACGGCCACATCGGCCGTTCTGGCCGGCGCTCCGGTTCCGTCGACAACGGTGGCCTGGCGAATGACGAGATCGTGGCTGGTCATGTCGTCATTGTGGCTGATTCCGACGATTCTGTCAGTAGGGGAGGAGTACTTGAGTCGCACCGACTAAACATTTGTGTTTCTCGGGTTGCTTGCCCGAGCGACCCCGGCTAACTTGACATGCACCGACGCAGGTTTCCGATCCCCCCGGGAAATCTGCGTCGGTCCAACACCCCCGAACCCGGCAGGTCGGCCTACCGGGACCCCAGTGAGAGGTTCACCACCATGCCCAAGGCAGTCGGTATCGATCTCGGAACCACCAACTCGGTCGTCGCGGTCCTGGAGGCCGGCGAGCCGGTCGTCATCCCCAACTCCGAGGGAGCCCGGACCACCCCGTCGGTGGTGGCGTTCTCCAAGGCCGGCGAAGTGCTGGTGGGCGAAGTGGCCAAGCGCCAGGCGATCACCAACCCCGACCGCACCTTCCGTTCGATCAAGCGTCACGTGGGCACCACGTGGAAGAGCGACGACATCGACGGCAAGAAGTACACGCCGCAGGAGATCAGCGCGCGCACGCTCATGAAGTTGAAGCGTGACGCCGAGGCGTATCTGGGCGACACCGTCACGCAGGCGGTCATCACCGTTCCGGCGTACTTCGACGACGCTCAGCGCACCGCCACCAAGGAAGCGGGCCAGATCGCGGGTCTCGAAGTGCTGCGCATCATCAACGAACCCACCGCGGCTGCGCTCGCCTACGGACTCGAGAAGGGGAGCGAGGACGAGACTGTCCTGGTCTTCGACCTCGGCGGTGGAACCTTCGACGTGTCGGTTCTCGAAATCGGCGACGGCGTCTTCGAAGTGAAGAGCACGCACGGCGACACCAATCTCGGTGGTGACGATTGGGACCAGCGCGTCATCGACTGGCTGGTCAATCAGTTCAAGGCCGCTCACGGCATCGACCTGGCCGCCGATCGCATGGCGGCGCAGCGTTTGAAGGAAGCCGCCGAGAAGGCCAAGATCGAACTCAGCCAGGTGCAGCAGACGCAGATCAACCTGCCCTTCATCACCGCGACGCCCGACGGCCCGTTGCACCTCGACGAGACGCTCACACGGTCGAAGTTCCAGGAGATGACGGCCGATCTCATCGAGCGTTGCCGCATTCCGTTCGAGCAGGCCATCAAGGACGCCGGACTCACCAAGGGTCAGATCAATCACGTGATCCTCGTGGGTGGTTCCACTCGCATGCCGGCCGTTCAGGATCTCGTGTTGTCGCTCACGGGCAAGGAGCCCAACAAGACGGTCAACCCCGACGAAGTCGTGGCCGTCGGCGCGGCCATCCAGGCCGGTGTGCTCAAGGGCGACGTGAAGGACGTTCTGCTCCTCGACGTCACACCATTGTCGCTCGGCATCGAAACCAAGGGCGGCGTGATGACCAAGCTCATCGAGCGCAACACCACCATTCCCACCAAGCGCACCGAGGTGTTCACGACCGCCGAAGACATGCAGCCGTCGGTCGAGATCCACGTTCTGCAGGGCGAGCGCGAAATGGCGATGTACAACAAGACGCTCGGCAAGTTCCAGCTCGTCGATCTCCCGCCGGCTCCGCGCGGTGTTCCGCAGATCGAAGTCACCTTCGACATCGACGCCAACGGCATCGTGCACGTGAGCGCGAAGGATCGCGCCACGAGCAAGGAGCAGTCGATGACGATCAGCGGTCAGTCCACGCTGTCGAAGGACGACATCGACAAGATGGTGAAGGACGCCGAAGCCCACGCCGAAGAAGACCGCCAGCGTCGCGAAGAAGCCGAGGTGCGCAACAACGCCGACTCGCTCGTGTACCAAACCGAGAAGGTTCTGCGCGATCAGGGCGACAAGGTGTCGGCCGACGAGAAAGCCGCGGTCGAAGCTCCGTTGGCCGACCTGAAGAAGGCACTCGAGGGCAACGACAGCGCGAGCATCAAGGCCGCCACCGAGGCGCTCATGTCGGCGAGCCAGGCCTTCAGCCAGAAGTTGTACGAGGCGGCGGCCCGCGATGCCAACGCCACCGGTACGTCGGCTTCCGGCCAGAACGGCTCGGCGGCGAGCGATGACGAGATCGTCGACGCCGAAATCGTCGACGCCGACAAGTAAGGCGCCGACGTGGATGCCGACATGGTCGACGGCGAAGCGCCCGTCGACGAGTCAGAAGTCGCGGGTGATGAGGCCGTCGTCGGAGAAGTCGTCGAGCTCGACGTCGAGACGTTGTTGTCGGAGCGCGATTCGTTCCGCGACATCGCTCAACGTCTCCAGGCCGACTTCGAGAACTATCGCAAGCGGGTGAGCACTCAGACCGCCGACGAAGTCGAGCGGGCCACCGGTCGTCTGGCCGAGGCGCTGCTTCCGGTTCTCGACGCGTGCGAAGCGGCGTTCGTGGCTCATCCGGCCGAAGTCGAGCCGCTGTTCAATCTTCTCCTGGGCGAACTGCGCAAGCAGGGTCTCGAAGCGATGAACCTCAATGGGCAGCCGTTCGATCCGAATCTGGCCGAAGCGGTCATGCGCGAGGACGGCGACGGCGACGGAAACGGCAACGCCGTGGTCACCGACGTCATGAGGTCGGGTTACACGTGGAAGGGACGCGTTCTGCGCGCCGCACTCGTCAAGGTGCGCGGCTGAGATCGCGGCACTGATCGTTCACGGCCGGGGAGAGGAGGGGACACGATGACCGCACAGCGCGAGTGGTACGAGAAGGACTACTACGCCGTGCTCGGTGTCTCGTCCGACGCGTCGGCCAAGGACATCACGAAGGCGTACCGCAAGCTGGCGCGCGAGAACCACCCCGACGCGAATCCCGGCAACGCCGAGGCCGAAGAGCGCTTCAAGGAAATCTCGGCCGCCTACGACGTCTTGTCCGATGACGAGAAGCGCCGCGAGTACGACGAAGTGCGCCGCATGGGCCCGATGGGAATGGGCAACATGCGTTTCACCGTCGGTGGTGAGGCCGGTTCATTCGAAGATCTGTTCCGAATGTTCTCGGGTGGGCGCAGTCGTGGTGGTCGTCCGTCCTCCGGCGTGAGCCCGCGGCGAGGTTCCGATCTCGAGTCGCAACTCATGCTCGATTTCGAAGAGGCCGCTCTCGGTGTCACCACCAGCGTGCATCTCACGAGCGACGATCGCTGCCAGACGTGCAGCGGTTCGGGCGCGCGACCCGGTTCGAAGGTCGATGTGTGCTCGCAGTGCGGAGGTCGCGGACAGGTCGAGGACAACCAGGGCTTCTTCGCGTTCGCGAGTCCATGCGGTCGATGCAATGGTCGCGGCAATGTCATCAAGGACCCGTGCGGAGTGTGCCGTGGCACCGGAATCGAGAAGCGCGCACGCGAAGTGAAGGTGCGCGTGCCGGCCGGAATCGCGAACGGGCAGCGCATTCGTCTGGCCGGCCGCGGCGAGCCCGGCCGCAACGGCGGCCCGTCGGGCGACCTGTTCATCGTGTGCCACGTGAGTGGTCACGAATTGTTCGGTCGTGACGGCGACAATCTCACCGTTCGGGTCCCGATCTCGTTCGCCGAGGCCGCACTCGGTGCCGATATCGAAGTTCCCACGTTGTCGAGCGAGGGTGTGACCCTTCGCATCAAGCCCGGCACGCAGAGCGGTTCTCGACATCGCGTGAAGGGCCGCGGCATCGAAACTGCCAAGGTCAAGGGCGATCTCATCGTGACCGTCGACGTGGTCGTCCCGACCTCGCTGTCGGACGACGAGAAGAAGGCGATCGAGCAGTTGGCCGCCTTGTCTTCCGACGATCCGCGCGAGAAGTTGAAGCGGAACCGCAAGTAAGTGGTGATGAACGTGCCTGGTCGAGAGCAGACGATGTACGTGATTTCGGTGGCCGCCGAGTTGGCGGGCATGCATCCGCAGACGTTGCGCATCTACGAGCGACGTGGTCTGCTGCAGCCCGCCCGCACCCGCGGGGGCGATCGCCGCTACTCCGAAGCCGACATCGCGCGTTTGCGTCGAATCGCCGAACTCACGGCGGCCGGAATGAACGTCGAAGGAATTCGGCGCATCATGGACCTCGAGGCTGAAGTGGCGCGCCTGCGCGACGAAGTCGATCGTCTGCGTCTGCTCGCGGCACAGGCCATCTCGGCGGCCGATCCCAACGCGAGTCGGACGGGCGGACTCGTTCCGTTGCGCCAGCAGGTCGCGGTGTTCGGACAGGTCCCACCGGTGCTCCGCCGCGGTCGGAGGCAGTCGTGACCGACATCGTGCGCGCGGCCCCCGACTATCAGCCGTATGTCGCCGGATCCTTCCGGTGGCGTCTCGGTCTGCGTCAGCTCGATCTGTCCGACTGGATCCAGATCGGCGACGACTACGACCACGAGATGGATCGCAAGGCCGACGTGCTGCGCGACAACTACGACACCGCCGTCCGCGTTCTCCCCGGGATCGAACCCGAGGCGGCGGAGATCCTCGGAGCTCTCGTCGACCATCTTTGTGCCCAGTGGCCGCAGTGGTTCGTGCGGTCGGGAGACGACGTGGTGAATCTTCACCGCAACGAGCGGTTCCGCATCGTGGCCGACGCCGATGGTCGGTGGTCCGAACATCCGTTGTCGATCGCCGGTCGCCTCGTGCAGGAGGACTTCGCATTGCTCGTCGAGCGCGATGGCCGACTGGTGTTCGGCGGGGGAACCGTGTGCTTCCCCAACCGTTGGGATCTCGCGTCGAAGTTGGGCCAGTCGATGGCCGATGTCCACGCACCGGTCTCCCGGCTCAACGAACAGCTCGAGTCGACCATCGACGATTTCTTCGCTCGGCTCGCACCCGACCGTTCGTTCTGGCGTCTGGGTTGGGGAGTCCTCGACACCGACGAGTTGTATCAACCGCTCGACGGCACGGCACCGGCTGCTCCGCCGATTCCCGACGTGGGCGATCCGACGACTCCCGATCGGTTGTTCCTGCGTGTCGAGCGCGAAACGCTGCGACGGTTCGCGAGCACGAACTGCGTCCTGTTCACGATTCGCACCTACATCCGGCCGCTGCGCCAGGTGCCGCAGCGGCCCGACGATGCCGCCCGCCTGGCCGACGCGCTCGTGCATCTTCCCGACGACGTCGCCGATTACAAGAAGATCACCGAATTGTCCGAGTCCGCTCGTCACTGGCTGTCGTCAGTCGCAGCCAACCGATCGACCATCTGAGGAGGTAGCGATCATGGCAATCAATCCGAAGCAATGGACCCACAAGACCCAGGAGGCGGTGGCGGCCGCTCTCGACCAGGCCAAGTCACTCTCCAATCCGGAGATCACTCCCGATCACGTGATGGCGGCCATCGCGCGGCAGGACGACACGATCGTTCCGGCCGTTCTGTCGAAACTCGGCCTCGCACCGTTGATGGTTCGCAATCAGGCCGACGAAGCCGTGGCCAAGTTGCCTAAGGCGTACGGCGGTGAAGAACCGCGCATGAACCGCGAACTCAACAACGTGTTCGACAACGCCGAGCGTTACCGCAAGGATTTCAAGGACGACTTCTTGTCGGTCGAGCACTTGCTGCTGGCGATGAATCAACGTCTCGGTGTCGGCAGCGAAGAACTCCTGCAGGCCCTGCGCGACGTACGCGGCAGCCACCGAGTCACGAGCCAGAATCCCGAGGACCAGTTCCAGGCCCTCGAGAAGTACGGGCAGGATCTCACCAAGCGCGCGCGTGACGGAAAGATCGATCCCGTCATCGGCCGCGACGAAGAGATTCGCCGCGTGATCCAGGTCCTGAGTCGTCGGACCAAGAACAATCCGGTTCTCATCGGCGAACCGGGTGTGGGCAAGACGGCGATCGTCGAGGGTCTCGCTCGCCGCATCGCCGACGGTGACGTGCCCGAAGGTCTCAAGAACAAGCGTCTCATCTCGCTCGACATCGCCGCGCTCCTGGCCGGGGCGAAGTACCGCGGCGAGTTCGAGGAGCGGCTCAAGGCCGTGCTCAAGGAGATCACCGATTCGGCCGGCGAGGTCATCACGTTCGTCGACGAACTGCACACGATCGTCGGAGCCGGCGGTGCCGAAGGTGCGATGGATGCCGGCAACATGATCAAGCCGATGCTCGCGCGTGGCGAGTTGCGCATGATCGGCGCCACCACTCTCGACGAGTACCGCAAGTACGTCGAGAAGGATCCGGCGCTCGAACGCCGTTTCCAGCAGGTGTACGTGGGCGAACCCACCGTGGAGGACACCATCGCGATTCTGCGTGGACTGAAGGAGCGCTATGAAGTCCACCACGGTGTCCGAATCCAGGACTCGGCTCTGGTGAGCGCGGCGGTTCTGTCCAATCGCTATCTCACCAATCGCTTCCTGCCCGACAAGGCCATCGACCTGGTCGACGAAGCGGCCAGCAAGTTGCGCATCGAGATCGACTCGCTGCCGACCGAGATCGACATCGTCGAGCGCCGCATCCTCCAGTTGGAGATCGAGAAGGTGGCTCTCGACAAGGAGACCGACTCGGCGTCGAAGGAGCGTCTGGGTGCGCTCAACGACGAACTCGTCCTCCTCCAGCGGCAGTCGGCCGAGATGCGCGAGCACTGGCAGCAGGAGAAGGACGCGATCGCGGCCATCCGGAACCTGAAGGAAGAACTCGAGCAGGTTCGTGGCGCGATCGAGCGTGAGACCGACCTCAACAAGGTCGCCGAAATGCAGTACGGGCGCATGCCCGAGATCGAGCGCCGCATCGCCGAAGCGACCACGCATCTCGATTCGCTGCAGACCGGCAACAAGATGTTGAAGGAAGAAGTCGACGCCGAGGACATCGCCGAGGTTGTGAGCAAGTGGACCGGTGTGCCGGTCACTCGCCTCATGGAGGGCGAGATGTCGAAACTCGTCCACCTCGAAGATCTCCTGCATCAGAGGGTGGTCGGCCAGCACGAGGCCGTCGTCGCGGTGTCCAACGCAATTCGCCGCAGTCGAGCCGGTCTCTCCGATCCGAATCGTCCGATCGGTTCGTTCCTGTTCCTCGGTCCCACCGGAGTCGGCAAGACGGAGTTGGCGCGGGCCGTGGCCGAGTTCCTGTTCGACGACGAGCGGGCCATGGTTCGCATCGACATGGGCGAGTACATGGAGAAGCACTCGGTGTCGCGTCTGGTGGGCGCACCTCCCGGATACGTGGGTTACGACGAAGGCGGTCAGCTCACCGAAGCGGTTCGTCGCCGTCCGTACAGCGTGGTTCTGCTCGATGAGATCGAGAAGGCGCACCCCGACGTCTTCAACATCTTGTTGCAAGTACTCGACGACGGTCGTCTCACCGACGGTCAGGGTCGCACGGTCGACTTCACCAACGTGGTGGTCGTCATGACGTCGAACCTTCCGGGCGAGCCGATCGAATACTTCAAGCCCGAGTTCGTCAACCGCATCGACGAGATCATTCGCTTCCGACCGCTCGACGAGAGCGATTTGTCGAAGATCGTCGAGATCCAGGTGGAGCGGCTCCGCAAGCGTCTGGCCGACCGGCGGATCACGCTCAACGTGAGCCCGGAGGCCATGGCCAAGTTGGCTCGCGACGGCTACGACCCGTCCTTCGGCGCCCGACCGTTGAAGCGCGTGATCCAGAAGGTCATCGGCGACAACGCCTCGATCCTCATCCTCGAGGGCAAGGTGACCGAGGACGGCATGATCAACGTCGAGGTGCAGGACGATCGGATCGTCCTGCACTCGTGACGTCGGTTCTCCGCCCCGAGGTTCGAGCGGAACGAGCGAGTACAGTCACATCACGTTCCAGTCGTGAAGGAGCGTGAACATGCCGGTCACCGTGGTCGTGGGTGCCCAATGGGGTGACGAGGGCAAGGCGAAGGTCATCGACCTGCTCGCCCGCGATCATTCGGTCGTCGCTCGCTATCAGGGCGGACACAACGCCGGCCATACGGTGGTGGTGGGTTCCGAGAAGTACGCGCTTCAATTGATTCCGTCCGGAGTTCTCTACGGACACGTCACTCCGGTGATCGGCAACGGCGTGGTGGTCGACCTCCCCACTCTGTTCGGCGAGATCGATCGCCTCGAGGCCCGAGGCGTGTCGTGCTCGCGGTTGCGAGTCTCGAGCCAGGCGCACCTCATCTTCCCGTGGCATCAGTCCTTCGACGCGCTCCTCGAATCCCAACGAGGCGACGGCAAGATCGGCACCACGCTGAAGGGCATCGGTCCGGCCTACGCCGACAAGGCGAGACGTGTCGGAATCCGTGCCGGTGACGTTCTTGACGCGGCGTCGTTCGCGGCGATGGTTCGCGCCCGCGCCGTCGACGCCAATGCCGATCTCGCGGCCGCCGGTGGTGAGCCCATCGACGTCGATGCGGTCGTCGATCAGTTCACCGTGCTCGGTCGTCGACTGGCTCCGTACGTGGCCGACACCGTCGACCTGCTCCACGCCGCTGTCGAGTCGGGTGAGGCCGTTCTGCTCGAAGGCGCTCAGGCCACGTTCCTCGATCTCGACCACGGCACGTATCCGTACGTCACCTCGTCCAACCCCACCGCGGGTGGCGCGTCGGCCGGTTCGGGGCTCGGTCCGCGTTTGCTCGATCGCATCGTCGGGATCACCAAGGCGTACACGACACGCGTGGGTTCGGGCCCGTTTCCCACCGAGTTGCTCGACGCGAAGGGCGAGGCGCTGGTGGACATCGGCCGCGAGTTCGGCACGGTCACCGGGCGTCGTCGACGCACCGGTTGGATCGACTGCGTCATGTTGCGCCACGCGGTGCGGGTGAACAGCCTCACCGAGGTCGCCCTCACCAAGCTCGACGTGCTCGACACCTTCGACGAAGTCAAGGTATGCGTGGGATATCGAATCGATGGTCGGGAATGCACCGCCTATCCCGACCGAAGTGATCTACTGGCCCGAGTGGAACCGGTGTACGAAACATTGCCCGGATGGCAGACCTCCATCAGCGGCTGTCGCTCGGCCGCCGATCTGCCCGAAGCCGCTCGCCGCTTCATCGCGCTCGTCGAAGCTCAAGTCGGCGTTCCGGTGCGCATCGTGGGTGTGGGCCCCGAACGCGATGCGGTGCTGCAATGGGACGGAGCGTCGACATGATTCCGCGTTACTCGCTCCCCGAGATGGAGCAGGTGTTCTCCGACGAGTCGCGCTTCGGCCGCTGGCTCGAGATCGAATTGCTGGCAACCGAGGCGCACGCCTCACTCGGAGTCGTCCCGGCCGCTGACGCGTCGGCCTGTCGCGCGCGAGCCCCCCAGGTCGACGCCGCGTTCATCGACGCGGTGCTCGAACGCGAACGTGTCACCGACCACGACGTCGCGGCGTTCGTCGACGTGGTCCAGGCTCGAATCGGCGGACCGGAAAGCTCGTGGATCCACTACGGCCTCACGTCGAGTGACATCGTCGACACCGCCTGGTGCTGGATGCTTCGTGACGCGTCCGATCTTCTCATCGACGCGTCGAGTCAACTCGTGCGCACACTCGTTTCCATCGCCCAGCGCCATCGCGGAACCGTCATGATCGGTCGAACCCACGGCGTTCACGCCGAACCCACCACGTTCGGGATGAAGGTCGCACTCTGGGCACTTCAAGTCGATCGCGATCGCGAGCGCCTGCGCCGGGCTCGTGAGGCCATCGCGGTCTGCAAGTTGTCGGGGGCCGTGGGTACGTATTCCAACATCGATCCCCGGGTGGAAGCAGCGGTGGCCGAGAAGCTCGGTCTGATTCCGGTGCCGGCCACTCAGGTGATCGCCCGTGATCGACACGCCGAGTATCTGTGGGCCTGCGCATCGCTGGCCGCGACGTGCGAAATGATCGCCGTCGAGTTGCGACACCTCCAGCGAACCGAGGTTCGCGAGGTCGAGGAGGGATTCAAGGCCGGCCAGAAGGGCTCGTCCGCCATGCCCCACAAGCGCAATCCCATTTCGGCCGAGACCATCAGCGGACTCGCGCGCGTGTTGCGTGGAAATCTGCAGGCCGCCCTGCAGGACGTCGCGTTGTGGCACGAGCGCGACATCTCGCACAGTTCGGTCGAGCGAATCGTTCTCCCCGATTCGTCGCTTCTCGCTCACTACATGGTGCAGCGACTTCGTCGACTCCTCGAAGGTCTGCAGGTTCATGCCGAGCGGATGCGCGAGAATCTCAACGCCACTCGCGGATTGGTGTTCAGTCAGCCGGTGCTGCTCGCTCTCGTGAAGACCGGCATGACGCGCGACGACGCCTACCGCGTGGTTCAGGAGGCTTCCTCGGTTTCGTGGACTCGGGGTGAGCAGTTCCGCTCGGTGCTCGAAGCCGACCCGCGTCTGCAGAAAGTTCCGGCCGCCGTCCTCGACGAAGCCTTCGACCTACGACGCTCTCTCGTGCACGTCGACCGAGTGTTCGAACAACTTCCCGACGCATGACCTCGAACCTGCCGCCCCTCGATCCGGCTCGCGACGCGCTTCGCCAGCACGTTCTCGCTCATTCGCTCAAGACCGGCGATTTCACCTTGAAGTCGGGTGCGAAGAGCACATGGTTCCTCGACACCAAGCAGACCGCGTGCCGTCCCGACGGAATCGTGCTGGTGGCCGACGTCGCGTTGTCGTTGTTGCCGGCCGACGCCACGGCCATCGGTGGGCTCACGATGGGCGCCGATCCGGTCGCATTCGGCATCGCGGCCGTGGCCGCGACCCGCGGTCGTCGACTCCGCAGCTTCAGTGTGCGCAAGGAGTCGAAGGATCACGGGGTCACCGGCCGTGTGGCCGGCGCACTGCAACCGGGTGATCGCGTGGTGATCACCGAGGACACCGTCACGCGTGGCACGAGCATCATGGAAGCGGTCGACGTGGTCGAGGGATTCGGCGCGATCCCGGTCCTCATCACGGTGATCGTCGATCGTGGTGGCACCTGCGGCGCAATGGCGGCCGAGCGCGGTATTCCGTTCGTTCCGATGCTCACCGCACCCGATCTCGGCTTCGGCTTCGGCACCTGACTCATCGCGGTCGGGCTCGTCTCCGAGCCGATGACATTCGTCCCCCGAGCGTGATTCCTTCGTACCGAATGACCATGTTCTCCGCTCGTGACGTCGTCGAGCGTTCGACAATGACGACATGAGCAACTCCTGGTCCTCCCGCATCGACTCGTCCGACGGCGATCCGCGTCCCGTTCTCGTGGGATACGACGGTTCGACCAATGCGGAGATGGCAGTGTGGTGGGCCGCGGACGTGGCGCGCTCATCCGAGCGGACGCTGCGAATTCTGACGAGTTACGCACTGCCCACGATGGTGGCGCTCGGTGTGAGTGCGGGGTACGTGGTCCCGGCATTGTCGTCCGAGGAAGTGCACGAAATCGACTTGCGCCATCGAACGATGCTCAACGAACTGGCCGATCGGGTCCGCAAGCAATTCCCCGATCTACCGATCGACACCTTCCTCGAACAAGGCGCACCGGCCACGGCCATTCTGAAGGCCAGCGACGACGTGGCGATGATCGTGCTCGGAACGCGCGGCGTCGGGTCGGCTCAGGGTCTGCTCATGGGTTCGGTCAGCTACGCCGTGGTTCATCGAGCCAAGTGTCCGGTGATGCTCGTTCCGGAATCGAGCAACCGTTCGGTCCCGGGAAAGGTCGTGGTCGGAGTCGATGGTTCGAGTCGATCGACGCAAGCGGCCCAGTGGGCACTGTCCTTGGCCACGTGCATGAAGCGCCCGCTCGAAGTGGTGACGGCGTGGCACTATCCGTATCAGGCGATGGTTCCCGAGGCCGGAATGATGATCGGCCCGAACATCGAGGAACTT
>JBEAXP010000020.1:0-5712 GCA_041159745.1 Actinomycetota bacterium | reverse complement strand
GCGCCCGGAATCCACTCGCGGCGATACGACTCGACGAACAATCCGCGCTCGTCGCCGTGCACCTTGGGCTCGGCGATCCAGACGCCGGTGATCAGATCGCTTTCGTAGACGCGTTCGGCTTGTGTGGCCATGTCACTCCGTATCGATTTGGCAGTGATCGCCGATCATGAGGCGCAACGCGCGTGGCTTGCGCCCCGAGCGCATCACCTCGGCCTCGCGACCGATGAGACTGTCTTCGAGACGCGGGATGTCGATGATGCGACTGCGCTCCATGATCACCGAGTGCTCGATCTCGCTGTGCACCACTTCGCAACCGTTGCCGATGGCCGAATACGGCCCGATGAAGCTGTTGGTGATGATCGCGTTGGCGCCGATCACCAGCGGGCCGCGCAGCGTCGAGTTGCGCACCACGGCGCCGGCCTCCACGACCACGCGCCCGTCGACCGACGACTCGCTGTCGACATCGCCGTCGATACGCGGCTCGATCACTTCCAACAGCAGACGATTCGCCTCGAGGAGCGGTGTGAGCTTGCCGGTGTCGATCCACCAGCCGGTGAGCAACTCGCAGCGCACCCGCAGGCCCTGATCGACGAGCCACTGGATGGCGTCGGTGATCTCCAACTCGCCGCGACCCGACGGCTTGATCTCGCGCACCGCCGTGTGGATGGTGCGATCGAACAAGTACACGCCCACCAGCGCCAGATCGGTGGGCGGATCGGCCGGCTTCTCGACGAGATGCACCACATTGCCGTTGGCGTCAAGTTCGGCGATGCCGAAGCGATGCGGATCGGGCACCTGCTTCAACAGAATCTGCGCGGTCGGCGGCTCGGCCGACGCGCGGGCCGACTCGAACGCGCGCACGAACGCCGCGAGATCCTGTTCGAGAAGATTGTCGCCCAGGTACATCACGAAGTCGTCGTCGCCGAGGAAGTCGCGCGCGATCAGCACGCAGTGCGCCAAGCCGAGTGGCGCATCCTGCGGGATGAAGGTGATCTGCGCGCCCCACTGGCTGCCGTCACCGAGTGCCGCCATCACCTCGGCGCGCGTGTCGCCGACGATCACCCCGATCTCGGTGATGCCCGCCGCGACCATGGCCTCGATTCCGTAGAACAGAATCGGCTTGTTGGCCACCGGCACGAGTTGCTTCGCGCTCGTGTGCGTGATGGGCCGCAGCCGTGTCCCGGCACCGCCGGCGAGAATGAGGGCTTTCATGAGCGAAACGGCCGAACATTCGGCCACCGACATTCTGTCAGGCCGCGCCAGTCGCCCCAGGACATTGCACCCCGGCCGTGTTGGCCATCAAGCGGGTCGGCCGTAGAGAGTCAGGTAGACGTCGCCCTGATTCCAGATGTCCTGATACTGGCCTATCTCCACGCAGTCGGTGACCTTGGCCATGGCCGGTCGGAACGTAGTCCCGTAGCCGATGGACCCCGCGGCCGACCCATCCCACTTGGTCGTTCCGAGTCCCGTGTACGCACGTCCTTGTTCGTTCGAATCAACGGCCGGCGTGTACTCGCAATCACCCGGCTGGTCCTGGTCGTACCCCGAGCGAGTGTTGTCACCCGCCTGACGGCCGAAGAGGCGCAGAAGGAAGACGCTCTGATCGGTCCAGGCGAAACTCATGACCACGACGTACTTGCCCGGCTCGAGACGAACCGAATCACCGAGATCGATCCGAACGTTTGGCTCACCGGTCCAACCCTGACCGTATCCGATCGTTTTTTCCATGGTGACACGAGTCGATCTGCTCGACACCATGTCGAAACCCTCGGTGACATCGAGCAGATCGACCACCAACTCCCCTGTCGTCGCCTCGTAAAACGTCGTGGTCACATCGAAGGTGAGCGGACCAAACGCCGGCTCGATCGTGTAGTGCTTCCATTGGTCCACAAGTGGTGTCGTGAAGTACGAGGGCTGCACGATCATCGCGTGCGATACAGCGAGCTGGACTTCACTCACATCCAAGGGCTGAAAGAGAACGAACGACTGCGCGAATTCCGGAAACGTCTGCATCGATACCTGGAACGCACTTGTGTTCAGGTCTCCAAGGCGAATCGACGAGTAGACGATGCCCTCCGGTGCAAGAGTGGTCGAGGTCGTTGACGTCGAGGATGACGTCGACGTGGAGGCCACGGACGGGCTCGGGTCAGCAGCGGTCTCGGCCGGCGCCAAGCCATCCGACTCCCCCGCTGACGACGAACAGGCAGCCCCGAAGACCAGCGAGCAAACAAGCAACACTCGAGCGACTGGACGCATGGTGAACCTCCACGTCGGAAAGTAACCAACTGGCCCGACGTCCGAGCCCCGTTTGGTCAGACCGATTGGATCCCTATTCCGCCGGGGCCGGAGGCTCGCCCGAACCAGCCAGATAACCCAGGATCGCAGCCGAATCGGCACCGAGAACCAGCACCGATTTGCCACCGATCTCCGCCGGCACCACCGGTAGCGAATACCTCACGACACCACTCGATGCGAGGGGCCTCAGGTACTCGATCGACTCCACGAGGTCGGTGCCCGGATCGACCCGCAACGACGCCACCGCGGCGTTGATGAGATCGCTCGCGCGCAGCGGATTGGCCGTCATCTGCTGCTGCGCCTTCGACACCGCGGCCTGGACGAACGTCTGCTGCCGTTCGATGCGACCGAGATCGGCCCGCCCGTCCACCTTCCAGTCGTCCACGCGGTACGTCTCGAAGTAACGGCTGCGCGCATACGCGAGCGACTGCAGCGGATCGAGCGTGTAGCAACCGGGCGCCGGAACCCACAAGCCGGTGTGCACGTCGCGGGTGGGCGCATCGAAGCAGATATCGACGCCACCGAGCGCACCCACGATCGCCTTGAACGAATTGAAGTCGACCTCGATGTAGTGGTTGATCGGAATGCCGAGGGCCTCTTGCACCGTCCGCACGAGAACATCGGCCCCGTGCGTGTACGCGGTGTTGATGCGATTTTCCCCGTATCCGGGCACGTTCACCCACAGATCGCGCGGAATCGACATGATCGACGCGACGTCGCGTTCGTTGTCGACGTGCAGCACCATCATCGTGTCGCTGCGCCGCCCACCGGTGTCTTCGGCCGCGCCGATTCCGCCGTAATCGGGGCTGTTCGGGTCGGCTCCCTCACGCGTGTCACTCCCCACCAGCAGGTAGTTGACGAACGGCCCACCGGTGTCGGCCATCACGTTCGACAACTCGGTCACCCGCTCGACGTTCGACTCCTGCTGATTCGTGGCCGCGAGCAGTCCGAGCGATGAGGCGAGCGCGAACACCACCACCAGCACGAGTGCACCCGAGCCCAAGCGTCGCGCTCGCGGGGCTCGTCGGGTCATGAACCGAAGTTAGTTGTCCTCACGTGCACGACGTCGCCAACCGAGAATCGATGCGTCACACCACAGCGATCGAGAACCACCAGTCGACCATCGGTTTCGATGTCGAGCGCGCGCCCTTCCACGGCGGTGTCGCCGGGAAGATGCACGATCACCTCGCGACGCAATGTTCCGAGTCGCTTGCGATACGCCTCGTGCAACTGCGTCGGCGACATCGCGGTGTACCGATCGAGCGAGGCGAGCAGCGCGCGCAACACCTCGTCCACGTCCACCTCGTGGCCGGCCATCTGCGACAACGACGTGGCCCCCTCGGGCGCCCAGTTCACGTTGAGGCCGAGTCCCACCACCACGAAGGCCGGTCGGTCGCCCGCGAACGGCCCGGCCGTGGCGAGGATCCCGGCCAATTTCGACGCGCTGTCGGGGCCGAGCAGGTCGTTGGGCCACTTCAGCACCGGAGCCAGCCCCGTGGTGGTGACCGTGGCGTTGGCGGCGGCCAGGGCGACGGCATGGACGAGCTCGTGCGGATTGAGCGGAACGGTCCGAAACAGCAGGCTGACCAGGAGATTTGCCCCCGGCGGCGCCTCCCACCGTCGATCGAGGCGACCCTTCCCGGCGGTCTGGTGGGCGGCCACCAGGGCCAGGCGGTCGGGCGCCCCGGCCCGCCCGCGATCGAACAAATCGTCGTTGGTGCTGCCGGTTTCGGCCACCCGCTCGACGATCCACGCGCCGACGGTCTCGTTTGGTGTGACTGACGGGCGGTCCATGCACCAACATTGTCACTCGTGCCCCCCAAAGTGACCCCCAAACCGCTGACGAAAATCCTCATTGCGAACCGTGGTGAGATCGCCGTGCGCGTGATCCGCGCCGCCCGCGAGATGGGGATCGCCACCGTGGCCGTGTACTCCGAGCTCGACCGCAACGCCCTGCACGTGCGCCTGGCCGACGAGGCCTACGCCCTGGGCGGACAGACGGCGGCCGAGAGCTACCTCAACACCGAGGCCATCCTCGACGCGATCCGCAAGAGCGGCGCCGACGGCGTCCACCCGGGTTACGGCTTCTTCTCCGAGAACGCCGACTTCGCCGACGCCATCGCGAAGATGGGAGTCGCTTTCATTGGACCGCCCGCTGACGCGATCCGCGAAATGGGCGACAAGGTGTCGAGCCGTAAAGCCGCGCTGCGCGGCGGCGCCCCCATCGTTCCGGGCACCACCGAGTTCGTGACCACGGCCGCCGAGATCACGAAGTTCGGCGAGGAGTTCGGCTGGCCGGTGGCCATCAAGGCCGCGTTCGGCGGTGGCGGCCGCGGCATGAAGGTCGTGCGCAGCGCCGCCGAGGTGCAAGACGCCATGGACAGCGCGCAGCGCGAAGCCAAGGCGTTCTTCGGACGCGACGAGATCTACGTCGAGAAGTACCTCACCTGGCCGCGTCACGTGGAAGTGCAGTTGGTGGGCGACATGCACGGCAACTACGTGTGGGTGTCCACGCGCGACTGCTCGGCTCAGCGTCGTCACCAGAAGCTCGTCGAAGAGGCTCCGGCCCCGTCGCTCCCCGATGGCGTGGAAGACGCGATGGGCGAAGCCGCTGTGAAGGCGGCCAAGGCGGTCGGCTACTTCAACGCCGGCACCGTCGAATTCATCTATCAGGACGGCGAGTTCTTCTTCCTCGAGATGAACACGCGTCTGCAGGTCGAGCACCCCGTGAGCGAAGTGATCACCGGTATCGATCTCGTCGAGTGGCAGATCCGCGTGGCCGGTGGCGAGAAGTTGCCGATGACGCAAAAGGAAGTCACCGCGCGTCGCAACGGCCACGGCATCGAGATTCGCATCAACGCCGAGAATCCGGCCGGCGGAAAGTTCCTGCCGTCACCCGGCAAGATCACCAAGCTCGTCGCTTCGGATGGTTTCGGCGTGCGCTTCGACTCGGGTTACGAGTCGGGCGACGAGATCAGCCAGTACTACGACAACCTCGTGGGCAAGCTCATCGTGTGGGGCAAGGATCGTCCCACCGCGATCGCGCGCACCATTCGCGCGCTCGAGGAGATGGTGGTGGAAGGTGTGGCCACCACCATTCCGGCCGACATCGCGATCCTGAAGCATCCCGATTTCGCCGCGGTCACGCACTCCACCAAGTGGGTGGAGGAAACTCTCGACCTGTCGGGCGTGGAAGCGCCCAAGCCGGCTGGTGGCGCCGATGACGCCGAGCCGCTCGTGCGTCGCAACACCACGGTCGAGGTCAACGGCAAGCGTTTCGACGTGGCCATGTGGGTTCCCGAACAGACCGTCGTCGCCGTGGCCGCCGGTGGCGCCAAGGCCGCCGCGAAGAAGCCTGCGCGCGCGTCGGGCTCGGGTGGTGGAGCCGGTGGCGGATCGGGCGAAGTGGCCGCTCCT
>JBEAXP010000003.1:0-10004 GCA_041159745.1 Actinomycetota bacterium | reverse complement strand
TTCACGTAGCCGGCGAGGAATCCGACGAGGCCGTACACGAGTGCGGTGAGCCCGAGCGGGCTCGAGAGGACGAGATCGAACATCAAGCCGAACAAGAAGCCCGCCAGGGCTCCGCGCTCGGAGCCTCCCGAGATGCCGGCACCGATCGACAGCGCGAGCATGATCTGCAGGGCGATTCCATCGAATTCGAGATCGGCGAGCAAGGTCGTCTGCACGACGAGCGCGACGAGTCCGATCAGGCTCAGACGAACCATGGGACGGTTGATGAGTTCGATCATCGACTCACCGCCGGCTGGTACAGCAGCACGCGAACGAAGTTGAGTGTGGAGAGCCGGGCCGCCAGGCGAACCTCCAACACCGCGCCAGCGGTTCCGCTCCGCTCGACGACCTCGACCACACGACCGATCACGATGCCGCGCGGGGCGAGACTCTTCGAACCGCCGGCGGTGATGACGACGGCCCCGACCTTGATCTCGCCGAATCGCGAACTCTGGTCGACGAACTCGACGATCGGCGCTCGATCGGGGCCGCGTCCGCGTAAGGCGCCGGTCTCGGCCGTCGGCAAGGCATTGATGTCGACGACCGACGAGGGAGTGGGCGTCATGGTGGGTGGGGCCACCGTGAGGACCGGAGAGATCGAGGTGACGACCGGTGCGATGCTCGTGGAGGGCGAGGGTGCAACGGTCGTGGCGGACGTGGGTCCGATCGCCACGGGCGTCGTGGTCGCGGGAGCCAGCGTCGTGGTCGTCGTAGTGGGCGCCAGTGACGTCGTCGTCGTGGGCGCGAGCGACGTGGTCGTGGTGGTCGTGGTGGTGGCGACCGGCTCGGGTTCGGGCAGGTTCAGGACCTGCACGGGGATCGCATACGAGACGTCGGTGGCCAACATGACGATCGATCGATTGGCGAACACCTCGGTGACCTTGCCCACCAGACCGGCGGCGTTGACGACCGGCATGCCGACGCGCAGACCATCACTGCTTCCCTGATTGATCTCCACGGTCTGCGAGAAGTTGGTGGGGCTCTCGCCCACCACCTGGGCCGTGATCGACGAGATGTCGGTGAGGTCGTCGATGCCGTTGAGAGCGAGCAGCTCCTGAGCGTCGCGAACGGTCGCGAGAGCCGCGATGAACGCGCCTTCTTGTTGATCGATTCGATCCTGCAGGCGTTCGTTCTCGGCTCGGAGATCGTCGTACTCGGTGATCCCGCGCCACGCATTGCCGATGGGTCGCGTGATCACACGTCCGGCATCCTGCAACGGCTGGAACACCGTGCCGAACGCCCGACGCACACCGTCGACGACGGCGTTGCCCTGCAGGTCGAGGGTGATCAGAAGAATGGACGAGAGAGCCAGCAGGACGACGGCTCGTCGTCGGCTCATCGAGAACATGGGGTCACTCGTCGGTCTGCGAGAGCATGCCGCGCATGGCCTCGATGTTCTCGAGCGCCCGACCCGAACCCAGAACCACCGAGTACAGCGGATCGGGTGCGATGTTGATCGGCATCCCCGTCTCATGAGCGAGACGTCGATCGATGCCGGCGAGGAGTGCTCCGCCCCCAGTGAGGGTGATGCCGACGTGCATGATGTCGGCGGCCAATTCGGGCGGGGTCTTGTCGAGGGTGGTTCGTACGGTGTCGACGATCGCCGACACCGGTTCGGCGAGTGCTTCACGCACCTGCTCGGTGGACAAGGTGATGGTCCGGGGCAGGCCGCTGATGAGGTCGCGGCCGCGCACGTCGGCGGTCATCTCCTCCTCCATCGGCCAGGCCGAACCCATCTGGATCTTGATGTCCTCGGCGGTCCGCTCACCGACGGCGAGCGAGAACTCCTTCTTGAGGTACTGCATCACGGCCTCGTCGAGTTCGTCACCGGCGACGCGGAGCGACTGCGCGGTGACGATTCCGCCGAGGGAGATGACGGCGACTTCGGTGGTGCCTCCGCCGATGTCGACGATCATGTTGCCGCTCGGTTCGTGAACCGGCAGGTCGGCGCCGATCGCCGCCGCCATGGGTTCCTCGATGATGTGGACGGGCTTGCGCGCCCCCGCGTACTCGGCGGCGTCCTGAACCGCACGTTGTTCGACTCCGGTGATGCCGGACGGAACGCAGATCACCATGCGCGGCTTGCTCCAGCGGCTGCTGTGCACCTTCTGGATGAAGTAGCGCAGCATCTTCTCGCAGACTTCGAAATCGGCGATCACGCCATCTTTCAACGGACGCACCGCACGGATGTGTCCGGGGGTCCGGCCCATCATCCGCTTGGCCTCCAGGCCCACCGCGACCGGGCGACCGTCCGCCACGTCGAGGGCGACGACCGAGGGTTCGTTGAGGACCACGCCGTGTCCCCGGACATAAATCAGGGTGTTGGCGGTTCCGAGATCGATTGCGATATCGCGGCCGAGGGCCAGCGGGTTGCTCCGGGCCATGACCGCACCTCCTCGCCCCGTGACCGGGAAATGTTACAGATTGGGGAAGAAAATCCCGATCTCCCGCTCGGCCGAAGCCAGGGAGTCGGACCCGTGGACCAGGTTCTCGGTGAAGAGAATCCCCAGGTCACCACGGATGGTCCCGGGAGCCGCGGTACGCGGATTGGTGGCACCCATCATGGCCCGAACGACCTCCCAGGTGTTCTCGGGTCCCTCGAGAACCAGGGCCACCACCGGGCCCCGCGACATGAACGACACCAGGTCGTTGTAGAAGCCCTTGCCCACGTGCTCCTCGTAGTGACGGCCCAGCGTGGCCGCGTCCAGCGTGCGCAGGTCGAGGGCGACGAGCTTCAGACCCTTCGACTCGAAACGGCTGAGGATGGTTCCGACCAGGCCGCGTTCGACGGCATCGGGCTTCAACAAGACGAGGGTGCGATCAGACATGGAGGCCGACGCTATCGGCCGAGCACGTGCGGCCGGGCCGCCCCCACCACGTACAGCGAGCCCGTGACCAGAATCGCGTCGTCGGCTCCGGCCTCGCGTCGGGCTTCGTCGATCGCCGCTTCCACCGACGCGACCACACGGACGTCGTCGCACCCGATGGTCCGGGCGGCCTCGGCCAGTTCGGTTGCCGGTCGACCGCGGGGCGACGGAGCGGTGCAGCACACCACCACGTCGAATTCGTCGGCCCGCAACGCCTCGAGCATCTCGACCGGTTCGCGACCCCGCAGACAGCCGACCACGAGGATGCGCCGACCAGCCGGATCGAAGTCCTCGAAGAAGACGCTCGCACACACGTCGCCACCGGCTGGATTGTGAGCGCCATCGATGATCACCAACGGTTGATGGTCGAGCAATTCGAAACGACCCGGCATGCTCACGGTGGCCATCGCCTCGGCGATCACGTCCTCGGCGAGAGGTCGCGCGAAGAAGGTTTCCACCGCCGTGATCGCCACCGCCGCGTTGTCGGCCTGATGTCTGCCGTGCAACGGCACGAAGACATCGGGATAGATCGTGGTGGGTGTGCGCACGGCCACGAGACGGCCGCCGAGCGCGAGTTCGTTGGCATCGACCGCGAAATCCGTGTCGCGCACGAGCAGAGAGGATCCGCCGGCCGAGCGAAAGATCTCGACCATCTCCGGGTCGGTTTCACCGGTGACGACGGCCGATGCCGACTTGATGATGCCCGACTTCTCGCGCGCGATGTGCGCGCGCGTCGGTCCGGCGAACTCCATGTGATCGAGACCGATGTTGGTGATGACCGCCACCTGAGCGTCCACGACGTTGGTGGCATCCCACCGACCGAGCAGACCGACTTCGATCACCATGGCGTCGACGGCCTGATCGGCGAACCAGCGGAACGCCGCCGCGGTACAGGTGTCGAAATAACCCGGCCGCACGCCGGCGATGATCTCGAGATCGGCGATCGCGCCGACCTGTTCGCCGAAATCGTGATCGGAGATCGGAACGCCGTCGATCATCATGCGCTCGTTGACCCGCTCGAGGTGAGGACTGGTGTAGGTGCCCACCCGCAGACCGCTGGCCACGAGCAGTCGGGTGATCATCTGGGCGGTCGAGCCCTTGCCGTTGGTGCCGGTGATGTGAATGACCGGAGCGCAGTGCTGCGGATCGCCCATGGCGGCGCAGAGACGCTCGATCGTGGCCAGAGAAGGCGACTCGATGCGGCCGGTCTTCTCGTAGGTGGCGTGTTCGTCGAGGTAGTGGAGAGCCTGCTGGTAGTCCATCAACTCGCAGCGCGGCGCGGCCGCTGCGAACGCACCGCGGCCCGTGGCACGAGCGTGGGCGGGACCTTGGCGGTGACCGTGTCGGCGTCGATGACGACGCGGGCCACGTCGTTGCGACCCGGCAGTTCGTACATCGTGTTGAGAAGGGCTTCTTCGAGGATCGCCCGCAGACCACGAGCGCCGGTTCCGCGCTTCAGCGCGAGTTCGGCCACCGCGTTGAGCGCCGACTCGGTGAGTTCGAGTTCGACGTCTTCGAAGTCGAAGAACTTCTGGTACTGCTTCACGAGGGCGTTCTTGGGTTCGACGAGGATCTTCACGAGAGCATCCATGTCGAGGTTCTGCACCGCGCCCACCATGGGCAGACGACCCACGAATTCGGGAATGAGTCCGAAGGCCAGCAGATCTTCGGGGAGCACCTGCGAGAACAACTCACCCGGATCCTTCTCGGCCTTGCTGCGCACCGTGGCGTGGAAACCAACCCCCTTGTGGCCGATGCGCTGCTCGATGATCTTGTCGAGGCCGGCGAACGCGCCGCCGCAGATGAACAGCACGTTGGTGGTGTCGATCTGGATGAATTCCTGGTGCGGGTGCTTGCGGCCGCCCTGGGGCGGAACCGAGGCGACGGTTCCTTCGAGGATCTTGAGAAGGGCCTGCTGCACACCTTCGCCCGACACGTCACGGGTGATGGACGGGTTCTCGCTCTTGCGCGCGATCTTGTCGATCTCGTCGATGTAGATGATGCCCGTTTCGGCCTTCTTGACGTCGAAATCGGCGGCCTGGATGAGCTTCAACAGGATGTTCTCGACGTCTTCGCCCACGTAGCCGGCCTCGGTGAGCGCGGTGGCGTCGGCGATCGCGAACGGCACGTTGAGCATGCGAGCGAGGGTCTGGGCCAGGTGCGTCTTGCCGCAGCCGGTGGGCCCGAGGAGGAGGATGTTGCTCTTGGCCAGTTCGACCTCGTCGCGCTTCGCGAGCACGTTGTCCTTCTGGTACTGGATGCGGCGGTAGTGGTTGTACACCGCGACGGCCAGAACCTTCTTGGCCTGGGTCTGGCCCACCACGTATTCGTCGAGGAAGTTGCAGATCTCGCGCGGATTCGGGAGATCGTCCATCTTCAAGTCGGAGGCTTCACTGACCTCTTCCTCGATGATCTCGTTGCAGAGATCGATGCACTCGTCGCAGATGTAGACGCCTGGGCCGGCAATGAGCTTCTTGACCTGCTTCTGCGACTTGCCGCAGAACGAGCATTTCAAGATTTCGCCGGTGTCACCGAATTTCGCCACGTCCACCCTCCTTCGGGTTCACAGTCTGACGGATGGCCGACCCTGTTGTCGGCGATTTGCGTCAAGACCTTGAACAGAAGCCGAAAGACGCTGGTCAGCGGATGGGTCCGCCCCGGTCGACGACCGTACGGCTGGAGATGACGTCGTCGATGATTCCGTACTCGAGCGCCTCGGATGCCTCCATCACGAAGTCACGATCGGTATCGGCGTGGATGCGCTCGATCGGCTGGCCGGTGTGGCGAGCCAGGATCTCCTCGAGCAGATCGCGCATACGGAGGATCTCCTTGGCGGCGATCTCGAGATCGGTGACCTGGCCGTAACCCACCTGTCCGTACGGCTGGTGCAGAAGCACGCGGCTGTGCGGCAGAGCGAGGCGCTTGCCCTTGGTGCCGGCGGCCAGCAGAACCGCGGCCGCACTGGCCGCCTGACCCAGGCAGATGGTGGCGATGTCGTTCTTGATGAACTGCATCGTGTCGTAGATGGCGAACAGCGCGGTGATGTCGCCACCGGGGCTGTTGATGTAGATGTTGATGTCCTTGTCGGGGTTCTCGCTCTCCAGGTGGATGAGCTGAGCGCACACGAGGTTGGCGATCGTGTCATCGATCGGAGTGCCGAGGAAGAGGATGTTCTCCTTCAGCAAACGGCTGTAGAGGTCGTAGGCCCGCTCGCCACGGTTGGTCTGCTCGACGACCGTGGGCACGTAGTAGTTGAATGCGTCGAGATTCATGAATCGGCCCCGTCGTGGTCGTGATCGTGATCGTGCTGATGGTCGTGGTCGGCGGCCGAGTGGCCAACGACAGTGTCGCTGTCCAGTGTGGCACCGGAGGGGTCGACGTACGTGACGTTGTGCACGAGCCAGTCGAGGGCCTTGCTCTTGGAGATCTCGGCGGCCAGGTCGACCAACGCGTCGTTGGCCTGATAGGCGGCCCGCACCTGGTCGACGGTGATCAACTTCGGCTTCTTCTTCGAGCCCGACATCACCTGCTGACGGATGGCGTCATCGTTCGAGCGCTGGGCGATACCGGCCAACTCGCGCTCGACATCGTCGTCGTCGGCCCGGAGGCCTTCGGCTTCGACGATGGCCCGCAGAGCGAGATCGACCTTGGCCGCCTTCACCGAAGCCGGACGGAACGAGTCGACGAAGGTGGCCGGCTCCTGGCCGGTGGCCTGCAGCCACTGTTCGAGATCCATGCCCTGCGCGGCGAACTGGCGAACCACGTTCTGGACCCGGCGCTGCAGATCGGCCGACACCAGCGATTCGGGAGCGTCGACCGAAACCAGTTCGACCAGCGAATCGGTGACCTTGTCGACCAGGGAATTACGAACCTGATTCCAGCGCGCCTCGGTCATCCGCTCGGCGACCGATGCCTTCCACTCGGCGATGGTGTCGAAACCCTCGACGTTGGCGGCGACCCACTCATCGGTGAGTTCGGGGACCACGAGTTCTTGGACCGATGTCACCTTGACCACGAAGTCGGCGGCCTCTTCGGTGCCGTTGGGCGTGTCGGTGAACGTCAACTCCGAGCCGGCCGACGCCCCCGTCAACTTGTCGTCGAACTCGGGCGAGACCCACTTCTTGCCGATCTCGTACGACCAATCGTCGACCGCGAGGCCGGCCACCGGCTCACCGCCGCGCGACCCGACCAGATCGACCACCACGAAGTCGCCGACTCCCGCCGGACGCGAGACGTCGGTGAGTGTTCCCTGGCGACGGAGTTCGGCCGTCACGACTTCATCGATGCCGGAGTCCGACACGGTGGGCGCATCGATCTCCACTCGCAGACCCGCGTATCCGGGCACGGTGATGACGGGGCGAACCTCGCACGTGGCGGTGAAGGTGACCGGACCGGCGAGTTGCCCGCCGGTGATCTCGATCTCCGGGGTGGCGATGATGTCGACGTCGTTCTCGCGCACCGCGCGGGCGAGGTACTGCGGGATGGAGTCCTGCAACGCCTGGCCGCGGGCCGCCTCGAGACCGATTCGGGCTTCGAGGACCTTGCGCGGGGCCTTGCCCTGGCGGAATCCGGGGAGACGGAGATCACGGCCGATCTTGGAGAGTGCGGCGTCGATGTCGCGGGAGAAGTCGGCCTCGTCGATCTCGACGGAGAGCACGACCTTGTTGCCCTCGTGGGCTTCACATGTCGTTTTCACAGGGGGCGAAGTGTACCGGCGGCCCGAAACGTGCGCCCCGCCCCGCCATGCGCCAAGATGGTCACCATGACGACGTGGAAACCCCATGCCCTCGCCAAGCCCCACCAGAATCAGCTCGACCTTCGTCTGCGCGACAAGGTCGTGGCCTCGGTCGATCTGGCCGACGTTCCGGCGGGTACCGAGGGTCGAGTTCTCCTCGCCAACGGGTTCAACTGGCAGCGGTACCGCGTGCAGTTCGCCAACGGTGTGGAGTTGGGCGACCTCGATGGTCGGCACATCGCACCGATCGGCCGCGCCGCCAAGCGTCTGCGCAAAGCCAAGCGCTGAACGTGACGTCCCTGCGCCACCGGTTCCCCGCTCTGGCCGGTTCGGCCGGCGAGTGGGCCCGCTTCGACGGACCCTCGGGCACACAAGTCGTCGATGTGGCCATCACGGCCATGACCGACTGGATGACGTCGGGTCACACCGCCGCCGCCGGCGGACCATTCGCCGCCGCACAAGAATGCCAATCGCTTCTCGATCGCACTCGGGTGACACTCGGACAATTGTTCAAGGCCGATCCGCGAGGCTTCAGTTTCGGTACGAACACGACCACGTTCAACATGGCGTTCGCCAACGCCGTGAGCGAAACACTGCGTCCCGGTGATCGCATCGTCGGCACACGACTCGATCACGATTCCAACGTCATGCCGTGGCGACGCGCCTGCGCGCGGTCGGGCGCCGAGCAGGTTCTCGCCGACTTCGATCCGTCCACGGGCGTGCTCTCCCCCGAATCGGTCATCGCCCTCATCGACCACCGCACCCGATGGGTGACCGTGCCCATGGCGTCGAATCTCCTCGGAACGATGCCCGACCTGCCCCCCATCATCGAGGCGGCCCACGCCGTCGGCGCCCGCGTGTACGTCGACGCGGTGGCCGCCGCGCCGCACCACCGGATCGACATCACCGCACTCGATTGCGATGCCCTCGTGACGTCTCCTTACAAGTGGTACGCGCCGCACTCGGGCGTCCTGTGGTGCAAACCCGACCTCATGGCCGAACTCGACTGGTGGCGTGTACGGCCGGCCGGTGACGCCGGACCGCGCAAACCCGAGACCGGAATGCCCAACTTCGAGGCGATCGCCGGCGTCGATGCGGCCGCCCGCTTCCTCCTCGAAGAAGGAATGGATTCATTGGCTCGATTCGAAGCCGACGTCTTCGCTCACTTGTGGGATGGACTCGGCGCGATCACCGGGGTTCGCCGCATCGGACCGAACAACCCCGTCTTGCGCGCACCCACCGCGGCTTTCGTCGTGGACGGCGTCGCACCGTCAACGGTGTCGGCGCGACTGGCCGAACAGAAGATCGCCGTGTGGGACGGCCACGCGTACGCCGTCGAAGTCGTCAACCACCTCGGACTGGCCGATTCGGGCGGTGTCGTCCGAGCGGGCATCGTCCGCTACATCGAGAACGGCGACGTCGAGCGCCTGCTGTCGGCGATCGCGGCCATCGCGCGACGCGGCTGAGCGATTCAGTCGGCCAGTCCGAGGACGCCGAAGTTGTCGGCCCAGCGGTCGAGGGCCGGGTCGATCTGCACCGCGGTCACCGGCGCCGACACGAAATAGCCCTGCGCGGCATCACAGCCGAGTTGTCGGATCATCACGAACTGCTCGGCGGTCTCGACACCTTCGGCCACGACCTGCAAGCCGAGCGAATGGCCGACTTCGACCCCGGAACGAACCATGGCATCGGGCTCGGCCGCGGCGGCGTCGAGCCGGCTCACCATCGCCCGGTCGATCTTCAATTCGGTGAACGGCGCGACGAGCAGCCGCTCGTAGTTGCTCGTTCCGGTGCCGAAGTCGTCGACCGCCAACTTGAACCCGGCCAGCCGCAGTCGTGTGAGAACCGCGACCGTCGGAGTGAGGTCGGGAATGGGCGTCGTCTCGGTGACCTCGAAGGTCCATGACTCGGCCGGCGATGTTGACGTGAGGATTCGTTGCGCGCGCCGCGGAAGTTCGTCATCGTCGAGATCGAGCACCGAGATGTTCAACGAGACGTCGGGCATCGAGGCCAAAGCGCGATAGCGAAATCGATCGTGGGCCGCCATGGTCATGATCGCATCGAGCAACTCGGACGTGCGTCCGAGTTCTTCCACCAAAGCGACATAAGCCGTCGGCGACACGTCTCCTTTTTCGGGGTGGCGCCAGCGCACGAGTGCCTCGACTCCCACCACGTCTCCCGTGAGGACCGAAACTTTGGGCTGATACACGAGGTGCATGAACTCGGGGTCGAAGAGATCGCCGTCGTCGATGCGCAGACGCGGACCAGTGGGATCGATCGTCTCGCCGACGACGTGCGTCCACTCGAGCATGGCCGAACGAAGCAGGTCGAGCGAGAAAGGTTTGGCGAAGGTGGCGATCACA
>JBEAXP010000157.1:0-2738 GCA_041159745.1 Actinomycetota bacterium | reverse complement strand
CCCGGCTTGTTCTTGGTCGGTCTCGTGTTCGGCCTGTGTTGGCAGAGATCGGGCCGCATCGCCATGCCGATCCTGGCGCACATCGGGTTCAACGCCGCCGGCCTCTTGATCGCCAGCCTTTGACCGGCTCGCGGTGGCACAATGAACGACGTGACGGACGAACAGGGAGAGGTCGCTCCCGAGCAGACCGACGCCGTCGACGTGCTGCGAACGCGGTGGAACCCGTTTCGGGGCTGGAGCCGCGAACGTCTGGTCGTGTTCTGGGTGCGCGTCGCACTCGTGGGTGTCTCCACGGCCGTCGCGGTCAAAGTCATCCAACCGTCGCTGATCTTCCGCGACTCCACACCCACGGGCGGTGACATGGGCGCCCACGTGTGGGGGCCGGCCTACCTCCGCGACCACCTGCTTCCGTTCAAGTTGAACGGCTGGAGCATGGATTGGTACTCGGGTTTCCCGATCTATCGCTTCTACATGGTGGTACCGGCGCTCATGATCGTGTTGCTCGACGTGCTGCTTCCGTACGGCATCGCGTTCAAGATCGTCGCGGTGCTCGGAATCGTCACATTGCCGGTGTGCTGCTGGGCCTTCGGGCGTCTGGCGCGCTTCGCGTATCCGATCCCCGAACTGTTCGCGCTGGTCGGTCTCGTCTTCCTGCTCGACGAGAGCTACACGATCTACGGCGGCAACGTCGCGTCGACGATGGCCGGCGAGTTCTCCTTCTCGATCTCGCTGTCGTTCGCCATGCTCGCGTTCGGGTACTTCGCCAACGGTTTGCAGACCGGGCGACATCGGCTGAAGGCGGCCATCTTCATGGCGCTCGCCGTTCTCTGTCACGGCATCGTCGCGATCTACGTGGCGGTGGGTCTCCTTCTCATGGCCCTGCTGTGGCTCGATCGTCAGCGCCTGCGCTGGTTCGCCACCACCGTCGGCCTCGGGTCGCTGCTGTCGGCTTTCTGGATCGTGCCGTTCCTCCTGAACCACGCGTACATGACCGACATGAAGTACAAGGGGGAGCCCGGAAACGGTTCGTTCACCTCGTACTGGGGGATGTTCTTCGCGTTGCCGCCGTTCTGGAACGTGTTCTTCTTCACCTTCGCCGTCATCGGTTTCGTGGCGATGCTCGTACGGCGGCACACGACGGGAGCCTGGCTGGGCGTGACCGGGCTGGTTTTCACGGCCTTCGTCTATCTCTTCAACGACAGCTTGCCGGTGATCGGTCTCCTGTGGAACCCACGCTTGTTGCCCATGCTCAACATGTGTCGGTATCTGCTGGCGGCGATCGGCATCGTCGAGTCGGTTCACGCGATCGTCCGCTTGGCCCAGCACGAGCGACTGAATCGTCGGTTCTCCGCCATCCGGATCGACGAGGATGGCCGTTCGCAGCGGGCGATCTTCAAGGCGCGGTCGCTCACCGCAGTCGGCTGCGCGCTGGCCGCCTTGATCATTCTGGGCTTCCGGTTCCAGGTTCTTCCCGGAGGCAGCATCGTCGACGAGGGTGATGGCGCGGAGTACGCCTGGGGACCTTTCGAGACCGAAGCGAGCGACAAGGGCTTCGTCGACGGCTGGGCCCGGTGGAATTTCTCGGGGTACGAAGGGCGTTCGGCCTACGGCGAGTACTACGGCATCGTGCAGACGATGAAGTCGATCGGCGAGGAGCGTGGTTGCGGCCGCGCGCTCTGGGAGAACTACGGCGACAACGACAAGTACGGAACCACGATGGCGCTGATGCTCCTCCCGTTCTGGACCGACGGATGCATCGGCTCGAGTGAGGGCTTGTTCTTCGAGGCGGCCGGTACCACGCCGTATCACTTCCTCGCGGCGGGAGCGATGTCGAAGCAGAGTTCGAATCCCGTGCGCGAACTCCGCTACGTCAACAACGACGCGTCGATCGGTATCGACTACCTGCGCGCGCTCGGAATCCGCTACTACTTGGCGGTCACGCCGGAAGCCCAGCGCGAAGCGGCCGAACTCGTGGCCAACGATGGCGGTCTCACCGAGATCGCCACCTCGGGGCCTTGGAAGATGTACGAAGTGTCGGGCTCCGACATCGTCGTTCCTCTCGACACGGAGCCGGTCGTGGTGAATGAACGTGGCGGCGATCAGCGTGAGCGCTGGCTCGAGATCGGCACCAGTTGGCTGCAGAACGGTTCCGAGTGGCCGACGGTTCCCGTCGACGACGGACCCGATTCGTGGCAGCGCACCGACGTCGAGATCGACATGACGCGACGTGACGGCGAACCGGGGTCCGATTCGCGCAAGGTCGACATCGTCGCGCCGTCCGAATCGATCGAAGCGATCGATCTGCCCGACGTCTCGGTGACGAATGTGGTGATCGGCGAGGAATCGGTCGATTTCGAGGTCGATCGCACCGGGATTCCCGTGCTGGTTCGTGTGAGCTACTTCCCCAACTGGACGGTGTCGGGAGGCGAGGGCCCGTATCGCGTCGCTCCGAACATGATGGTCGTGATTCCGACGGAGAACCAGGTGAGCATGGATTTCCGCGCCAGTTGGGTCGATCGTTTCGCGTACTTCCTCACACTGGTAGGCATCGTCCTCGTCTTCGTGATCGCCCGACAGAATCGCATTCGACGTCGAAATCCGCAGTAGGGCGAGACCCGCCACCGCTAGCGTGAAGAGGCGCTATGTCGGCTTCTGACGCACTCGATGCCATCGTCAAGGCCTACGACATTCGGGGCACGGTCCCCGATCAGTTGGATGCCGATGTCGCCCATGCCCTC
>JBEAXP010000076.1:0-7396 GCA_041159745.1 Actinomycetota bacterium | reverse complement strand
TCGGCGAGGCGATGCACGTTTCCTTCGCGGGCGCGGAAGTCGCCGCCCTTGATGGTGTCGTAGAACAGGCGGTGAACGCTGTCGCCGTCACCCTGATAGTTCTTGGCCGCGTTGATGCCGCCCTGCGCGGCGATCGAGTGCGCGCGGCGCGGCGAGTCGTGGAAGGTGAACGCGTCCACCTGGTAGCCGAGTTCGGCCAGCGAAGCCGCGGCCGACGCACCGGCCAGACCGGTTCCGACCACGATCACCTTGAACTTGCGCTTGTTGTTGGGCGCCACCAACTTCACGTCGGCCTTGTACGTCTCCCATGCGTCGGACACGGGTCCGGTGGGAACCTTTGACTTGAGTTCGACTGCCATCCGAGTATCTCCTTTTGACGAGCCGACTGATCAGCCGACGATCCCGGCCATGACGGCCACGGGGAACGAAACGTTTCCGACGACGATGACGGCCGCGAAGCCGGTGGCCATCGCCTGACGCCACTTGTTGAAGCGCGGGTTGTTCCAGCCGAGCGACTGGAAGAGGCTCCACACACCGTGGAACAGGTGCACGCCGAGCGCGATGTTCGCGATGATGTAGAAGATCGCCACCGGCACACGGTCGAACGTGTACACGACCGCGCCGTAGACGTCCTTCAAGCCTTCGGCGTCCTTGGTGCCCGTGTACGAGTTGACGGTGCCGAACGTGAGGTCGAGCAGGTGCCACACCACGAACGCCAGGACGATCACGCCGGTGTAGCGCATCGAGCGGCTGGCGAAGCTGGCCACCTGGTAGTCGCGCGCGCTCTGGTACTTGACCGGGCGCGCCTTCCGGTTGAGAACCGTGAGTGTGTACGCCGCGTGGATGTGCACGAGAACCATCGCGATGAGGCCGAAGCGGAGGATCCACAGCATGACCTTCTCGGGCAGGATCGGGTACAGCAGCTTCTCGAGGAAGTGCGCGTAGTGGTTGAGATCGGACGCACCCATGTACATCTTGAGGTTGCCGATCATGTGGAAGAGGACGAAGCCGAGCAGCGCGATGCCCGAGATGCCCATGGCGTACTTCTTGCCCACGGCCGTGCCGTAGAGGTCGACGAGGAAGGGCTTGCGCTTCCGGCCTTCCCGGGACTTGGCGGTACCCGTGACGGGTCCGCGTGCCGTGCCTGGTTTCATCACTGCCTGCGCCATGTACCTGCGCCTTTCACCTGGGCCATGAGGGGCCGAAAGGGTCGAGACCTGGCGGTCCGACCCGCTCCGACGCTATCCGTCTGGCCTGGCCGGGCCGGAAATCGAAGGAGGGTCGATCCTGTGAAAGCCGTTGCAGGTGGACGTGGCCAAAGTCGCTCTCGCCAGTGCCCGTTACCTACACTCTCGGAAGCCCCAAGCGGGCAGCAACGGAGCTGCCCCCGAACACCCGAGGAGATTCCTGGTGTCTTCACTCATTGCCGCCGAAGGTGGATGGCAGGACTTCACCCTGAAGGGCGGTGAGTGGGCCGTTCTGCTGTTGTCGGTGGCGGCCGCGCTCCTGGCCCTCGGCGTGGGGTTCTTCCTCGTCAAGAAGGTCATGTCGGAGGACGAAGGTTCGCCCAAGATGCGCGAGATCGCCGCGGCGATCCAGGAAGGCGCTCTGGCCTACCTCAAGCGCCAGTTCAAGACCATCGGCATCATCCTGATCCCGCTGGCCGCGATCGTCTTCGCCACATCCACGGCCATCGAGAAGTCCGACGGATCGTCGGCCCTGTCGTTCGGTGAAGCCGGGCTGTGGCGCACCCTGGCATTCGTGCTCGGCTGCGTGGCCTCCGGCCTCACCGGTTACATCGGTATGACGCTGGCCACTCGCGGCAACGTTCGTACCGCGGCCGCCGCACTCAGCAACTCGATGCCCCGTGCGCTCACCGTGGCGTTCCGCACCGGCGGCGTGGCCGGCATGTTCACCGTCGGTCTCGGCCTCCTCGGCGCGACCGTCATCATCATGGTGTTCCAGAACACCTCGTCGGTGATCCTCGTCGGCTTCGGATTCGGCGGCTCGTTGCTCGCTCTGTTCCTCCGCGTCGGCGGCGGCATCTTCACCAAGGCCGCCGACGTCGGCGCCGACCTGGTGGGCAAGGTCGAGGCCGGCATCCCCGAGGACGATCCGCGCAACCCGGCCACCATCGCCGACAACGTGGGCGACAACGTGGGCGACTGCGCCGGCATGGCCGCCGACCTGTTCGAGTCGTACGAGGTCACCCTGGTCGCTTCGATCATCCTCGGTGTGGCGGCGTTCAACTCGATCGGCGCCAACCCCGCTCTCGGTCTGGTGTTCCCGCTCGCGGCCCGCGCGATCGGCGTGGTCGCGTCCATCGCTGGCGTGTTCGCCGTGAAGGCGCGCGCCAACGAAACCGATCCGCTGAAGCCGATCAACCGCGGCTTCCTCGTGGCCGGTGTGCTCACCCTCATCGGAACTCTGATCGTCTCGCTCGGCTACGTGGGCAACGAGTACTCGAACGCCGGCTGGAAGTGCTTCGGCGCCGTGGCCATCGGTCTGGTGCTCGCTCAGCTCGTGAGCCGTCTCACCGAGTACTACACGGGCACGCACTACGCGCCGGTGAAGGAAATCGCCGAGTCGGCCGAGACCGGCCCGGCCACCGTGGTTCTCTCCGGAACGTCGGCTGGTCTCGAGAGCTCGGTGTACGCCGTGGTCGCCATCGCGATCGCCATCGGCGTGGCCCTCGCCCTCGGCGACGGCAACCTCACCTTCTCGCTGTACCTCGTCGCTCTGTGCGGCATGGGAATGCTCGCCACCACAGGCGTGATCGTTTCGGAAGACACGTTCGGCCCGGTGTCCGACAACGCGGCCGGTATCGCCGAGATGTCGGGCGAGTTCCACGGCGAGCCGCAGAAGATCATGGTGAGCCTCGACGCGGTGGGCAACACCACCAAGGCCGTCACCAAGGGCTTCGCGATCGGCTCCGCCGTGATCGCGGCCGTGGCGCTCTTCGCCTCGTACATCGAAATCGCCGGCGCCGAACTCGGCGTCGTCGCCGAGAACCTGAAGGACGGCGTGTTCAAGGAGCTCGATCTCCAGATCAACGTGGCCGATCCGAAGGTGTTCATCGGTCTGCTGATCGGTGGTGCGGTGCCGTTCTTGTTCTCGGCTCTCGCCATCCGCGCGGTGGGTCGTACCGCTGGCGTGGTGGTGCAGGAAGTGCGTAACCAGTTCGCCGACGGCGGCATCATGGCCGGCACCAAGCAGCCCGACTACGGCCCGGTCATCGACATCTGCACGAAGGCGTCGCTGCGCGAACTCACCACCCCGGCTCTGCTGGCCGTGCTCACCCCGGTGATCATCGGCTTCGGCGTGGGTTGGCAGGCGCTCGGCGCCTTCCTCGCCGCGGTGATCCTCGTCGGCCAGTTGATGGCCAACTACCTCAGCAACGCCGGTGGCGCGTGGGACAACTCGAAGAAGTACATCGAGGACGGACACCACGGCGGCAAGGGCAGCGATGCCCACAAGGCGGCCGTCATCGGCGACACCGTCGGCGACCCGTTCAAGGACACCGCCGGCCCGGCGCTGAACCCGCTCATCAAGGTGATGAACCTCGTGTCGCTGCTCGTGCTGCCGGCCATCATCAACTTGAAGGATGACGACGGCCCGCGTCTGCTCATCGCCGCGGTTGCGTTGGTGGTGCTGATCGGCTCGATCGCGTTCTCGAACCGCAAGACCGAAAGTCTGGGGGCTCAGGCTGCTGCCGCAGCCGCCTCCCGCTGACATTCCTTGGAGTTTCTGGTGGCAATTTCGTCGCGGTTTTCGTGACGGATTGCCACCAGAACTTTTTCTAGGGTCGTGCCGCCCAGCCGCCCGGATCGAGCACCAGATCGATCACGACGTCGTTCGGAAAAGCGAACGCGATGTGCGGGCCGAGATGCGCGACCCCAGCCGTTCTGAATGCGGGCGGCAGCGTGTCACCCCATCGGTGGGTGCGCCGTGAAACGACTTCCGGAATCGACACCATGCCGTCGACGGTTTCCACGTCGCCGAGCAGAACTCCCGGTTGCTCGTAACCGCCCGCCAGCGCAACCGATGTTCCGGTCGCGTACCACTCGAGATCGCTCGCGATCGGAACCGCCGTCCCGCGCGCACCCCTCAAAGCGTCCCGCGGATCGTCGAGTTCGACCGCATAGGTCTCGTTGCCGATGGTCCACTGCTCGAAGGCGTGCTCGCAGGTGAACTCGGCCCAGAAGGAGTCGGCCTTGGCGATCATCGGATCGTTGCGTCGACGAATTCCGTCGACGACCACGTGAACCAGGGGCTCGCCGGGTCGCCACAGAGCCCAGCCGTACCAGGCCTCGGCCCGTTCGACGAGTCGATAGAGAGCGACCCCGGCGTGATCGGGCGACCACCACTCGAACGTCCACTCCTCCACACGAGCATGGGCGTGAGCGAACTCGTCCGATGCGGAGAACCCCGCGGGTGGAGTGGTGATCGAAGGTTCGCTCTTGGTGCCGATGCGGGCAGACTAGGCGGGTGACCGACGTTCGCTACCTGAGCCTCGAATGGATCGACGCACTGTCGATCGAGGTGTCGTCCAGTGACGCGATGCGCTCGGCCGCGGCCGACCACACGATCGGCGTGACGCAAGTGGTGAACGGCGGGCCCGAAGGAACGGTCGTGTACCACCTGCAGGTGGCCGACGGCCGCGCCTCGTTCGGGCCCGGGGCCGCCGATCCGGAAGACGTTCGCTTCGAGCAGGATTGGGACACCGCGGTCGCCGTGGCCACCGACGCCCTCAACGCGCAGCAGGCGTTCATCACCGGACGCATCCGGCTGTTCGGCGATCAGCAAAAGTTGCAGTCGAGCACTCCGGTGTTCGCCGCGCTCGACGCCGTGTTCACGACGGTGCGTGCTCGCACCGACTACCGCTGATCACGCGGAGACTCGCCCCGTTCTGGTGGCAATAGTTCGCGAAACTCGAGACGAATTTGCCACCAGAAGCACCAAGTGGGGTCAGTGGCGGATCGAGGTTCCGGACTTCGTCGTCTCGACGATCCAGCCACCGCTCTGCAACTCGGCGCGCAACGCATCGGCGGTGGCGAAGTCCTTGGCCGCGCGGGCCGCATCGAGCGCCGCCGCCTTGGCCGCCACGTCGGCCGGGATCTCGCTCGCCTGCTTCAGCTCGAGCCCGAAGGCCGAGCAGATCTCACGCGCCGCCTGCACCAGTCCGGGTGCCGACGCGTCGCCCGAGTCGATCGCGGCGTTGGCTCGGCGAACGGTGTCGAACAGCAACGCCGTCGCCGACGGGGTGTCGAGATCATCGTCCATGCGCTCGCGGAATCGGGTCATCACCGTCGAGTCGGCCGAGCCGGTGACCGCTGCGGTGCGCGCGGCGAAGGCGTCGAGGCCGGCCAACGCGCTCACGGCCGCGTCGATGTTGTCCTGGCCCACTCGCACCGGACTGCGGTAGTGCGTCTGCAGCAACACCATGCGGTAGGCCCGCGGGTCGTACTTGTCCATGAGATCGAGGAGATTGGCCACGTTGCCGAGGCTCTTCGACATCTTCTCGCCCTCGGCGTCCACCACGAATCCGTTGTGCATCCAGTGATTGGCGAACCGCTTCCCCAGGGCCACCGCCTGCGCCCGTTCGTTCTCGTGGTGCGGGAATTTGAGGTCCATGCCGCCGCAGTGGAGATCGAAGCCCTCACCGAGCAACTCGAGGCTCATCACGACGCACTCGCTGTGCCAGCCCGGACGTCCGTCGCCCCACGGTGACGGCCACGACGGTTCGCCCGGCTTGGAGAACTTCCACAGCGCGAAGTCGGCCGGATGCTTCTTGTTGCTCGCGCCGAACACCTCGCGATCGCCGCCACCGGCCAGCAGATCGTCGAGGCTCTGATTGGCCAGCAATCCGTAATCGGCCACCGACTGCACGCTCAGGTACACGCCGTCTTCGGTGACATAGGCGCGATCGAGGTCGATGAGATCGCCGATCATCCGAACCATGTGATCGACGTACTCGGTTGCGTGCGGCACGTCGTCGGGGCGCGCGACGTTCAACTTCTCCATGGCCTGGAACCAGATCGACTCGCACTTGTGGGTGATCTCCTGCCACGGACGACTCTCGCGATTGGCGCGATCGATGATCTTGTCGTCGATGTCGGTGATGTTCGACACCAGTCGAACCGACAGACCCGACCACTCGAGATAGCGACGCAGGATGTCGTACACCAACGTGGCGCGGCCGTGGCCGAGATGCGGCGGCCCGTAGACCGTGGGCCCGCACAGATAGATGCCGACTTCACCCGGCTTGCGCAGACGCAGTTCGCGCACCTCGGCGGTGGCGCTGTCGTAGAGCCGGAACATGGAGTCCCAGCCTACGCGGGCCTAGCCTGGTGACTCATGGCCGGTATCCCCGAGAAGCCCTCCCTCGACGGCATCGAAGCCACATGGATCTCGGCGTGGGACGCCGAAGGCACGTACCACTTCGACCGCACGGCCACACGCGACCGCGTGTACGCGATCGACACTCCCCCGCCCACCGTGAGCGGTTCGCTGCACATGGGTCACGTCTTCTCGTACACCCACACCGACACCATCGCGCGCTTCCACCGGATGCGCGGCCAGTCGGTTTTCTACCCCATGGGATGGGACGACAACGGTCTGCCGACCGAACGACGCGTGCAGAACTTCTTCGGCGTGCGGTGCGATCCGAACGTGGCGTACCAGCCCGGCTTCCAGCCGCCCTTCCGCGGCGACCCGCCCAAGGATCATCAGGCGATCTCCATCTCGCGTCCCAACTTCATCGAATTGTGCGAAGAACTCACGCACGAGGACGAGAAGGTGTTCGAAGACCTCTTCCGACGCCTCGGTCTCTCGGTCGACTGGAGCTTCCTCTACGCGACCATCGACGAGAACAGCCGTCGCGCGAGCCAGCGCGCATTCCTGCGCAACCTCGCACGCGGCGAGGCCTACACCCAAGAGGCCCCCACACTGTGGGACGTCGATTTCAAGACCGCGGTGGCCCAGGCCGAGCTCGAAGATCGCGAACGACCCGGCGCGTACCACCAGATCGCGTTCGAGCGCACCGACGGTGAAGGCTCGATCGTCATCGACACCACGCGTCCAGTGCTCATCGCGGCCTGCGTTGCGCTGGTGGCGCACCCCGACGACGAGCGCTACCAACCCCTTTTCGGCAAGACGGTGCGCACCCCGCTGTACGGCGTGGAAGTTCCGGTGGTCGCTCACCCGCTCGCGCAGATCGACAAGGGCACCGGCATCGCCATGATCTGCACGTTCGGCGACGTCACCGACGTGACGTGGTGGCGCGAGCTGAACCTGCCCACCCGCGCGATCATCGGCCGCGACGGTCGCATCATCACCACTCCGCCGGTCGGCCTCGATTCGGCCGATGGGCAGAAGGCTTATTCCGAGATCGCCG
>JBEAXP010000069.1:0-12531 GCA_041159745.1 Actinomycetota bacterium | reverse complement strand
CGAACGGAGGGCACGCGACAGTCTCTCATGTCGAACCCTCAGCCGAGCAGACGCGCCGGCTCGACGCCGTCGACATCGAGCCGACCGAGCAGCCAGGCCAGCCGCTCGGCGGGTTCGAGTCGGGCCACGGGATCGGGCAGGTGCGAGCGGCCCATCGACGTCCGCGACACGAACATCATCGTCATGACGCGCAGATCTTCGCGCACGTAATCGGACGACCAGCACGACGGTCCGTCGAGGTCGATCTCGGTCAATCCGAGATCGGCGCAGTGCACCTCGACCTCGCGCCACCGACGCAACGGCAGATCGGAGATGGGAACCTCGACTCCCGACACCATGAGTCCGCGGCCGTACCACGCATCGCGTGCGCGGGCGAACGCACCCTCCACCGCGTAGATCGAACGACGAACACCCTTCACGTGGTCGCCGGCCGAACGTGCGGCATCGCGTTCGATCGCCTCCACTCGCGCCGACATTCCACCGGGATACTGCTCGCCCACCACTCCCGACTCGGCCGCGTCCAGCAGGCGCACCATGCTGTCACCCTGCTGCTCGATGTGCGCGAGGACGTGACCCACCGTCCAGTTCGGCAAACGTGAAGAACGAACGACCATGTCGTCGGCCAGGTCGGCGAGAGAGACGAGCAGTCGCTGATGGGCGCGGGCGAGACCTTCGACCTGGCGATTGAGCGCGACCGGATCGAAGGGCGTCTCCACCCGACGAACGGTAGCGGGACGATCAGGCCAGCGGTGTGGAGCGACGCGGCACCACGACGACGGTTCCATCGGGGTCGCGATGCACGCTCACCGACACGCCGTAGAACTCCGACAACGTCTCGGCGCGGAGCACTTCGTCGGCCGGTCCGGACGACACGCAATGGCCGTGGTGCAGCAACGCGAGTCGATCGCTGTAGAGGCCGGCCAACGTGAGGTCGTGCATGGCCGACAGCACCGTGAAGCCGTGCTCGCGACGAAGACGATCGACGAGTTCGAGGGCCTGCTGCTGGTGGCCGATGTCGAGCGCACTGGTGGGTTCGTCGAGAAGGAGGATCGGGGCTTCCTGGGCGAGCGCGCGCGAGATGACGATGCGCTGGCGCTCGCCACCCGACAACGTGCCGAGGCGACGTTGCGCGAATTCCGAGACGTCGAGCCGTTCGAGGATCTGGCGCACCAGTTCGCGATCGTGCTTGGTCTCGCTACCGAAGTAACTCACGTACGGGTTGCGACCGAGCAGCACGTACTCGAACGCCGTCATGTCGTCGGGGAGAGCCGGCGACTGAGGAACGTGGGCGATCAATTCGGCGCGACGACGCGTGGAACGCAGATCGAGCGATGCGCCGTCGACCGTGATCTGGCCGTCGTACTTCACGAGCCCGGCGACCGAACGCAGGAGCGACGACTTGCCGGCACCGTTGGGGCCGATGAGGCACAGCCACTCCCCCAGGCGGACGACATCGGTGAACGAATCGACCGCGACCGAATCGCCGTACGACACCGACAGATTGCTGAACGCGAGTGAGGTCATCGCAGTGCTCCTTGCCGCGAACGAAGAACGATGATGAAGAACGGTGCGCCGAGGAAGGCCGTCACCACACCGATGGGTGTTTCGGCCGGATCGGACAGGATGCGTCCGGGCACGTCGGCGACGATGAGGAACGTCGCCCCCACCATCACGGTGAGCGGCAGCAAGCGGCGATAACTCGCCCCGGCCAGGAAACGCACGAGGTGCGGAACCATGATGCCGACGAATCCGATGAGGCCGCTCACGCTGACCACCGCCGACGTTCCGAGCGTGGCCGCCACCACGACGGTGAGGCGGATGCGATCGACCCGGGCGCCCAGCGATTGCGCCTCGTCGTCACCGATGCGCATGACGTCGAGCAGACGGCGATGGGCCAGCAACACGCCCGAACTCACGATCACGTACGGCAGAACCAAGCGGACGTCGGCCCATGTCGCGGTGGAGAGGCGTCCGAGGATCCAGCTGTACACCTGGCGCACCACTTCGGAATTGCGTTGCAGGATGAACGTCTGAATGGCGGTGGCCAGCGAAGTGACCGCCACTCCGGCCAACACGAGGGTGGCCGACACCCGAGCCGCGCCGAACGCCGCGCCGACGAGATACGTGAGCAACACCGCGAGCAGGCCGCCGATGAACGCGGCGAGGGGCAGCGGATCGATCGGCCACGATTCGGTGGCCGTGCGGTTCACCACGATCACGAGCGTCGCACCGAGTCCGGCTCCGGCCGCGACTCCGAGCAGATACGGATCGACGAGCGGATTGCGGAACACGCCCTGATAGCTCGCACCCGCCAGCGAGAGCATCGAACCGACCAGGGCGGCGAGAACGACGCGGGGCATGCGGATCTCCCACAGCACGGTGCTCTCGAGAGGTGAGACACCCGAATCGATCGACACGAAGGGAAGGCGGTCGAGCAATTCGAGCGGCACCCGCCACCATTCGGGGCCGGCCGGCCCGATCATGGCGCCGAACAGGAACGCGACGGCGAGCAGCAGACCCGCACCGGGCAGCCACCACGAACGTCGCGTCGTCTCGGTCATGTCAGCCGACCACTCCAGCGATGGCTTCACCGATGGCGTAGAGGTAGTCGACGATGCGCGGGCCCCAGCGCGAGGCCAGATCGTCGTCCATCGCGATCACGTTCCCGTTCAGGACCGCACCGAGTCCTTCCCAGCCCGGACGGGCCGCGACCGTCTCGGGCGTGACACCGCAGCACTTGGTGTCGGCGAGGAACACGAGGTCGGGGTCCTGGCTCACGATGAATTCGGCCGACAACTGCGGATAGTCGCTCGTGCCTTCACTCGCGTCGGCGATGTTCCGAAGGCCGAACAACTCGTACAGCGAACCCACGAACGTGTTGGAAGTGACCGAGTAGTAGGTGTCGTCGAGTTCGTGGTAATAGGTCAGCGGCTCGTCGAGTTGCGGCGCCTGAACGAGAATCGTCTCGACGGCCGATCGCATGGTGCCCACCACTTCCCGGGCTCGGTCGCTGCGGCCGATCGCGGCCGCCAACTCCTCGATCTGCGCGTAGACGTCGTCGAGTGAGGCCGGCGGGAGGCCGATCCACACCGGAATGTCGATCGCCTCGAGTTGCGCCTTGATGCCCATCGAGTCGTCGGCGATGATCACGAGATCGGGTTCGTACTCGGCGATCGCCTCGACGTTGGGCTCGAACGCCGACAGGTCGGTGAGCACCGCGGCCGCTTCGGGCGGATAGTTCGACAACGAGTCGACCGCCACCACCTGCTCGGCCGCGCCGAGCGCGAAGAGCATCTCGGTGTGGGTGGGCGACAGCGACACGATGCGCTGCGGCACCTCGGTGGCGGGAGCCTCGGTGCTCGCCACGGAATCGGAGGGCGACGTCCCGTTCGACGAGCCGTCGTCCGAGCCACAGGCCGCTAGTGCGAACAATGAAAAAGCGCCGACCAACAGTCGGCGCTTCGTTGACTTTCTCATGTGGGCCTCCTCAAGCCTGAGGAGGCAAGAGGAGTGCGAGAGTGTCCCGCGATCCACCCTTGCCTCGAGGGTTTTCTCGCACGCAGGTCAGGCGACCGGACTCGTCGTCGTCAGGAACCTGCGACGAACCACCGTTGCGGGACAGTGCCGGGATCTCACCGGACTTCGCTGAACTGTGCGTGCCGACTATTGCCGGCTCGCTGACCATAACACCGCTGGCCCGCCGACGGAAGCGGATCCCCCGGAACGCGAGGTGGGGAACGATCTCGCCCACCCCGCCGACCTGGTCGTAGCCTCGCCCCATGACCCGAACCGAGGCGCTCAGCGAAGATCCGCGCCCCAGCGATCTGCGGACCACCGATTCGCTCGTGATCGTGCTCACCGGCGACGGGAAGGGAAAGAGCAGTTCGGCCTTCGGCATGGTTCTGCGCGCGATCGCCCGCGGCTGGAAGGTCGCCGTCGTGCAATTCATCAAGTCGAGCGAATGGCAATCGGGCGAACAGAAGATGTGCGAGCAGCTCGGCGTCACGTGGCACGCGCTCGGCGCCGGATTCACCTGGGATTCGCAGAACATCGAACACGACCGCGCGCTGGCCGCCGATGCCTGGACGACCGCGTCGAAGATCATCGACTCGGGCGAGTTCGATCTGGTCGTTCTCGACGAAGTCACGTATCTCATGTCGTGGAAATGGGTCGACGCCGCCGACATCGTGTCGACCATCGCGCATCGTCCGCGCCACGTGAACGTGATCTGCACCGGTCGCGACGCTCCCGAACCCCTCGTCGAACTGGCCGACACCGTCACGTCGATGACAAACGTCAAACACGCCTACGACCGCGGGATCGCAGCCAAGCGCGGCCTCGACTACTGATGCTCCTCGTCGTCACCGGCGGGGCACGCAGCGGCAAGAGCACGTTCGCGGTCGAGTACGGGGTGCGTCACAGCGGACCGGTCGTGTTCGTGGCCACGGCACCCGTCATCGACGACGACATGCGCGTGCGCATCGATCGCCACCGCGCCGAGCGCCCCGCTTGGCCCACGGTCGAGGAGACCTGCGACATCGCGCCGATCGTTTCGTCGGCGTCCGCTGGTTCGCTCGTGATCGTCGACTGCCTCACTCTGTGGGTGTCGAATCTGATGTGGCGCGGCGACACCGACACCGAGATCGAACGGGCCGCCGAGACTCTGGCGAAGTCGGTGCCGAGCGACGCGACAGTTCTCGTCGTCACCAACGAGGTGGGCCTCGGTGTGCATCCCGAGACCGATCTCGGGCGCCGCTACCGCGACGTGCTCGGACGCGTGAACCAGCGCCTGGTGGCCGCCGCCGACCGCGCGCTCTTCATGGTCGCCGGTCGCGCCCTTCCCCTGTCCGACCCGTGGGATCTCGTTTCATGACTCGCGCCTGGTTGATCGAGCAACTCGAGTCGCTGACGGCGAGCGATGCGGTGAGCGGGCAAGCAACTCGCGAACGCGTGAACGACATTCTCCGACCGACGGGAGCGTTGGCCCGCCTCGACGAGATCGCCATCTGGATCGCGTCGTGGCAGCGCTCGGCCCGGCCCACCATCTCCCGTCCGGTCGGTTTGATCTTCGCCGCCAATCACGGTGTGGCCGCCGCCGGCGTGAGCAACTATCCGGTCGAGGTGACGGCCGCGATGGTGGCCGCGTTCGAAGCGCACGCCTCGACGGTCACCGCGTTCGCCGACATCGCCGGCGCCACCGTGAGCGTGGTGGATGTGGGAGTGAGCGAACCGAGCAACGACTTCCGCACCACACGAGCCGTCGATGCCGAGCGAGTCGACCGCGTGATCGACCGGGCGCGCCGTGCGGTCGACGCACTCGACACCGATCTCCTGGTGATCGGAGAGATGGGCATCGGCAACACCACCGCGGCCGCGGCCGTCGCGCACGCGCTGTACGGCGGACAGGTGCACGAGTGGGTCGGACGAGGCACCGGCGTCGACGACGCCGGTCTCGCGCGCAAACAACAGGCGGTGGCTCGCGGTGTGGCGCGCATGGAACGTGACGATCCCGCCGCTTCGGGCATCGACGTGGTCGCCGAAGTCGGCGGGCTCGAGCTCGTGGCGATGGCCGGGGCGATCGTGGCCGCGCGTCAGCGTTCGCTTCCGGTTCTGCTCGACGGCTACGTGGTGTCGGCCGCCGCGGCCGCCCTCCTCGATCATCATCGCGATGCCCTCGCACACTGCCGGGCCGGACACCGTTCGGCCGAACCCGGTCACCGCCGACTGCTCGCACTCATGGGTCTCGATCCCCTGCTCGATCTCGACATGCGTCTCGGCGAAGCGAGTGGAGCGATGGCGGCCGTACCGCTGGTGCGCATGGCCTGCGCGGCGGTCACTCGTGTTCCGACGTTCACCGAATGGTTCTCGTCATGACCGGGTTCATCGGAGCCCTCGTGTTCCTCACGCGAGTGCCCATTCGGACGAGACGGTCGCTCGACACCGCCACGAGCGTTCCGTGGTTCCCGGTGGCGGGTCTGATCATCGGCGCACTGGTGGGTGCTGTCGCCGCGGTCCTCGAACCCTGGGCCTCGCCGTCGGTCGCGGCGGCCGCTGCGGTGAGCATCGGATTGCTCGTGACCGGTTGCTTCCACGAGGACGGCCTGGCCGACGTGGCCGATGCGTTCGTGGGCGGCTGGACACGTGACGATCGCTTGCGCATCCTCAAGGATCCGCGTCACGGAACGTACGGCGTGGCCGCTCTCGTCGCTTCCGTCCTCGTTCGTGTTCTCGCACTCGGATCTCTCGTCTCGTACGGCCCCAAGGTCGCTTTCGCGGGCGCGGTGGTTGCGCACGGTGTGGCCCGATCCGGTGCGGTGGCCACCATGATCGTGGCCAAGCCGGCGACCGGCGAGGGACTCGGGGCCGATTACGTGGCTCGACTGGCTCGCGGACGCAGTGCGGTGGGCATCGTCGTCGCGATCGCGGCGAGCGTCGCTCTCGTCGGCTGGTGGGCCGCCGTCGCCGTCGTCGCGGCGATGCTGTCGGCCTGGGTGGTGTCGGCCTGGTCGACGCGACGCATCGGAGGCTTCTCCGGTGACGTGCTCGGTGCGATCGAGCAAGTGGGCGAGATCACCGTGCTGGTCGCATTGTCGATCGTCGCGGGCCATCACCACCTCTGGTGGTGACGAGTCCTCAGGACTTCGCGACGAGGTCGGCGATGCGCCGGATTCCTTCTTCGAGATCGGCGTCGCCGAGCGCGAACGAGAATCGGGCGTAGCCGGGTGATCCGAACGCCTCGCCCGGAACGAAAGCCACCTTCGCCTCCGACAGCACAATGTCGGCCAACTCCATCGAGTTGTTCGCCACCTTGCCGTTCAGCTTCTTGCCGAGAAGACCGGTGACGTTCGGGTAGCAGTAGAAAGCGCCCTGCGGTTCGATGCACGTGACACCGGGGATGGCCGACAGCATCGAGTGCATGGTGCGACCGCGCCGCTCGAACGCCGAGCGCATCATCTTCACGGCTTCGAGGTCGCCCGAAACCGCTGCCTGCGCGGCCACCTGAGCCACGTTGCTCACGTTCGACGTGGCATGACTCTGGAAGTTGATGGCCGCCTTCATGACGTCGTTCGGGCCGATCATCCAGCCCACTCGCCATCCGGTCATCGCGTAGGTCTTGGCCACGCCGTTGACGATGAGGCACTGATCGGCCAGATCGGGCACGAGAGTCGGCATGCTCGCGAAGGTGTGCGGACCGTACGTGAGGTGCTCGTAGATCTCGTCGGTAATGACCCAGATGCCCTTCTTCACGGCCCACTCGCCGATGGCCTTCACTTCATCGGGCGGATACACCGCACCCGACGGATTGTCGGGAGAGACGAAGAGCAGCACCTTGGTGCGCGGGGTGAGAGCCTTCTCCAGTTGCTCGATGGTGACGCGAAAGCCGGTCTCTTCGTCGGTGTCGATGATGACGGGAACTCCGCCGGCCAGAACGATCGCTTCGGGATACGTGGTCCAATAGGGCGCGGGCACGATGACCTCGTCGCCCGGATCGCACAACGCGGCGAAGGCGGTGAACACCGCGTGCTTGCCGCCGTTGGTGACGAGCACCTGATTGGCCGTGCACGAGAAGCCGCTGTCGCGCAGGGTCTTGACGGCGATCGCCTCGCGCAGTTCGGGCAAGCCGGCCGCCGGCGTGTAGCGGTGGAACTTCGGGTCGCGGCACGCGCGCACGGCGGCTTCCACGATGTGCTCGGGCGTCGGGAAGTCGGGTTCGCCGGCTCCGAAGCCGATCACGTTCTCGCCGGCCGCCTTCAGAGCCTTGGCCTTGGCGTCGACCGCGAGTGTGGCGGATTCCGCAATGGCGGCCAGGCGGGCAGATGTGCGATTCCGTTGGGGGGACGAACTCATGCCTGCCATGCTTACACAGTGAGCGCAAAAGACCCCCGTTCTATTCGCCTGTCGGCCGACCTTCTTCCCCGTGACGGGCGATTCGGGTGCGGTCCCTCGAAGGTTCGCGACGCGCAGATCGAGGCGCTGGCCGCGGCCGGTCGCTCGTTGCTCGGAACCTCGCACCGCCAGGCGCCGGTGAAGAACCTCGTGGGGTCGGTGCGCGACGGACTTCGTTCGCTCTTCTCGTTGCCCGATGGTTGGGAGATCGTGCTCGGCAACGGCGGCTCCACCGTGTTCTGGGACGTCGCCACGTTCGGACTCATTCGCGACAAGAGCGAGCATCTGGTGTTCGGCGAGTTCTCGTCGAAGTTCGCCGAGGCGGCCGCGGCCGCTCCGCACCTCGGCGATCCGCGCGTGGTGAAGTCCGAACCCGGCACCCACCCCGATGCCATCGCCGATTCGTCGGTCGACGTGTATGCGTTCACGCACAACGAGACGTCGACGGGCGTGATGATGAACATCGCCCGCCCGGCCGGCGACGGTCTCGTGGTGGTGGATGCCACGTCGGCGGCCGGTGGCCTGCTGTGGAATCCGAGCGAGGTCGACGTGTACTACTTCGCGCCGCAGAAGTGCTTCGCGGCCGACGGCGGATTGTGGGTGGCCGCCTGCTCGCCGCGCGCGCTCGATCGCATTCGCGAGATCAATGCATCGAAGCGTTGGATGCCGGCGTCGCTCGATCTGAAGATCGCTCTCGACAACAGCGTGGCCAACCAGACGTACAACACGCCGGCCGTCGGCACTCTCGTTCTCTTCGCCGAGCAGGTGAAGTGGATGAACGAACTCGGCGGGTTGAGCGCGTGCAACGCTCGTTCGCAGAAGTCGTCGTCCACCCTGTACTCGTGGGCCGAGTCGCGCTCGTGGGCCTCGCCGTTCGTGGCCGATCCGGCCCAGCGCTCGCACGTGGTGGGCACGATCGACATCGCCGCACCGGGTGACGGCGGGGTCGACGCCAACGACGTGTGCGCGGCGCTCCGCGCCAACGGCGTCGTCGACACCGACAGCTATCGCAAACTCGGGCGCAACCAGCTGCGCGTGGGCATGTTCCCGGCGATCGACCCCGACGACGTCGAGGCGTTGACCGTGTGCATCGACCGAGTGGTCGAACAGTTGCAGGGCTGACAGACTCCACCCGATGGAAGTCGCCGATGTTCTCGAGTGGCGGGGTACGTCCTCTCCCCTGCGGCGACCGGTGCTCGTGGTGGCCATGTCGGGCTGGTTCGACGTGGGCCACACGGCGACCAAGGCGCTCATCCACCTGATCGACAACAACGAATCCGAGGAGATCGGATCGATCGACGCCGATCCGTTCTACGACTTCACGCAGGTCCGCCCCGAGGCTCGTCTCGACGATGACGGCGACCGCATGATCGTGTGGCCGGCCAACGACATCACGGCCGTGCGCTTCCCGAGCGCGGTGCGCGACATCGTGGTGATGACGGGCACCGAGCCGCACGTGCGGTGGCGCACGTACGTGCGTTGCCTCATCGCCACCTACACGCGACTCGGCTGCGAAGCCATCGTGACCGTGGGCGCGGCCGCCGACGCGGTGCCTCACACACGAGTCCCACCAGTGGTCGGCAGCACGGTCGACCCGGTGCTGGCCCGCACGCTCGGGCTCTCGCGTCCGTCGTATCAGGGCATCACCGGCGTGGCCGGCGTGCTCCAGGAGCAGTTCGAGCGCGAAGAACTGCCCGCCATCTCACTGCGTGTCGGGGTCCCGCACTATCTCGGCAACGCCGAGCATCCGCAGTCGTCGGCGGCGCTGTTGCGCCATCTCGAGCACGTCCTCGGCGTGCCGACCCGCCACGCCGATCTGGCCGACGACATCGAGCGGTGGCGCACTCTGCACGACGACGCGGTGGCCGAGGACGACAAGGCGCGGCACTACGTGCGCATGCTCGAAACGGAGTTCGACCGCCGAGCCGAAGCCGAACTTCCGTCCGGCGACGACCTGGCGGCCGAATTCCAAAAGTTTCTCGACGAGCGTCGAAACGACGACTGACTACTTCGCCGCGGCGAAACCCGCTTCGAGGTCGGCGATGATGTCCTTGATCGACTCGAGGCCCACGCTCAAGCGGATGAGGCCCGGATCGACGCCGGCCGACTTCTGCTCGTCTTCGGTGAGCTGGCTATGCGTGGTGGTGGACGGCTGGATCACGAGGCTGCGCACGTCGCCGATGTTGGCCACGTGGCTGTGCAGCGACAGACCGGCCACGAACTTCTCGCCCGCCGCGCGGCCACCCTTGATGTTGAACGCGAGCACCGAGCCGAAGCCGCGGCCGCCGAAGTACTTCTTGCCGCGCTCGTGCCACGGGCTCGAGGGCAGACCGGCGTAGTTGACGCTCTCCACCTGCGGATGCTTGGCGAGGAACTCGGCCACCGCCTGGGCATTGCTCCAGTGACGCTCCATGCGCAGCGACAGGGTCTCGAGGCCCTGCAGCAGCAAGAACGCGTTGAACGGCGAGACGGCCATTCCGAGGTCGCGCAGCAACTGCACTCGGGCCTTCAGGATGTACGAACCGGCGCCGAGGGCCGGCCAGTACGCGAGGCCGTGGTAGCTGGGGTCGGGTTCGGTGAAGTTGGGGAAGCGACCCGACTTCGAGAAGTCGAACTTGCCGCCGTCGGTGATGGAACCGGCGACCGAGGTGCCGTGTCCGCCCACGAACTTGGTGAGCGAGTGCACCACGATGTCGGCGCCCCATTCGAGCGGGCGAATGCCGTACGGAGTGGGCACGGTGTTGTCGAGGATCAACGGGACCCCGACGTCGTGCGCGACCTTCGAGACGCCTTCGATGTCGAACACGTCGTTGCGCGGGTTGGCCAACACTTCGCCGTAGAAGGCCTTGGTGTTGGGGCGCACGGCCGCCTTCCACTGCTCGAGGTTGTGCGGATCGTCGACGAACGACACCGCGATGCCCATCTTGGGGAGCGTGTAGTGCAGGAGGTTGTAGGTGCCGCCGTAGAGCGACGGCGACGCGACGATGTGGTCACCGGCTTCGGCGAGCGTGAGGATCGCGAGGGTTTCGGCGGCCTGACCCGACGACACGACGAGCGTGCCGGGCAGACCGATCGCGGTGATGACACCGCCTTCGAGGGCGTTGACGCGCGATTCGACCGCCAACTGGGTGGGGTTCATGATGCGCGTGTAGATGTTGCCCACTTCGGCCAGTGCGAAGAGGTTGGCCGCATGGGTCGAGTCGCGGAACTCGTAACTGGTGGTCTGGTAGATCGGGACGGCCCGGGCGCCCGTGGCCGGATCGGGGTCGCCCCCGACATGGATCTGCTTGGTCTCGAAACCCCACTCTGCTGACATAAAGGCTGTGCCCTCCTGGTCGATCCGACGAGGAGGGCACTGTAACCACCAATTCCCGACCTTCCAAGTCGGAATTAGAAATTTCCTTGGTGTTCTGGGTCTAGGACTTGACCATTTTTGGTTGTTTTCTAGACCCAGAACCCCAAGAAAGGCTTGGGGTCAGCCGCCGGAGGCTTCGGCGACCTTCTGCTTGCCGGCCGAGATCCACGGCATCATCGAGCGCAGGTTCTTGCCCACGGCCTCGATCTGGTGCTCCTGGCCCGCCTTGCGCAGTTCGTTGAACTTGGCCCGACCGCTCTCGCTCTCGGCGATCCACTCCTTGGCGAACTTGCCCGACTGGATCTCCTTCAGGATCTTCTGCATCGTCTTCTTGGTGGCCGGCGTGATGACGCGCGGTCCGCGCGTCACGTCGCCGTACTCGGCGGTGTCACTGATGCTGTAGCGCATCCCGGCGATGCCCTCTTCGTACATGAGGTCGACGATGAGCTTCACTTCGTGCAAGCACTCGAAGTACGCCATCTCGGGCTGGTAACCCGCCTCGACGAGCGTCTCGAAGCCGGCCTGCACGAGCGACGTGAGTCCGCCGCACAGCACGACCTGCTCACCGAACAAGTCGGTCTCGGTCTCTTCGGCGAACGACGTCTCGATGATGCCGGCGCGACCGCCGCCGATGGCCGACGCGTACGACAGCGCGACCTTCTTGGCGTTGCCCGTGGCGTCCTGCTCGACGGCGATGAGGCACGGCACACCGCCGCCCTCGGTGTAGGTGCGGCGCACGAGGTGGCCCGGACCCTTCGGTGCGATCATGATCACGTCGACGCCCTTGGGCGGACGGATCCGCTTGAAGCGGATGTTGAATCCGTGCGCGAACGCGAGCGCCTTGCCGGCCTTCATGTAGCGCTTGATGTGCGCGTCGTACGTAGCCTTCTGCTCGGTGTCGGGCATGGTGAGCATGATCACGTCGGCCCACTTGGCGGCATCGGCGATCGACTTCACCGCGAGACCAGCGGCCTCGGCCTTGGCGGCCGACGCCGAACCTTCGCGCAGACCCACGACCACCGGCACGCCGCTCTCCTTCAGGTTCAGCGCGTGCGCGTGACCCTGGGAGCCGTAGCCGATGATCGCGACCTTGCGACCCTTGATGATGGAGACGTCGCAATCGGCGTCGTAATACATCTTCGCTGCCATGTTCAACTTGCCTTTCCTTTGGCGACGCGCGAACGCGCCTCTTTGTCGAGTTTGGGGAGGGCCACTCGGCCGGTTCGCTGGAGCTCCACGATGCCATAGCCGCGGAGCAATTCCTCGAAGTCGTCGAGTTTTTCGGGGCT